>CANNCS010000008.1 GCA_947503115.1 uncultured Marivita sp.
AGATCGTCGGCGGTGAAGTCAGTGCGAAGGGAAACTTTGGCAGGCATCGGAAACTCCTTTGCCGGCCATGGAATCAGCGCGCGGGCGAGCTGGGAACCTCAGAAATCCCTAATGAGTCAGAAGCCAGCCCCTTTGGTATTAGTGGTGCCCGAATTGTTGGTGAAATCTGCCACCAACCCGGTCGACATGATGACACCTGTATCACCGGGAACCACACCCGGCGACACCGTGTCACCGCTGCTGTAAATCCCAGAAGACCGAAAATCACCCGAATAGGTTGCGCTGCTGACCGTGACACCAGAGCCAAAGATCGCATTGGCCATCTGCAAAGCAGTGGCATTGATGTCGATTGGAAGTTCTTGCGCGATAGGCATGTGATGCCGCCTTGCCATTGACCAGTTTCTTCACTGGTTTGCCTCGGCAAGACGGCAATCTTTTGTAGCAATTTAGTTAACTTTTGGGCAAACCTTCGGCAAGCTTTAGTATCTTTAGTTATTGCGAGCGGCTACCCGCGCCCGCGTTTCTCAAATCGCGGCAGCATCGCTGAAAAGTCGCGGCCAAGGCCCTCTTCCTCTTCAACAAACTGTCGGTATAGCTCAGTCGCTGCTTGCCCAAGAGGTGTGTCCGCGTCCGATGCGTCGGCGGCTTGCTGGCTCAATCGAAGGTCTTTGAGCATCAATTCCGAAGCAAAACCCGGTGCATAGCCATTGTCAGAGGGCGTTTTCGGCCCAATCCCCGGTGCCGGGCAATAGGCATTCATCGACCAGCTATAACCGGAAGATGTGCTGACCACATCGTACATCGCTTGCCGATCAAGACCCAGCTTGTCCGCCAGTGCAAAGGCTTCACAGGTGGCAATCATGGTCACGCCTAGGATCATATTGTTGCAAATTTTTGCCGCCTGACCATTGCCTGAGGAACCGCAATGAACCGACTTTTGACCCATTGTCTCAAATAGGGGCAGGGCGGTCTGGTAGGCCTCGTCCGATCCCCCAACCATGAAGGTCAGCGTTCCCGCGGCCGCACCGCCAATACCACCGGATACGGGGGCATCCAAAGGTAACAAGCCAGCGGCTTCTGCATCGGCGGCCACAGCACGGGCGCTGTCCACGTCCACGGTCGAGCAGTCCAAAAGAACGGCCCCTTTGCGCATCGCCGGGATGATCTGAGCGGCCACCGCCCGCAGAATATCGCCGTTGGGCAGCATAGTGATGACCACATCAGCTTCTCGTGCCGCATCTTCGGCCGTACGCGCGGTTGATACACCGTCTACGGTCACGGTCGCCATGTCATAGCCCGTTACGTCGTGGCGGGCCTTGGCAAGGTTGGCGGCCATTGGCGCACCCATGTTACCCAAACCGATAAACCCAATTTTCATGCCTTGTGTGTTTCGCGCGAAGGTCAATTGCTCACCCTCGACCGGACGCAACATCTCTGTCACTTCGGCGTCTGGAACACCATCAAGGCTGTGACGCCAGTTCGGCGCTTTGTCTTTGGTTATGATCGCAGCGCGGATGCCTTCGATGAAGTCTCCCTTTTCCATAGACCGCGAGGTGAACCGATACTCCAGCTCAAATGCGTTGCGAATATCAAGACTTTCAGAGCGCAAGCGGTGCAGGATTTCAAGCGTACACGCCATCGATAGCGGCGCATTTCGTGACAGCTTTGAAAAGGCCTCTTTTGCGAACTCGTCGCTTTCTTCACGCAGGGTGCGAACCACGTCCTTCAACGTACGGTCTGCAAACAGGCGATCGATCATTGGTTGTGCCGCCTGCAACCGCGAGGCCGGGGGTTGATTTGCCTCGGCATGGAGTGACGCGACATTGCCATCGGAACAGATCGAGGCCTTGACGCTGGGCCACGCGTCCTCAGGGATATAGAGATCGGCAAATCCGGCGAAAATCGCATCACCCGGTCCCATTCTGTCGGTGGTCAAACCAAGGTATTCACCAATCCGTCCAGGCGCGCGCGCCAGCAGATACGACCCGCCAACGTCGGGGATCAGGCCGATCCCACACTCGGGCATCGCGATCTTGCTACTTTCGCCCACAACGCGGTGTGATCCGTGACAGCCCACGCCAACGCCGCCACCCATCGTGAAGCCCTGCAAAAAGCTGATGACCGGCTTTGGGTATTCAGCGACCAGCGCGTTCATCCGGTATTCATCTCTCCAGAACCGCTGACCGTATGCGTAGTCACCAGAGCTGCCCGTAGCGAACATTTCTGCGATATCGCCGCCAGAACAGAACGCCTTGTTGCCTTGGGCCTCAATCAGCACCAACTTGACAGTTGGATCAGACCGCCACGCCCAAAGTGCGTTTTCGATGGCGAGGCACATCTCATATGTCAGGGCGTTCAGGGCCTTTGGTCGGTTCAGAGTGATGCGTCCGGCGTGGCCGTCTTGGCGAATGTAGATATCGGTCATGGTACTGGCCTGTCGTTGATCGAGTGAATGTATTCAAGCGGCTCATTCCCGCTTTTTCAGGGTAACTACACTTTATGGCGAAACAATGCCGGTCAGTTCTACCGTGAAAGCATTTGGCGCGCCACGATCAGGCGCATGATTTCATTTGTTCCTTCGAGAATTTGGTGCACGCGCAGATCGCGGACCAGCTTTTCGATCCCGTAGTCGCTCAGATACCCATAGCCACCGTGCAATTGCAGACATTGATCCACAACCTTGGATCCGGTTTCGGTGACGAACTTCTTGGCCATCGCGCAGAATTTGGTGGCGTCAGGCGCGCCAGTGTCCAACTTCCACGCGGCCTGCCGCAGGAAGGTTCGTGCGGCCTGCAATTCGATTTCCATATCGGCCAGCCGGAACTGAAGCGCCTGGAACTGGTCGATGGATTTGCCGAAGGCTTTGCGCTCGGCCATGTAAGCGAGGGTCGAGGTCAGGCCAGTTTGAGCCGCTCCCAAAGAGCAGGCCGCGATGTTAAGCCGTCCGCCGTCCAGCCCGGCCATCGCGTATTTGAAACCCTGGCCTTCTTCGCCCAGCAGGTTCTCCGCCGGGATTTTACAATCGTCAAATTGCACCTGACGCGTCGGCTGCGACCGCCAGCCCATCTTGTCCTCAAGCCCGCCGAAACTCAGCCCGGGAGTACCGTCCTCGATCAGAACTGCCGATACGCCCTTAGGCCCGTCTTCACCCGTGCGCACCATGGAGACATAGAGATCAGAATAGCCGCCGCCCGAAATGAACGCCTTGGTGCCGTTGAGCGTGTAACCTTCGTTGCTACGCTCGGCCCGCGTTTTCAGCGCCGCCGCGTCTGATCCACTGCCGGGCTCAGTCAGGCAGTAGCTGAGCACGGTTTCCATCGTCATCGCCTTGGGCAACACGCGCGCTTTCATGTCTTCACTGGCAAAGCTGTCGATCATCTTGGCGCACATGTTGTGGATCGACAGAAAGGCTGCGACCGAGGGGCAGGCCATCGAGAGCGCTTCAAACACCAGAGTCGCGTCCAGACGGCTCAGGCCCGATCCGCCGCTTTCCTCAGAAACGTAAAGCCCTGCAAACCCGAGTTCGCCCAGCTGCGGCCACAACTCTTTCGGGATCGTTTCTTGCGCTTCCCAGTCGCGGGCATGTGGTGCGATATGCTCCTGCCCAAAGGCATGTGCCATGTCGAAAATGGCGGATTGTTCTTCTGTGAGGGCAAAATCCATCGCGCCGCTCCTCCCGTTGGATGCATGAATTGAACAAGTGTTTAATTGCGAACTGTTTCAGGACTTTTGCAAAAGGTCAAAGCCCGTCGTGGAACGCCGCGACCAAATGGCTTACCACTGCCTGCATCTGATCATCGCCATCTTTGCCCTCGGATTTGGCCTTGGCTGCCACTTCCCGTTGGCGGGTTGTCGCGTTACCTTGGGCAACAATTTCGCGGCTGTGTTCCAATTCGCGTACACAGCGCAGAGTTTCCGCATCTTCTAGGACCAAGCCGATGAGCTCGTCATTGAGTTCGGCCATCGGTACGATCTCACCACGGCCAAAATCGATCAGACCATCGCTCACACCATATCGCTGTGCCCGCCAGCGGTTTTCCCGGATGAGGAACGGGTCATATCGCCGCCAGCGTTGGTTGCGTACCCTCAGCCGCCAAAGCATCCGCATCAGGCATTGGTTTATTGCCGCCAGTGTTAAGGTGTCCTCAAGCCGGGGTTGCACGTCCATGATGCGGGTCTCAAGCGTTGGGAACGCGTGCGACGGACGCAGGTCCCACCAAATCTTGGAACTGTCCTCAATCACACCCAGATCGACCAGCACTTGCACGGACCGTTCGTATTCCGACCAATTGTCAAAGGTCGGCGGTAGCCCCGTGCGGGGAAGATTGTCGAAAACGGAAATCCGGTAGGACGCCAGGCCAGTGTCTTCGCCTTGCCAGAACGGTGATGAGGTGGACATCGCCAGCAGGTGCGGTAGAAAATAGGCCATCTGCCCCATAAGATCAGCCCGCAACGCGTCGTCGTCCAACCCGACATGGACATGCATCCCGCAGATCAGCATCCGGCGGACCACACCGCCCAGGGCGTCCTGCAATGCGTTGTAACGGTCCTTGTTGGTGTGGTGCTGGTTCTTCCAATCGCCGAAAGGGTGGCAGGACGCCGCGATCGGGGCGAGGTTGTATGCTTTGGCACAGCGCGCCACGGTGCTGCGCAATCGTTTGAGGTCTTCGCGGGCCTCGCTGATGTCGGCGCACACTTTGGTGCCGATTTCGATCTGGCATTGCAGGAATTCCGGGCTGACTTGGTTTTCCAGTTCTGCCGCGCAGGCCTCCATCAATCCTTCTGGTGCCTGGGCCAAGGCCATGCTGTCCAGATCGACCAGCAGGTATTCCTCTTCGATCCCGATGCTGAATGCCGGTTCGCGCATGGCACATCTCCCGTTCGTATCTCACCAAAATGACCGTTCAGAGTACAAAAAGCAAAACCTGTTACTGCGTCATTGTGGTTGGCTTGGCCGGGTGGTTTTCAAAAGGAGTTAGTTTTTCGCAAAATCTGAAGTAACGTCGTTAACATTATTGCCGACAAGGATTTAAAGATGCCGACCATTTCCGATTACGCCCGTATGTCCAGTGGTGCCTATGACCGAACTCCGAGCGTTCCGCGCTGGACAGCGGCGGAGCCGATGTACGAACCCAACTCTGGTTTGCGCACTGTCATTTACACCGACGGCAGCGTCTTTGTTGTGGCCTTTCGTGGCACCGACAACGCGTCCGACCTTGTCGAAGATGCGCAGCTGACCCTCGGCATGAACACTGCAATGTACCCGATCGGAGAAGCCATCGCGGCCGGAGTAAAGAACCACGGTACAGTTTATGTAACAGGCCATTCACTAGGGGGCGCTGTGGCTCAGGTGGTTGGTTCGCGAATGGGGTTGCCATTTGTCACATTTAACGCGCCTGGCGTGGCCATTCTCGCATCGCGCAACATGTGGAAAGCGAATTACCTTGCTGTGCAGGCGCGTGCCGCAGGCGCTTTGGCAAGCGCCATCTTCAACCCTCGGCAGGCTTTGCGCGATGCACAATCGGCCTTCAGCATCGCCAACGGAAAGAACTATCGGCTGAGTACGGATGTCGTCAGCAACACAGGTGTGCATTATGGCGACGTCATCACCTTGCCCGCTGGAACCGCGAACCCTCTTGATGCGCACCGCATTACAACGATGATGTCGGTTTTGGATAGCGTGTCTTCGGGAAATCTGAGCTTTCCTGCGTGACGGTTCAATTCGGTGGGCGCAGCGCCTCAGTCAGCAGCGCGTCAAACAACACTGCGGTCAATCTCCGCATGGAGAACGCGGCCTAATCGCATTCCTGAACAACAGCAATCAGGCGCGGGCGGAACAATTGTCTGTTCCAGGCCTGTGCCGCAGCTATTGTCGTCAAACACTATGTGCTTTGCTGTGTTCGAGAAGTGTTTCAATGCTGTCGAACGGCAACCCAAGCGCCACTAGCGCGTGATCTTCGTTTTCGACAACGATGGCCACCACGCCACTTTCCGGTGTCCATCCGTTCTTCCCAAGGTTGGCTGCGTGCAATCCGACAGGCGTGTTTGCCAAATACACCATAAATGTCTCGATGCCGTGACTTGCCATGGTTTCCACTTTGGCCGCCTGAAGTTCCATGAACTTCGCGTAATCTCGATCAATATCGGTCAGACACGTCAGATCGACGAGATGCCTTAGGCCCGGGCCCGCCAAAGGATGCTTGGCGAATTCGGTAAGGGCTGCGGCTGTCTCGGACACCAACATTTGGCCCGTGTACTTTACGTAGACGAGGTTGTGCTCTGGAATGATCTGTACGGTGACTGCCACGGGACACTAACGTAAAAAGGGCGGATTTCTCCGCCCTTTATGATGTTATTTTAGTGGCAGATCAATCCATTGCCTTAAAGTTGAATTCCCCACCTTCTTTTATCCCCGAAGGCCAGCGCGATGTGATCGTTTTGGTACGGGTGTAGAACTTGAAACTGTCCGGGCCGTGTTGGTTCAAATCGCCGAACATGGATTTTTTCCAGCCGCCAAACGTGTGGTACGCCAGCGGCACCGGGATCGGCACGTTGATGCCCACCATGCCGATGTTAACGCGATGCGCAAAGTCGCGGGCGGTGTCGCCATCGCGCGTGTAGATCGCTGTGCCGTTGCCGTATTCGTGGTCCATCGCCAGCTTGAGCGCCTCTTCGTAAGAACCTGCACGAACAGTGGACAACACGGGGCCGAAGATCTCTTGCTTGTAGATGTCCATATCCGGCGTGACGCGGTCAAACAGGTGCGGACCAACGAAGAACCCGTCTTCATAGCCCTGAAGTTTGAAGTCGCGGTTGTCGACGACAAGCTCTGCACCCTGATCCACGCCTGATTGGATGAGACCAAGGATACGTTCCTTGGCTTCGCGTGTCACAACGGGGCCGAAATCCACATCGTCGCCATCGGTGTAGGGCGCGACGCGCAGTTTTTCGATCCGGGGGACCAGCGCGCTGATCAGACGATCTGCGGTATCCTCTCCGACGGGTACCGCAACAGAGACCGCCATACAGCGTTCGCCTGCCGCACCGAAGCCGGCACCAACCAACGCATCGGCTGCTTGGTCCATATCCGCGTCGGGCATGACGATCAGGTGGTTCTTGGCGCCGCCAAAGCACTGGGCGCGTTTGCCGTTCGCAGTGGCGCGGCTGTAGATGTATTGTGCGATCGGAGTGGAGCCCACGAAAGACACACCCTGAATGATCTCGTGATCCAACAGAGTATCCACCGCTTCTTTGGTGCCGTTCACGACCTGGAATACGCCCTTGGGCAGACCAGCTTCGACAAACAGTTCCGCCAGCATCAGCGGTACCGAGGGATCACGCTCGGACGGCTTGAGAACCACGGCGTTGCCGCAGGCCAGTGCCGGGCCGACATGCCACAGCGGCATCATGGCCGGGAAGTTGAACGGCATGATCGACGCGACAACGCCCAGCGGCTGACGCATGGAATACATGTCGATGCCCGGGCCTGCGTCGTCGGTGTATTCGCCCTTCAGCATCTGCGGCGCGCCGATGCAGTATTCGATCACTTCCAGACCACGCTGAAGGTCACCCTTTGCGTCGGGGATCGTCTTGCCGTGTTCGCGGCTCAGCGCTTCGGCCAAAACATCCATGTCGCGGTTCATCAGCGCGACCATCTTCATCATCACTCGCGCACGGCGCTGAGGGTTAGTGGCGCCCCATGCAACCTGTGCTTCGGCCGCGTCCTCGACAGCTTTGGACACCTCGGCAGGTGTGGCCAGCGGCAGTTTCGCCTGAACCTCACCGGTGGCCGGGTTGTAAACGTCGCTAAAATTGCCTGACGTGCCCTTGACCTGCGCGCCGTTGATGAAATGCGTAAGCTCTTTCATGATCAGTCTCCCTTTTGCAGGCAGCATAGCCTTGCAAAAATGCGGAGCAAAGGGGCAATATCCCAAATACGTTTTGCAAAATTGCAAAGGCTTCGAGATGCAAAGTTGGGACGATTTGCGCATATTTCTGTCCGTCGCGCGCAATGAAACACTGTCCGGGGCGGGCAGGGCGTTGCGCATGGACGCGGCCACAGTCGGGCGGCGGGTGGCTCGGCTTGAGGAAAGCATCGGACAGGCTCTTTTTGTAAAAAGTCCCCAAGGCTACACGCTCACCGAAGCCGGGACACGGCTCATTGACCATGCCGAGCGTGCAGAGCAGGCGATGCAGGGGGCAAGCTCGGTCCTGACCGGAGACGCGGGTACTTTGACCGGGCAGATACGTATCGGTGCGCCGGACGGGTGCGCGAATTTTGTTCTTCCACGGGTTTTCGCGGATCTCTCCAAGGCCAATCCCGACCTTGACCTCCAGATCGTTGCATTGCCGCGCGTTGTGAACCTGTCGCGGCGCGAGGCCGACATGGCGATCACGGTCAGCCCACCCACAGCATCGCGGCTGTCATTTCAGCGGATCACCGATTACAAACTTCACCTCGCGGCGAGCGACACCTACCTGTCAACGCGTCCACCGCTTACTTCGGTTGCCGACCTGCGGACCCACCGGATCGTCGGCTATATTCCCGACATGATCTTTGACAAGGAATTGGATTACCTGAGCGATCTTTCTCTCGAGCGTGTCGCGCTGGCGTCGAATTCTGCGTCGGTGCAGATCCAACTCCTGCGACAACATGGCGGGATAGGCATCGCTCATGATTTCGCGCTGCCATTTGCGCCCGGAGTCCGTCGGGTTTTGACCGACGCGCTGTCCTTCACGCGCAGTTTCTACCTTGTGCGCCATGCCGAAGATCGTCGCCTCGATCGGATCACCCGGTTCGCTGCCGCGCTTGCACAAGGTGTGCGGTCTGAGGTGACGCGGTTGGAGTCGCTACTTTCAGGCACTTGACAGAACACGGGTCTGTGATGACGCTGAGGGGGCAAAGGGACCGGAGGACAGACCATGCAAGTTCATCACATTCTCAAAAGCAAGGCCACCGATGCGGTTGTGACGGTGAAATCCGGCACCAGTATTGCGGACGTTGCAAAAATTCTGACCGAAAAGCGTATCGGGACTGTTGTTGTGTCTGACGACCAACAGACTGCAATGGGGATTCTGTCAGAACGAGACATCGTTCGCGAGCTTGCCCGCCGCGGCGCGTCCTGTTTGTCGGACACGGCAGACAGTTATATGACAACCAAGCTTGTGACATGCGGTCGCAATGACGATGCGGATCACGTTCTGGGCCAGATGACCGAAGGTCGGTTTCGCCACATGCCAGTGCTTGAAGACGGCAAGCTGGTGGGGCTGATCACCATCGGCGACGTGGTTAAGGCACGCCTGACTGAACTCGCGATGGAGCGGAACGCGCTGGAAGGGATGATCATGGGCCACTGATCCTGATCGGGTCATCTGCTTGATCTTCCCGCAGTTTTGATGCGAGACAGGGGCAATTCTGACGATTTACCGGAGACTGCCCATGCGCATCGGTCTTTACCCCGGGACATTTGACCCGATCACAATGGGCCATATCGACATCATCCGCAGGGCTTCGGCCTTTCTGGATCGGCTTGTCATTGGTGTCGCCATCAACCGCGATAAAGGGCCGTTGTTCAATCTCGACGAACGTGTCGCAATGATCGAGTCAGAATGCGTGTCTCTGTCTGAACAAACCGGGATCGACATCGTTGTTCACCCGTTTGAAAACCTGCTGATCGATTGTGCCCGCGTTGTGGATGCCACAATCATCGTGCGCGGTCTGCGCGCGGTGGCCGACTTTGAATACGAATTCCAGATGGTCGGCATGAACCGTGCGTTGGACGATAGTGTTGAGACAGTCTTCCTCATGGCTGAGGCACGGCATCAGGCGATTGCTTCCAAATTGGTCAAGGAAATTGCGCGGCTGGATGGTGACGTATCGAAATTCGTCACAGCGCCGGTGCGTCAGGCGTTGATCAAAAAATTTGATCTTTCAAAATAATAAAAGCCGCGCAGGAATGCGCGGCTGTTTTCTGTATCAACGTGGTGGCGTTGATTATCGGCCGTAGACGGCCTGAGCTGCGATCTTCTCGGCGTCGCCGGGATAGATGTCCAAGTCCAGCGCCACATCAAGTGGCATCATCCGGATTTCCTGAACAGTGCGGTTGTACGCGGCCCGCTTGTTAAGACGGTCCCGCAGGGAAGACATAATATGGGCCATGGTCAGTCCTTTCCTTGCTCTATGGTCCTGAGCCAGCAGTCTGTTTGCGCTACCGGCTACAGTATTGAAGATAGTCATGCTGCGGCGCAGCACAACTGACGGGCTGGAAAGGCCGCTTTGCGTCTGGTGCAAGGGTCGAATTGAAAAAAGCCGGGCGAAATCGCCCGGCCTATAAGTTTTCCCAAACGGTTAAAACTCGTTTAGATCAGCTTGCCCATCGCCACGGCGGTGTCCGCCATGCGGTTCGAGAAGCCCCATTCGTTGTCGTACCAGCTCAGGATACGCACCATGTTTCCGTCCATCACTTTGGTCTGGTCGGTGTGGAAGATCGACGAATGCGGGTCGTGGTTGAAGTCCGAGGACACCAACGATTTGTCGGTATAGCCAAGAATTCCCTTCAGCGGGCCATTGGCGGCGGTGCGGATCGCATCGTTGATTTCTTCAACGGTGGTGTCGCGCGATGCAGTAAAGGTCAGGTCCACAACCGATACGTTTGGCGTCGGGACGCGGATCGCAACGCCATCGAGCTTGCCGTTCAATTCCGGCAGGACCAGACCGACGGCCTTGGCTGCACCGGTGGAGGTCGGGATCATACTCAGCGCGGCTGCGCGGGCGCGATAGAGGTCCTTGTGCATCGTATCCAAAGTCGGCTGATCGCCGGTGTAGGAATGGATCGTGGTCATGAAACCACGCTCAATGCCGATCGCGTTGTTGAGCACAAATGCAACAGGGGACAGGCAGTTCGTGGTGCACGACGCGTTGGACACAACGATGTCGTCTTTGGTTAGGCTGTCATGGTTGACGCCGTAGACGATGGTCTTGTCCGCATCCTTGCCCGGTGCCGAGATCAGAACTCGGCTCGACCCGTTGTCGAGATGCGCCTGACACGCCTCTTTGCTGGTGAAAATGCCGGTGCATTCCAGAACAACGTCAACATCGGACCACGGCAGATCAGCGGGGTTACGGATCGCGGTAACCTTGATCGGCCCACGGCCCACGTCGATGAAGTCTTCTCCGGTCGTCACTTCGACCGGAAAGCGACCATGCACGCTATCATATTGTAGCAGGTGCGCGTTGGTCTCCACCGGACCCAAATCGTTGATCGCGATGACCTCGATATCGGTGCGGCCGGATTCGATGATCGCACGCAGGATATTGCGGCCGATGCGGCCAAATCCGTTGATGGCGACTTTGGTGCTCATTGGGATGCCCTCACTGGTTCGGACAGATAATTCTGCCGGGTTCCGTTACCGCTAACAAACAGAACTCAACGAAGCTGTCAAGCAACCGTGCGGCGGCTATGTCACCGCCAGAAGGCCATCCATTCCAAAAGGTCGATCCATTTCGAGGCAAGAAACATGAACCCGTCACCGCCGGTCAAGAAGGCGTCGACTGCCAGTCCACCCAGAACCAGCAACCCCAAACCGATGGCGATTGTGTTGGTCATTCTGCCCGTGCCCCTCTGCTCGTGGCTGCAAGATGCCAGAGGCAAACGCGCTTGTCACGCAGGCTGCGTATCGACGGGTTGCGGCAACGCCATAAGGTCTTCGATAAAGAGACTTACAAAGGCACCGCGTCCGGTAACACCGGCTTTACGGTAGATGCCGTTCAGATGCGCCTTGATTGTACCTTCGGCGGTGCCGCGTAATTCGGCGGTTTCGGCGATGCCAAACCCCTTGAGCGTGAAATGCGCGACATCCCGTTCGGATGGGGTTAGCGCCCATGTGTCGAAGCGCGCCTCGACGATGTCATGAAAAGCCCCAGCCGCAAGGCCGAGTTGTTCTTCCAGATGCGCCTTGCGGCCCAGCAGGGCGAATAAGTATCGCGTTTCGAAAATCACCCCGGCGATCAAGGCCAACACGGCCAAAAGCTCGATAACAAAGTGGCTTGATAGAAAGGCTGCAACACCCATGTCGAAGCCGTCCACTGCCACGTCCCAGAGGAAAAACGCCGCGCAGAGGGTTTGTACGACGATCAGGACCAGCAACGATACGGGACGTGTGGAGGTGTTCAATGTCACGGTTCCGCCTTGGTTCTGTCCTGAGGGCTCCAAATATCGGCGTAGGATACCAATGTCTTATGCGCCTCTTCAAGCCAGTCGCCCCAAGTAACAATTTAGCGCGTCGGGAAACTGGCGCAAAGCCCAGCCTTTTATACGAACGTATGTTCGTCCTCGTTGAACAAACTGTGTTGTTGATATCAGATATGACACGACCGATCGACCACAAGGAAAAACCCCCACCGGATCGGCAGGGGTTTCCTAATTCACACGGTATGTAACGCCGCTTAGTGCAGCAAACGCCCCATCGCGCCAGCCACATCGGCCATGCGCGCTGAGAAACCCCATTCGTTGTCATACCACGCCAGAACACGGACCATACGCTTGCCCACAACCTTGGTCTGGTCGGGAGCAAAGATCGAAGATTGTGTGGTGTGGTTGAAGTCGATCGAGACTTTGGGTTCAGGATCAAAGGCCAGAACCGTTCCCATGTGGGTGGCGGCGGCTTCGCGGACGACTTCGTTTACGTCGTCCACGGTGACGTCCTTGCCGGCATAGAATGTGAGATCCACTGCCGACACGTTCGGCGTTGGCACGCGCACGGCGGAACCGTCCAGCTTGCCCTTGAGGTTCGGCAGCACTTCGCCCAGTGCCTTGGCGGCGCCGGTTGAGGTCGGGATCATGGCCATGGCTGCAGCACGCGCACGATACAGGTCAGCGTGACGACGATCCAGCGTCGGTTGGTCGCCGGTGTAGGAATGGATCGTGGTCATGATGCCCGATTCAATTCCCAGCGCCTCATCCAACACCTTGGCAAGCGGTGCCAGGCAGTTGGTGGTGCAAGAGCCATTCGAGATCATTGTGTCGCCTTCGACCAGTGACCGATGGTTCACGCCATAGACGATGGTTTTCTGTACGTTCTTCGCAGGGGCAGAGATCAGAACCGATTTGGCACCGCGCTCCATGTGGACGCCAGCCTTGGCGCCGTCGTTGAACTTGCCCGTGCATTCCAGAACCACGTCACAGCCCGACCAGTCCAGTTCTTGCGGATCATAGGTCGAAAACACTTCCATCGGGCCACGGCCCAGGTCCATGGTGTTGCCCTTGACTGTGACGTCGCCACCGAAGCGTCCGTGTACACTATCATAGCGGAGCAGGTGTGCGTTGGTTTCGATCGGGCCAGTGGCGTTGATTTTGACCACCTGCACGTCATTGCGTGAACTCTCGGCGATATGGGCCAGAGTGCAGCGGCCAATCCGACCGAAACCGTTGATTCCAAGTGTGACGGTCATGGGCATGTCTCCTGCGTGAAGGTTGGGCCTCGTATACGCAGGTATGCTGCAGCCGCAAAGAAAAAAAGGCACGTTTTCACAACATGTTAGCGCAAAAGTTGCGGGTCAGAAGCATGGTTGCGCTAACGCTGCTGGACGGTTTGCGGTAACACAGACGAGATGTTGTGGAATCGGAAATAGTGCCTGTGCTGACTGATCTGGCAGTTTTGGTCGGTCGTATTCTGATCGCGGTCTTGTTTCTGGCAGGTGCATTGCAAAAGGCGATTGATCCCACTCCGGTCATGCTGTTGCTGTCCGGCCTTGGACTTCCTGTAGCACTGGTCTGGGTGGCACTTGGCTTTAACGCGGTGGCTGGCGTGATGGTGGTGGCAGGTTGGGCCGTGCGTCCTGTAGCGGTCCTTTTGGCGGTGTATTGTGGTGTGACGAGCCTTTTTCACCTCATCCCAGATGACCCGTGGCAAATGAGCATCTTTATTAAGAACTGGGCAATCGCAGGCGGTTGTCTCGTGCTGGCGGCGCACGGCCCCGGACGCTATGTGTTAAGACAACCAGTTTAAGGAGTGTAGGTATGAGCGGATTGTTGGCCCTTCTCGATGATGTTGCAGGCATCGCAAAGGTGGCGGCGGCCTCGGTCGACGACATCGGCGCGGCGGCGGCAAAAGCCGGGTCTAAGACCGCGGGTGTGCTGATTGATGATGCGGCGGTAACACCGAAATACCTACAAGGGTTCGAACCCGCCCGCGAATTGCCCATCATCTGGCGGATTGCGCGCGGATCACTAATCAACAAACTTGTGTTCTTGCTGCCTGCTGCACTGCTTCTCTCGACATTCGCGCCGTGGATGATCCCACCCTTGCTGATCCTTGGCGGCAGTTACCTCTGTTTCGAGGGTGCGGAAAAGATCGTGCATGTGCTGATGCCGCATGATGACCATTCTGGCGGACCGGATGGTAGCCACAGCGTCGAAGATCCGCTCCATCTCGAGGAAGAAAAGGTCAAGGGCGCGATCAAGACAGATTTTATTCTGTCGGCCGAAATCATGACCATTGCTCTGTCAGTGATCGAAGAAGGCAACATCTGGATGCAGGGCGCAACGCTCGCCCTTGTTGGGATCATGGTGACACTGGCTGTCTATGGCGCGGTGGCGGTGATCGTGAAGATGGATGATGTTGGCCTGTGGCTGACCAAGGTGGGTCGGCTTGGCGTGACCCGCGCTTTGGGGCGTGGGATTGTAAAGTTCATGCCGTGGCTTCTTAAAACATTAACGGTGGTCGGTACGGCGGCAATGCTATGGGTTGGCGGTTCCATCATCGTACATTCCGTGGCGCAGATGGGCTGGCACACGCCTGAAGACGCAATCCACGGCATCGCGGTGAGTGTCGGGGCAGGGCAGGGATTTGTCGAATGGGCGGTTACTGCGGCGATCGATTTTGTGCTCGGGTTCATCTGGGGGCTGATCCTGATCCCGATCGGAGTGAAAATCATTTCACCGATCTGGACAGCGGTGATGCCCAAGGGGATCTGAACGTCGTTAAACCTGTCTTAACCGTCTTGGCGGTATGCCGGATGCATGACGTTACCCTGCGATCTTGATCCCGACACTTGGCTTCGCAACGTGTTCTCTGCAAAGGCGGTGGGACGCGGCGTGATCCATCGGGCAATTCGCGATGTGGAACAGAATGTGGGACGCGATGCCTTTCTGCACGAGGTGCGGCGTCGTGGCTTTACCCTTGTCGAAAATGGCGATCAGCTGGTTGTTTTCTGTAACCGGGAACCGGTGCGATTGGTTGTGAACCGCGATCCACCAACCCTGTCACAACGGGCATGGCCCGCGGATTTGGCCACCCATCTGCGGTGACAGATGCGCCTAACCTGTGCGCTTCAACGTGTTTTGGCTGATGCTTCAGCGTCCGGGCGGCTCTGGCATTCAAAGCCGCCCGGTTAGGTTTGTTCGCGTAGGTTTATACGCGGGGATCAGCTTGCCAGCGGCCCTCGACAAGATCGCGCACTTTCTGTGCCACGGCTTCAGCTGTGATCCCGAACTTCTCGTAAAGCGTTTCGGCCGGGGCAGACGCGCCGAACCCGTGCATTCCGACAAAGCCCGACTTCTCGCGCTTGCCGCGCTCTCCGAACAGCCAACGGTCCCAGCCAAAGCGGATACCTGCCTCGACCCCAACGCGCACTGGACCGCCGGGAAGGACGCGCTTGCGATAGGCTTCGTCCTGCTCTTCGAACAGCTCCCAGCACGGCATCGAAACTACGCGCGTGCCGATCCCTTCGGCGTGCAGGATGTCACGCGCCGCCATGGCGATTTCAACTTCCGATCCGGTTGCCATCAGGATTGCCTGACGCTTGCCCTCGGCATCGGCCAGAACATAAGCGCCTTGGGCGGTCAGGTTCTTTGTCTTGTGCTCGGTCCGCACGGTCGCCAAGTTTTGACGGGTCAGCGACAGAACCGAAGGCGTCTTGGTCTGAGTGAACGCAATCTCCCACGCCTCGGCTGTTTCGACCGTGTCCGCAGGACGGAACACCAATGTGTTCGGTGTTGCACGGCTGATCGCCAAATGCTCGACCGGCTGGTGTGTTGGGCCGTCTTCACCCAGACCGATGCTGTCATGCGTCATCACATAAACTGTCGGCACCTGCATCAGCGCCGACAGGCGCATCGCCGGGCGGGCGTAATCGGTGAAACACATGAATGTGCCGCCATAGGGACGGATGCCGCCATGTAACGCCATGCCGTTCATCGCCGACGCCATACCGTGCTCGCGAATGCCCCAATAGACATACCGGCCCTTGCGGTTGTCGATGTCGAAGACACCCAGATCACCGGTCTTGGTGTTGTTTGACCCAGTCAAGTCTGCCGAACCACCGATGGTTTCCGGCAAGATCGGGTTAACCACTTCCAGAACCATTTCCGAGCTCTTGCGGGTAGCAACCTTGGGAGCGGTTTCACTGATCTGTTTTTTCAGCGCCTTGATGGTCGAAGACAGCTTTTTCGGCGTTTCACCGGCCATGGTACGGGCGAACTCAGCCTGACGCGATGCCGACATTTCTGCCAGACGGGCGTTCCACTCTGCGTGGTCCGCCGCGCCACGGCGACCAATTTCTTCCCAAGCCGACTTTATGTCCGCCGGCACTTCGAACGGACCAGTGGTCCAGCCCCAAATGGCTTTGGCCTCGGCGTTCTGGTCGGCATTGGTCAGTGCCCCGTGACCCTTTGAGGTGTCCTGCGCTGCGTGACCCAACGCGATATGCGTCTTGCATGCGATCATCGACGGGCGCTTGTCTTTCTTCGCCGCCGTGATGGCCGCGTCGATCTCGGCCGGGTTGTGGCCGTCGATTTCCTGCACGTGCCAGCCAGCTGCAGTGAAACGCGCAACCTGATCGGTGCGGTCCGAAAGCTCAACCGTGCCGTCGATGGTGATGTTGTTGTTGTCCCAGAAAACAACCAGCTTGGACAGTTCCTGACGTCCGGCAATGCCGATGGCTTCGTGGCTGACGCCTTCCATCAGGCAGCCGTCACCCGCGATTACATAGGTGTAGTGATCAACCAGTTTTTTGCCGAACCGGGCGCGCAGTGCTTCTTCGGCCATGGCGAAACCAACGGAATTCGCAATGCCCTGACCCAGCGGGCCAGTGGTGGTTTCAATCGCTTGCGCAAGAAAATTCTCGGGGTGGCCTGCAGTTTTTGCGCCCCACTGGCGGAAATTCTTGACCTGATCCAGGGTGATCTCGGGGTCGCCAGAAAGGTACAGCAGAGAATACAGCAGCATCGACCCGTGACCTGCAGACAGGATGAACCGATCGCGGTCATGCCAGCTGGGATGGGCTGCGTCGAACTTGAGGTGCTTTTCATAAAGCACCGTTGCCACATCCGCCATGCCGATGGGCATGCCCGAATGTCCGGAATTGGCGGCCGATACGGCATCCAACGTGAGCGCACGGATTGCCGCCGCTTTGTTCCAATGATCGGGGTTTTGGGCTTTGAGGGTCTCGATATCCACGGGCCGTCTCGTCCTTCATGATGGGGGCAAAATGGGTCGTTGTCGGCGCTCATACCAGTGTCAACGCAGAGTTCAAGCGGCTCAGCCGTGCGAGATGTGTATAAGGGGGCGCATTTTCGGACGCGGATTGTTAAACTTTCACTTTAAGAGGACGGAGCGATTCGTTTCGAGAGCACGGAAAAATGCGTCCGAAGGGGTTTTGTCCCGGTCGGATGAACAACAAACGGGGATCAGGCAAATGACCCAAATTAACGAATTGCAACATCGCATTACAGCGGCGTTGGACAGGGTTGCGCAAGGTGTGGCGCGGCTTGAGGAGCGTGCGGCACAGCCCCAAGCGGCCGAGCCCACAGAACCGGGCATCGACCCTGTGGAAGTCGCGCGCCTGCAAGATGCGCTGGACGAAGAAAAGCTGGCCAATGCCCAGCTTGAGGAACGGGTGCGCAAACTGCACGAAACCCATCGTCAGGAACTCGAGGCAGCCAAGGCCGCGGCAGTTCCTGCACCCGAGACGAAACCCACAGTCGATGTGGCCGCGCTTGATCTGGACTTACAACGCCTGCGCCAATCGAACGAGATGCTGAGGGCAACAAACGAAGAACTGCGCAAGGCGCTGGCCGAGAATGTTGGCGAACCGCATCTGATCAACAAGGCGATGCTTGCCGAACTGGAAGGTCTCCGCGCCGCCCGTTCGGTCGAGGCGTCCGAAACCCGTGCCATCGTCGCGTCTTTGACACCGTTGCTGGAAGCCGCTGCTGAATCCGAGGAGGCGAACTGATGCCCGAAGTCGAAATCAACATCGGTGGCCGCAGCTTTGACGTGGCCTGTCAGGAAGGCGAAGAGCAATACCTGCATTCCGCGGCGCGTATGCTCGACAACGAAGCACAGGTGCTTGCACAGCAGGTCGGTCGTATCCCGGAAGCACGGATGCTTTTGATGGCAGGTCTTATGCTGGCTGATAAAACCGCCGGACTTGAAGACAAGCTGCGCGAAAGCGAAGATCGGGCGGCGGCCTATCTGTCAGAACTGCGCTCGATAAAAGATGCACCGCCCCCCGAACCTGAACGGATCGAAGTCCCCGTGGTGCCAACCGACGTGACGGAGTCCCTGCAGGAGATTGCGGCACGCGCCGAAGCGCTGGCCCGTGATGTCGAGGAAAAGGCAGGGTAGGGCGTCTTCGCGTCAACATCGGTTGCAAAAGCAAAACGGCGCCTCAATGGGCGCCGTTTGTCGTTTTGATCAGCCGGAGTTGCTTAGGAGTTCGCTTCGCGGATCTTCTCGGCTGCGTCCTTGTCATAGGTGACGCTGTTTTCGTCAAAAAGCTGATCCAGTTCGCCGGACAGCGTCATTTCGGTGATGATGTCACATCCACCGACAAATTCGCCTTTGACGTAAAGCTGCGGGATTGTTGGCCAGTCGGAGTATTCTTTGATGCCCTGACGGATGTTCTCGTCCGCAAGCACATTCACGTCGGCGTAATCCACGCCCATGTAGTTCAGCACACCAGCAACCTTGCTGGAAAACCCGCATTGCGGCATGGACTTAGTGCCTTTCATATAAAGCACCACGTCATTCGCTTTGACGGTCTCGTCGATAATCTGTTTCGCGTCAGTCATTCTCTTGCTCCATCTCTTCGCGGCGTTTCCGTTCCTTGCGGATATACGGCATCGTGGCGCCGACAGTGATAAGGGTGACAAGGCCAATTGCGGCGAACATTGGCCAGGTGTTGGAAAGAAAGTCGATCATGCCGTGCCCTTTGGCATGTCAGTGTGTGTCGTGCGGTCTTTGGGCGATCGCCATGTGAAAAAGGCGAATGGTCCGATCATCAGGATCATGAAGATGTTCCAAAGCCGCGCCGACATCAGGCTGGGGCTTTCGTGGTCAGGGCCAACGCGTGCAATTCACCTTGTGAGCCGTCCATCTTGCCCTTGAGGGCAGCATAGACCGCACGCTGTTGTTGCACCCGGTTCATGCCCTTGAAGCTTTCGTCGATAACCTCGGCCGCGTAGTGGTTTCCGTCCCCAGCCAGATCCGTGATGGTAATCTTGGCATTGGGAAATTCTGCGCGGATCAGGTCTTCGATTTCCTGCGCTTGCATGGCCATTGCGCTGCTCTCCGATTGTGACTTTGGAAAAGATGTATGCCGCGCGTTGCTATTCCGCAAGGCGGTGCTGCGGGTTAGGCCGACAGCGATACCCAGACCGGCACATGATCAGACGGTTTCTCGCGTCCACGTAAGGCGCTTTCGATCCAGCAATCGGTCATCATGTCCGCGCAGGCGGGCGTCAAAAGGAAGTGATCGATGCGAATACCATTGTTCCGTTCCCATGCTCCGGCCTGGTAATCCCAGAACGAATAATGCCCGCCGCCTTGGGTGCGTGCCCTGAAGGCTTCTGTAAAGCCAAGGTTCAGGATGCGCCGGAACGCGGCCCGAGATTCGGGACGGAACAGGGCGTCTTCTGTCCATTGCTCGGGTTTGGCAGCGTCTTCGGTTTGCGGAATGATGTTGTAGTCGCCCGCCATCAATGCGGGCATTTCATCCGCCATCAGATCACGCGCCCGCGCCTCCAAGCGTTTCATCCAATCGAGTTTGTAATCGTATTTCGGCCCCGGCGCCGGGTTTCCATTTGGCAGGTAAAGCCCACAAACGCGCACCGCCTGCGTGTCGCCGATCACGGTTGCTTCGATCCAGCGTGCCTGTTCGTCACTGTCGTCTCCGGGAAGTCCGCGCGTTACATCCTCAAGCGGAAGTTTCGACAGGATTGCCACGCCGTTGAAGCCTTTTTGGCCGTGGGTTTCGACCGTGTAACCCAAATCCTCCAGCGCTTCGCGTGGGAATGCCTCATCAATCGACTTGATCTCTTGCAGCAGCGCCACATCCGGCGCGCTGTCGCGCAACCAATCGGTCAGAGCGGGCAGGCGGGCCTTGACCCCATTGATATTAAACGTGGCGATTTTCATATGCGGTCTCCCCGATTGCCCCTCTATCCCAAGAAGGACGACCCCAGACAAGCCGGGATCTTGTCGAATCGAATGGGTTTGGGCCGTGAGATTCGCGGATTTGTGCGATCTGAACGAACCCCAATGGCATCGCGATGCGGTCTACGAAAAACTTATCCCCAGATTTTTTACATCTGTTGATAACTTCAGGAGCCCAACACGTCGAACAACCTATGGGTGAATCTTCATGTGGATAACTCCCTGAAATACCCGTTAAGCGATAACTATTCTTCTCAAATACAACCTAGTCGTGTCAGCGTTGATCCATCAAACCAGCCAGAGGAGGCCAACATGACCGCAGTTCGTAAACTCCAGATTACCAGTAACCCGCTGCAAGACCAGCAAATTTCGGACATCCACGGCGATATTCACGGCGGCGACGCCACAGCACTATTCACCTCGGGTTCAGCCCCAATGGGGTCCGCTGATGCTCGTTTGGGGGATGCGGTCGATATGTTCACTTCAGGCTCTGGCCCTGTCACCAGCGCGACAGCCCTGTTGGGCGACGCAACTGGTCTTTTCACTTCCGGTTCTGCTCCGCGTGGCACCTCAGCCAGCACAGGTGATGCAGTAGAGCTTTTCACCTCTGGTTCCGCTCCGACCACATCTGATGCCCGCACTGGCGATGCAGTCGAGGCGTTCACCTCTGGTTCCGCTCCAACCACATCTGACGCCCGCACTGGTGACGCAGTCGAGGCGTTCACGTCCGGTTCCGCTCCAACCACATCTGATGCTCGCACTGGTGACGCGGTCGAGGCGTTCACGTCCGGTTCCGCTCCAACCACATCTGACGCCCGCACTGGTGACGCAGTCGAGGCTTTCACGTCCGGTTCCGCTCCAACCACATCTGATGCCCGCACTGGTGACGCGGTCGAGGCGTTCACGTCTGGTTCCGGCCCGGTGATGGTCGAAACCACCACAGATGGTGAAGGCTGCGCGCTTTTCACCTCTGGCTCTTAATCGACGCTTTGACCCGGGGCGGGGTGGCTCGTCCCCTTATACCCCCAAGGAGGATTGGATTATGACCAACGTCATCCACCTAACCCCCCCGTCCCGGATCAACCCGCAAGAAGCGCGCCTTGGCGCGCTTCTGAGTTGCTTTGCTGAATATCGTCGCCACAGTGACGACGTTTTCTGGCTTAAGGAAAATGCAGAAGTCCTGAATATTTTGGAATGCACCACAACCAAGCCAGGCGATACAGCGTTAGAGGCTTATGCGAATTTTTATCAAACGGTCGAAAAACGCCTGCACTTCTTCCCCCAGTATTATCGCTTCTTCTTATCGATCACGCTCGACCTCGAAGATTTGGGGATGTCCGGTGATGCTGGTGAACGATTGGTCCATTGGGCTCGGACCCAGGATTTGCCACGGGCAGAGCTTTCCGATTTGCAGCGAATGGAAGCGGTACGCCTAATGGCACGACGCGATGTGGCGCCTGATGGGGATGACCGACAGCTTGAAGACCGCGCACGCTATTTTATGGGGCGGTCAGACACCTTTGCTTTACCCAACAAAAAAGCCGCTTACGAGCTAACACATCTTGTCTTTTATCTTAGCGAATATGGCCGCTGTGACCCACAATTGAATGCTGACGCCAAGCGTAGCCTGCATTTCGCTGGCATCCTTGCGTTCATCGAACAAAATGCTGACCTTCTGTCCGAGATCTGTATAGCCATGCACTACGCCGGAGAGGTGCCGCCAGTGCTGTGGACCGACTGGCTAAAGCGCGAAACTGCGTTGTTCAGCGTGACCGACGGTCCCAGTGTCAGTGTTCAAGACGACTACCACGAATTTCTGGTGTGCAATTGGCATCAGTCCCTAGTCGGCGATGCCGCATTTGCCAAAGGCTTCGTTTTTGATCGGATGCGATTTGACCGCAACGTCGCCCGTGCGACCCCGATGCGTGAAATGTCCGAAGCGATGTTCAGTCTCGATGATGCGCGTAGCGGCGATTGGATCAGTATGCGCCTTTACATGGAAGACAAGCTGTCACCCGAAGCGATGCAGGTTCTTGAACAGGCTGAAACTTCGTCGCAGCATTTCGAAGCGTTCTTTCACGGCTTTGCTCGCGCCATCCGACCCGGTGCACTGCACTAGCCCAAGGGAGCTTACATTGAAAAACTGGTGCCGCATCCACACGAGGATGTGGCATTCGGGTTTTCGATTACAAAGCGTGCGCCAATCAATTCCTCGGAAAAGTCGATCACTGCGTTGGCCAGAAACGGCAAAGATACCGAATCCACCACAACGCGTTCGCCCTGACCTTCAAGAACAAGGTCGTCTGCCAACGGCTCGTCCAGTTTGATCTCGTACTGGAACCCCGAGCAGCCGCCGCCTTCGACCGCCACGCGTAAGGCTTTGCCTTCGGCGCTGGCGCCAATTTCCGACAAACGTTCGAACGCGCGTTCTGTCACTTTCGGTGGAAGCTGCATGTCACCCTCGGGTTCGCTTTGAATTGTGTACTGATGTGAATATAAGGGCGACCGGGACAGGGAACAAGAACAGGCGGTCGAACATGACGGCGCAATACGCATGCGATCCGGGCAGGTCGCGCGGCAGGCTATACCCCGAAGAAGAAAGTGCCTTTCGGTCATGTTTTCAACGTGACCGGGACAGGATTATCCACGCCTCGGCATTTCGTCGTCTGAAACACAAGACTCAGGTATTTATCGAACACGAGGGCGATTATTTCCGCACGCGCCTGACGCATTCCATCGAAGTCGGTCAGGTGGCGCGAACGATCTCAAAGACGCTTGGATTGGATCTGGAACTGACCGAGGCAGTGGCGCTGGCGCATGATCTGGGACACACACCGTTTGGCCATACGGGTGAAGACGCGCTGGATGCACTGATGCAGCCATATGGCGGGTTCGATCACAACGCGCAGGCGATCCGCATCGTCACGGCTTTAGAGCGGCATTACGCTGATTTCGACGGGTTGAACCTCACCTGGGAAACCCTTGAAGGTATTGCAAAACACAACGGTCCAGTAAAAGAGCCGATCCCCCACGCGCTTGCCGCCTACAACACTCGGCACGATTTGGAATTGCACACCCACGCAAGTGCCGAGGCGCAGGTTGCGGCTTTGTCTGACGACATCGCTTATAACCACCACGACCTGCATGACGGCCTGCGAGCCGAGCTGTTTTCGACTGATGAGTTAGCTGAACTTCCCATCGTAAGTGATTGTTTTGCAGAGGTGGATCGCATCTATCCCGGCTTGAATTATTACCGCCGCCGCCACGAGGCGCTGCGCCGCTTTTTCGGCGTGTTGGTCAGCGATGTCATCAACGTGACCCGCGCCAACCTGAAGGACCTTGATCCACACACCCCCGAAGACATCCGCGCAGCGGGGCGCATGATGGTACAATTTACGCCCGCACTTTGGTCTGATCTCAAAGTGATCCGCGAGTTTCTGTTTCACCGCATGTACCGAGCGCCGGATGTGGTGGTGATGCGTGCTCAGGTGACCAAAGTCATCAACGAACTCTTCCCATTGTTCATGTCTGACCCGTCCCTGCTGCCCAAACAATGGCGTAAGGATGTTGCAGAAATTGAAACCGAAACGGAACTCGCACGGCTGGTCGGGGATTACATAGCCGGGATGACCGACCGGTTTGCCCTGCAAGAACATGCGCGCCTGACAGGGTCGGATGTGATTTCCGCAAGGTCATAAAAGGATAATTTCGTGGCAACACCTGCAGAAGCTGGCTTGAACCCTGTCACCGCCATTGCTTTGGTCGGCGCATTGGGGGTCGGGGCGCAATGGCTCGCGTGGCGGCTCAATCTTCCGGCAATCGTGCTGATGTTGCTAGCAGGATTGTTGGTCGGCCCGGTTTTCGGGATTTTGGATCCGTCGGTCGCGATGGGGGATCTGTTACAGCCGATTGTAGCAATTGCCGTGGCAATCATCCTTTTTGAGGGTGGTCTTACGCTAAATTTCAAATCTCTGAGCGATGCCGCCGTTGGTGTGAAACGGCTGGTCATCATCGGCGGACCCATTGGTTGGCTGCTCTCGGCATCGGTGTTGCACTATGTTGGTGGGCTAAGTTGGGCCACTGCGTCGGTTTTTGGTGGGATCATGATCGTGACCGGACCAACCGTGATCGCGCCTTTGCTACGTCAGGCGCGACTGAAACGCCGGCCAGCCGCGCTGCTGCAATGGGAAGCCATCGTCAACGACCCCGTAGGCGCTTTGGCCGCCGTTCTTGCCTTCGAAGTGGTGCTGGTCTGGCAAACCGCGACAACCGTCGAGCAGGCGTTGACCGAACTTGCCATCGGCATCGTTCTAGCCACGCTGGTTGGTTTGGCAGCGGGGTGGGGGATTGCCAAATCCTTCTCCAGTGGCTGGGTGCCGGAATATATGAAAGTGCCTGTGCTTTTCGTCAGTGTGTTGGTGGCTTTTGCGGCGTCCGACTCGTTCTTGCATGAAAGTGGACTGCTTGCCGTAACGATCATGGGGGTCTGGATCGCCAACGCGCATCTCCCCAGCCATTCCGAAATGCACCGTTTTAAGGAACACGCAACCATTCTACTGGTGTCTGGTGTGTTCATCCTGCTGGCGGCCAATATGACCCGTGACACACTAATGGCCATGAACTGGCAAACTCTGGCGACTGTTGTCGCGGTGATCCTGATCGCACGACCAGTGACGGTCCTGATCTCGCTCGCCTTTTCCAACGTGCCTTGGGCCGAACGCCTGTTGGTCGCCTTCACCGGTCCACGCGGCGTTGTGCTGGTCGCAGTGGCGGGGTTGTTTGGGGACCGTCTTGTACAAGCCGGGATCGAGGACGCGGCCCAGGTATCGTCGGTGGCCTTTGCGCTGGTGGCGGGTACGGTCGTGCTGCACGGCTTTACCCTCAAACCTGCGGCGCGCCTTTTGGGGCTTACAGCATCAACGACACCCGGTGTGTTGCTGGTGGGTGGTAACCGTTGGACCGTCGAATTTGGCAAACTACTGAAAAAGCTGGACCTTCCCGTCATGATTTCGGACCCGAACCGAAGCCACCTGCGCGACGCGCGCGATGCTGGATTGCAGATCTACACAGGTGACATTCTGTCCGAAGGGGCCGAGCACCGGCTTGACCTTATGGCCTATGAAACCGTGATCGCGGCCACCGACAACGACGCCTACAACACACTTGTTGCCACCGACCTTGCGCCAGAGTTCGGACGTGACAACGTCTACCAACTCACTCGGGAAACATCGGAGTCCGCGCGTTATGCTCTGCCGCCGAAACTGGGCGGGCGCGCCATCGGAGCGGGCGAAACTTACTGGCAGGTACAGCGCCGCATGTGGGATGGCTGGGAATTCCGCGCAACCACATTGTCCGAGGAATTCACCCTTGAGGATTGGTACAACACCCATCCCGATGGCATCCCGATCGCCGACATCGGCCCGCGCGGAAGCTTGCGTGTTCTGGGGCCCAAGGACACGCCCAAAGAAACCCGTGGCACCCGCCTGATTGCGATGCTGCCGATGAAAGAACACCGCGCCAAGGCAGAAGGCCAAGCCTAATATTTGACGCCGCGCACGAAGGTGGTAGAGGACGTCCCGAACAAAGGACGTGTGACATGAACCTCTTCTCCGATATCCGGGCGCTTGTGATCGACAGCCTCAACGCGATGGTGGCCGAAGGCGCGCTGCCCGACGGTCTGGACTTTACCAACGTAACGGTAGAGCCGCCGCGCGACCCGCTGCATGGCGACATGGCGACCAATGCCGCAATGGTGTTGGCGAAACCTGCCGGGGCCAAACCGCGCGACATCGCCGAAGCACTGGCCGCCAAACTCTCCGACGATGCGCGCGTGTCCTCTGCCGAAGTGGCAGGGCCGGGGTTCCTGAACCTGCGGCTGGACAACTCGGTCTGGCAGGGTTTGCCCAAGGCCATCCTGACCTCTGGCACCGCCTTCGGAAAATCCCCAATGGGGCAGGGGAAAAAGGTCAACGTTGAATACGTCTCCGCCAATCCCACAGGCCCGCTACATGTGGGCCACACACGCGGCGCGGTCTTTGGCGATGCTCTGGCATCCTTGCTGGATTACGCAGGCTATAACGTCACGCGGGAATACTACATCAACGATGGTGGCGCGCAGGTCGATGTGCTCGCTCGGTCGGTCTACCTTCGGTATCTCGAAGCACATGGACAGGAAGTGGCTTTTGTCGATGGCACCTATCCCGGTGATTACCTGATCCCCGTGGGCGAGGCGCTCAAGGACAAGGTCGGCGATGCCTATGTCGACCAGCCCGAAGACGTCTGGCTTGAAGAGGTGCGCAACTACGCCACTGACGCCATGATGACGCTGATCAGGACCGATCTTGGGTCGCTGGGCGTTGAGATGGACAAGTTCTTCAGCGAAAAATCTCTTTACGGCACAGGCTTGATTGAGTCCGCGATCAAGGATCTTGACGACAAGGGTCTGATCTATCGTGGCACGCTTGAACCGCCCAAGGGGAAAACCCCCGAGGATTGGGAGCCGCGCGAACAGACGCTGTTCCGCTCCACCGCGCATGGCGATGATGTGGACCGGCCGATCATGAAGTCGGACGGCTCGTGGACTTATTTCGCCCCGGACATCGCCTATCACTTCGACAAGGTGCAGCGCGGCTATGATCTGTTGATTGACGTCTTTGGTGCTGACCATGGCGGCTATGTCAAACGGATGAAGGCCGCTGTCAGCGCGCTGTCGGACGGCAAGACACCGCTCGACATCAAGCTTACACAGCTGGTGAAACTCTATAAGAACGGCGAGCCGTTCAAGATGTCCAAGCGGGCAGGGACGTTTGTCACCCTTAGTGACGTTGTGGCCGAGGTCGGCCCCGACGTGACGCGGTTCGTGATGCTCACCCGCAAGAACGACGCTCCGTTGGATTTTGATTTCGACAAGGTTCTTGAGCAATCCAAGGACAACCCGGTCTTCTACGTGCAATACGCCAATGCGCGTGTTCACTCTGTGATGCGCAAGGCGACTGAGGCAGGCGTCACGGTGGACGACGCCACGTTGGCCGGGATCAACCTAACTGACATGACCCATGACAGCGAATTGGCCGTTGCGCGCAAGTTGGCCGAATGGCCGCGTCTGGTCGAAATCGCCGCACGGACAAACGAACCGCACCGTGTTGCGTTCTACCTCTACGAACTCGCCTCCGACCTGCACGCGCTTTACAACAAGGGCAACGATGTTCCTGAACTGCGCTTTTTGCAGGAAGGCAACATCGCGGCGTCACAGGCGAAAATCGCCCTCGCGCGGTCCGTCTCTGTTGTTATTTCCGCAGGCCTTGGTATCTTGGGGGTCACACCGGTTGAAGAAATGCGCTGACAAAAGCGCCATGACCGGCTGAGGCAAAGGCAAGAAACACCGGTGGCAACGACCGCCGGGAGATGAGGCGGACATGGCAGACATGCATATGACGGGCCCCGCACGCGGGGAAACAACGTCTGGCAACCTGGCCACGACAGCCAATTGGCTGGGCGCGGCTATGTCGCTGGCGCTTGTGGTAGGTGTGGCAGTTTGGGGATATCGGCTGATCGTGCGCGATGTATCCGGTGTGCCGGTGGTGCAAGCAATCGAAGGTCCGATGCGCGTCGCGCCTGAAAACCCCGGTGGCCAGATTGCACGTCACGAAGGGCTTGCGGTCAACGATGTGGCTGGAACCGGCGCGTCGGCGCCTCCGCCGGATCAGATCGTCCTTGCCCCGCGTCCGCTCGACATAACTGACGAAGACATGGTGGTCACCGAAATCACCGATGCCCGTTCTCTTACCTCTCGGGAAGAGGTTGCGCTGGCATCGTTGCGCGAAGACGCCGAAACCGAAGCTCCGGCATTGGCTTTGACCGACATCGCGAATGCAGATGACCCGATCAAAGCTCTTGCTGATCAGCTCGCAGCCAACGCCACCCCCTTTACCGAGATCGCACCCGCACCCGAAACTGGCGTGTTTGATACGGTCTCAGAAGAAGAGGACGTGATCGCGTTTGACATCATTCCGCAATCGGTGCCCGGCGTTGCGCGATCATTGCGACCGGCACCGCGTCCGGCAGGGCTGCAGTTGGCGTCGC
The DNA here is from genome assembly GCA_947503115.1 of uncultured Marivita sp. Taxonomy (GTDB): domain Bacteria; phylum Pseudomonadota; class Alphaproteobacteria; order Rhodobacterales; family Rhodobacteraceae; genus Marivita. The sequence goes on from CANNCS010000008.1 coordinate 28,519, forward strand.
TTTCGGCGCCAGTTCAAAACCTAACTGCCAGCGGTTCCGTGGAACGTGATCCGAACCAAATTCCGGCTGGCACGCGTCTTGTGCAATTCGGTGCGTATGACAGCCCCGAAATCGCCCGTGAACAATGGACGAAGCTGGCCGCACGGTTCAGCGAATATCTTGACGATAAGGACCGCGTGATCGAAGAGGCAACATCGGGTGGCCGCGTGTTCTACCGCCTGCGCGCACATGGCTTCGAAGATCTGAGCGAGTCGCGCCGCTTCTGTGCAGCACTTGTGGCAGAAGGGGCTGACTGCATTCCAGTGGTCAGCCGGTGACATCCACCCCGTTCGGAGCCGCCATTTTTGGCTGTGACGGCTTGCGCCTGTCCTTGGATGAGCGTGCGTTTTTTGCCGACGCCAACCCGTTCGGATTTATCCTCTTCGATCGAAATCTGGACAATGCCGATCAAATCCGCGCCCTGACTTCAGATCTGCGCGCAGCGGTGGGCTGGAATGCCCCTATCTTCATAGATCAGGAAGGCGGTCGCGTGCAGCGCCTGCGCGCGCCCTTGGCCACTGATTGGCTACCGCCACTGGATCATGTGGAGATGTTTGGGCCGAATGCCGAAGAGGGTATGCGCCTGCGCTACCGTGTTATCGCGCATGAATTGATGGCGCTTGGCATCGACGCGAACTGTGCCCCGATGCTTGATGTAGCGCGCCCCGAGACACATCGGTTTCTTCGCAATCGTTGTTACGGATCACATCTTGACCAAGTGGTAAAAATTGGTCGCGCTGTTGTAGATGGCCATGATCAAGGTGGCGTGTTTCCGGTGATCAAACACATCCCGGGTCATGGTCTTGCGCAGATGGACAGCCACCTTGACCTGCCGCGCATTGACGTACCCGCTGACATGCTGGACTGCATTGATTTCGCCGCTTTCCGTCCGTTTTCAGATGTAGCGATGGGGATGACAGCGCATCTGGTCTACAAGGCCTTTGGCGAAACTGGACCGGCGACCACCTCGGCAAGCATGATCCGCCGAATCCGTGATGACCTTGGCTTTACAGGCCTTCTGATGACCGATGATATCGGTATGCAGGCCCTGTCTGGCACCGTTCCCGAGCGGGGGGCTGCGTCGATGGCGGCAGGTTGCGATGTGATCCTGCATTGCAACGGAGATTTGGCCCAACGCATCGCCCTGATGGACCGCATTGGCGCAATGCCCGAACCAAGTCAGGCTCGCGCCGAGGCTGCACTGGCCCGCCGAACCTCCCCGGATGATGTTGACATTGACGCCCTCAAGGCCAAGCTTGCAGAACTGGAGCAAGGGCGCGGTGCATGAACGACGCGACATCGGACAGTATTGATGGCTCGGTTGCGGACCGATTGGCGGCGGAAGCGCTGATCGTCGATGTTGATGGTTTCGAAGGCCCTTTGGACCTGCTTCTTACCCTCAGCCGTACGCAAAAGGTGGACCTGCGCAAGATATCGGTCCTGGACCTGGCGCGGCAATACCTCGCCTTTGTTGAAAAGGCCAAAGCGCTGCGGATCGAATTGGCAGCAGATTACTTGGTGATGGCGGCGTGGCTCGCTTTCCTGAAGTCCCGTCTGCTATTGCCGCCCGATCCGTCCGAAGAAGGCCCATCAGGCGAAGATCTTGCGGCACATCTGGCGTTTCAACTCGAACGGCTGCAAGCCATGCGGGATGTGTCTGCCAAACTGATGGCACGGGACCAATTGGGCCGTGATTTCTTTGCCAGAGGTGTGACACAACAGGTCGAGCGGGTGCGCAAGGTCGAATACACCGCAACACTTCTTGATCTGATGCAGGGTTATGCGCGCATCCGCACCAAAGACGAATTCCGCCCTTTTATTATGGACCGCGATGCGGTGTTCACAATGGAACAAGCGTTGGAACGGATGCGCGGGCTGATCGGCTTTGCCGGCGCATGGACCGATATTTCGTCTTACATGCCGGACGGCTGGGATGCGGATCCGGCGAAATGGCGGTCGGCCACGGCGTCGACCTTTGCCGCCTCATTGGAATTGGCCAAGGAAGGCAAGGTTGAATTGCGCCAGTCTGACACGTTCGCACCCATAGAATTGCGCCGGAAGGATGTGCGATGACCGACGATACCGAGATCGACACAGAGGTCGAGAAAAGCCTGTTTGAAGCGCCCCCCATGGGCGAACAGGAACGTATGGTCGAAGCGATCCTTTTTGCCACGTCAGAAGCCGTGACAATCAAGGAACTCAATGATCGTATGCCGCACGGTGCCGACGCGGCCGAGGCGCTGGTGCATCTGCGCAAACGCTACGAGGGCAGGGGCGTCAACGTGGTCAAAGTGGGTGACGCTTGGGCAATCCGCACTGCCCCGGACCTTGGTTTCCTGATGCAGAAGGAAACCGTCGAGACCCGCAAGCTTAGCCGGGCCGCCATCGAGACATTGGCGATTATCGCCTACCATCAGCCCGTAACGCGCGCCGAAATCGAAGAGATTCGGGGCGTTTCAGTCAGCCGGGGAACGGTGGACCAGTTGCTGGAAATGGAGTGGATTCGCTTTGGCCGCAGACGAATGACGCCGGGCCGTCCGGTGACTTTTGTGGTGACGCAGGACTTCCTTGACCATTTTGGTCTCGAATCTGCTCGGGACTTGCCGGGGCTGAAGGAATTGCGCGCCGCAGGTCTATTGGAAAACCGCCCACCGCTCGGTACGATGCCACATATGGGCGAAGGCGACGTGGATGCCGAGGAAGAGACCGAAGAGGGCCAGTCCGAACTTTTCGAGGATTGAGCGGTCCGTTCCGTCGACGGAAAGACGTGGCCCCATGTCTGTTCATTCCAGCCGGGTTTCACGAAAATTCGCAGTATTCCTGAAACAATGCCCGAAAATCGTCGTATTCTTCCTCTATCCCGCGTCTTGAGGCAGCCAAACGCAACAGGAGGACGACATGAACCTCAATCAGATTATCAACATGGTGATGCGCACGGTCATGCGCCGCATGATCAATTCCGGGATTAACGCTGGAATGAACGCCGGTCAGAACGCGCTATCCAAGCGCAAAAAACCTGCAGCCACCCAAGACCACGATCCGCGCGGTTAACCCGCTGCGAAGTGTTTGGACAGTTTCAAACCCTGTCCCTGATAGTTCGACGCTATCCCCGCGCCATAAAGCTGGCTCGGGGATTGATCCATTTTCTCATAGACCAAACGTCCCACGATCTGCCCGTGCTCCAGCACAAAAGGTGCTTCGTGACAGCGCACTTCCAACACACCGCGCGACCCCAAACCGCCTGCGGCATCATGGCCGAACCCGGGATCAAAGAATCCGGCGTAATGCACCCGAAACTCTCCGACCATTGCAAGGAACGGCGCCATCTCGGCGGCGTAGTCCGGCGGGATGTGAACCGCTTCACGACTGACAAGAATATAGAACGCATCGGGGTCAAGAATGATCTGACCATTGCTGGTGCGCAGTTCTTCCCAAAAGTCCGACGGCGCATAATGCCCCAGTTTGTCGAGGTCGATCACCCCCGTGTGCGGCTTGGCACGATAGCCAACCAGATCACCGCTTTCCGGTTTCAGATCAACCGAGAAGCCCAACCCATCGCTGATGACCGCAGGACCACCAGTTACAAGCGTTTGTTCTTCATGCAGCGCGCGAAGCGTGTCGTCTGACAAAACAGATTGTCCATTCCGGAATCTGATCTGATTAAGCCGCATGCCCGGGCGCACCAGCACGGAAAACGAGCGTGGACAAATCTCGGCATAAAGCGGGCCTTGATAACCCGCTGCGATCCGATCGAATTCGCTACCCTCATCGGTGATCGTGCGGGTCAGCAGATCCAGCCGCCCGGTCGAGCTTTTGGCATTAGCGACAGCGCTGATATCCGAGGGCAGAGCAAGCCGCTCCATCAGCGGTACAAGGTAGACGCAGCCCTTTTCCAGCACGGCACCACCTTCAAGTGAAATTCGGTGCATTTCGAAATCTTCAAGACGGTCTTCAACACGCCATCCTTTGCCTGCGAGAAACGATGCGCGCACCCGGTAGGCCACGTTGCCCAAGCGCAGATCAAGGCTGGCGGGTTGAACCTGCCCGTCGACAAAGGCCGTGTCCGCCGCGATCACACCGCGATCCATAAGATCCGTGATTTGCTGATTGGCCAATACACCTGTCATCGGAAACCCTTTCGCCGCAGTTTGTCTTGCATAGCAAGCCACTGCGCCCCATGCGAGGGCGTTTTTCCCTGCAAAGCGGTATTGATAGCTGTGTGATGATTGGTCGGGCTAGCAGGACTCGAACCTGCGACCTTCCGTCCCCCAGACGGACGCGCTACCAGGCTGCGCTATAGCCCGACTGCGGCCTGTCATAACGGTTTTGGTTCGGGCCGCAAGTGCGAATTTCGGCAGTTTGAACAAAGCCGCCCTTATCGGGCAGTCGACTTCAACTGATCCAGAATCGGTGCGATCTGCCGCGCCTGTTCGGGTGTCACACGACGAACGCGGGCCAGATACGTCAGCGCACTGGGCTCAGGTTCGGCTGGCGTTGCCGCCATGGGGACAGCCGTATCTTCAGCTGCGTCAGTCTCATTTGAAGCGGCCTCTTCCGTCGCCACACGATCCGCCATCGAATGCTGCAAAAAGCCGGGTAGGGCTGTTTCAGCCTCGGGTTCAGCTTCTAGGGTTGCCTCTGGCTCGGGTTCGGAAACCTCAGGTGTCTCTTCGAGAAATGTGTCGGCGACGGCAGGCTGCGGCTCGGCTTCCGCGACTTCAGGCTCAGAGTGCTCCGGCTCTGTGGGGGCCACAGTTTCGGGCGCGTCATCCTCTGCAGTTGCCGGTTCAGGAGTTGCCTCGGGACTGTCTGCGGGCAGGTCCTCAGCCGCGGGCGTTTCCGGCACTGGGTCCGGTTTGGCGAAGGGGACCACAGTGTCCACAGGTTCAGATGCGGGCACGTCTTCCAGCAGCACCACATCCGCTTCATCGTCGTCGCCCAAGCTCAATTCACAAAGTGAAGATACGTGCTTAATGCCCTGTTCGCGCAGTATTTTTTGCACGCCTTTGATGGTCATTCCATCGTCGTGCAACAGCTTCTTGATGCCACCAAGAAGCCGCATATCGGCGGGTCGGTAATACCGTCGACCGCCTGCTCGTTTGACCGGTTTGACTTGGGTGAACTTGCTTTCCCAGAACCGCAGAACATGGGCCGGAGTGTCCAGCCATTCGGCGACTTCGCTAATTGTGCGAAAGGCGTCTGCGGATTTGCTCATGCGTTCAGCCCTTGTTGCCAGCGGCCACTCGGTCTTTCATCAGGTGGGAGGGGCGGAAGGTCAGAACCCGTCGCGGATTGATCGGAACTTCTTCGCCGGTTTTGGGATTGCGCCCAACACGCGCCGCCTTGTCGCGGATTGAAAACGTACCAAAGGATGAAATCTTTACCTGTTCGCCTTCAACCAAGGCGTCCGACATGTGATTGAGGACCGTTTCAACAAGGTCCGCGCTTTCATTCCGCGACAACCCCACTTCGCGAAACACAGCTTCGCTCAGGTCCATACGTGTCAGTGTCTTTTGTCCCATACACAAACCTCCCCGGTTTGAAGCAACATGCGCCTTGCGAATTTCCGAGTCAATATCAACGGCTTGCAGGAGGGTACTTAGAACGAAATTCGCTTACCAGCGAAGCACGACCGCGCCCCACGCCAACCCGCCACCGATCGCTTCGGTGACAACCACGTCGCCTCGTTTGATCTGACCGCGTTCCACGCCTACCGAAAGGGCAAGGGGAATCGATGCAGCCGACGTGTTGCCGTGGTCCTGAACCGTCACAACGACGTTGTCCATCGACAGCCCAAGCTTTCTCGCTGTGCCCTGAATGATACGGATATTGGCCTGATGCGGGACGATCCAATCGACCTCTTCATTGGCAATTCCAGCCTTTTCCATCGCGGTGGTGGCTGTCTTGGCCAGCTTTTCCACTGCGTGGCGGAACACTTCTTTGCCCTGCATCCGAAGAAAGCCAGTAGATTGGGTGCTGACACCGCCGTCGACATAAAGAATATCGCGATGCTGGCCGTCGGAATTTAGATCGACCGACAGGATTCCGCGGTCGGATTTGTCGCCTGCACCGTCCTGCGCTTCGAGGATCACAGCCCCTGCGCCATCTCCGAACAACACACAGGTGGACCGATCCGACCAATCCATGATACGGCTGAAGGTCTCCGCACCGATCACCATGATCCGGTTCGCTTGCCCCGACAAAATCATCGCGTTGGCATTGGCCAGTGCATAGACAAAACCGGCACAGACGGCCTGCACATCAAACGCAAAGCCTCGGTTCATGCCAAGTGACGCTTGTACCATTGTTGCGGCTGATGGAAAGGTTAGGTCAGCGGTCGAAGTGGCAACAATGATAGCGTCCAAGTCATTTGCCGCGAGCCCTGCATTGTCCAATGCGTTCTGCGCTGCCTTGGTCGCAAGATCCGATGTGGTTTCGCCATCTGCCGCGAAATGACGCCGCTCGATGCCCGACCTGGAGCGAATCCATTCGTCAGATGTCTCCAGAGTCGTCTCGAATTCGGAATTCGGTACAACGCGTGCGGGCAGGTAATGGCCCAGCCCAACGACAACCGAACGTATGGTCATTTCGAGCTCTCCTCATGAGTAATGGTCGTTTCTTGTGTGTCGGAATCTGTTTCGGTCAGCGACGCAAGGCGCGCAGCCAATCGCCCCGAGAACCCGGATTGTGCCAATTGCACCGCCAGTTTGATCGCAGCAGATACGCCGGTTTCATCGGCCGAGCCATGAGATTTCACGACAGTGCCATTCAGACCAAGAAAGACTCCACCGTTCACACGACGGGGGTCGATCTTTTTCTTAAGGCGGCGAAGCGACGTCAGTGCCAACAACGATGCCAGGCGCGACAGAGGTGAATATGCAAACGCCTCTTTCAACCGATCGCCGATCAACGACGCAGTGCCTTCGCCGGTCTTCAACGCGATATTGCCGGTAAAGCCGTCAGTGACGATCACGTCGCAGGCTTCACCGGGAATATCGCCACCTTCGACAAAACCAACAAAGTCGAACTGCGCGCGTTCCGCCATGTTGCCGATCAGCTCATGTGCTTCTTTCAGCTCGGCTTTGCCCTTGTGCTCTTCGGTCCCAACATTGAGCAACCCGACACGCGGACGATCAAGGTGCAGGCCGTTGCGGGCATAGGATACGCCCATCAGCGCGTATTGCAGCAAGTCCTGCGCATCGGCGCGTACATCAGCGCCGACGTCCAGCATCACATTGAACCCCTGCGGGTTCCGCGAAGGCCATAGAATCGCAATTGCCGGGCGATTTACACCCGGCAATTTGCGCAAACGGATCATCGATAACGCCATCAGAGCGCCCGTGTTTCCACAGGACACCGCAACGGTCGCTTCTTTGTCGCGCACGGCTTCGATGGCAGCCCACATAGATGTGTCCTGCCCATGCCGCATGATGTGGCTTGGCTTGTCTTCCATCGACACGACGCCCGACGCATCCCGAATTTCGCACCGTCCGGCCAAGGCCTTTTTGCGCTCAATCAATTTGGTCAGCTTGTCTTTAGGGCCGTGGACCAGGAAACGGATATCTGGATTCGCCTGCGCAGAACGAGACATGCCGGAGACAACTGCCTCCGGCCCCAGATCGCCGCCCATAGCGTCGATAGATAGCACAATTGGCGCGACACCCACCTTTTTATGATCCTGCGAAGAGGTCATGCTGGAGGGTTTCGCCCAATCGTTGCTTATGCCGCGTCTTCGTCCAGGTCGATTTCGTCGGCCTGAGCGATCACTTCGCGATCCGCGTAATGTCCGCAGGACGGGCATACGTGGTGCGGACGCTTGAGTTCACCGCAGTTGGAACATTCGTTCGGATTTGCAGCAACCAGAGCGTCATGTGCGCGACGGTTGTTGCGACGCGACTTGGATACTTTGTTCTGTTGGACAGCCATGTCTCAACCTCAATTATCTATAATCTGTGGCATGCTCGCCATGCCGCGTTTTGGGTGTGTCCGGCCTCTTAAGGGAAAACCGGGCCGGGTGACAACCCCACCTCAGATGAAGGCGCGAACATAGGGGCAATCGTAAAATCCGCAAGCGTTTTCTGGTGGGTTTCGTCAGGACTTTTCATCAAGCTGATCCCGCAGGGCAGCCAGACCCGCAAACGGCTTGGTGTCCTCGTCCTTAAGAGGCGTCACACCGTCTTCGGCAAACACCGCATCGCCCAGTTCGGCGCTATCGGACCTGGGATATTGCGGCAATGCCAGCAACAGCGATTCGACCATAGCGTCATGCGCCGAGATGATCTGCCCCAGCGGTTCGGCACTTGTGTCCTCTGGCATCTCCATTTCGGACCCAGCTTCGGCCTCTTCGAAATACTCGGCAGGCATAAATTGCCGCTCCACGTCTTCGTCGATCCGTGTGGTGACCGGATCAAGCGTGACCACGCAAGGTTGAACCACCGTGGCGCCAAGCCTGCCGGTCAACGTCCAGCCACGCGCTCCGGATGGCGCGATCTTGCCGGTAAACCGTAATTTCTTCAGCGCCATCAGCCCAATCTGTGTCGCAATCGCCGCACGCGCATCGGCGTCTGGTTGTAAGTCGAACGGGGTTTCACGCCTGCTCGACAGGTCGCTGACGCGAAATTCTCCGGGTTTCAGAACCTGTTGTGGCATATCTTGTGTGCACCCTTTGCTTGAACGCAGGCCCAAGGCCGTGTAATCGGGATAAAAGGCAGCGAACGCCAACGCAAGAGAGGCGCCATGCAGGGCATCAGATCGACAGTCAGGATCGGGCTTGTGACGCTTCTGTGCATTTCGCTTGCCGGATGCACCGCGCGCTACCGCACGCATGGCTATGTTCCATCCGAAGACGAATTGCAGCAGATCGTTCCGGGGGTCGATACCCGCGCCACGGTCGAAGACCTTGTGGGCGTTCCGTCCACATCGGGCACGCTGAACGAATCCGGCTTCTATTACATCGAAAGCGATGTCCGCCATTTCGCGTGGAAAGAACCCGAAGTCGTCGACCGCGAGGTTCTGGCGATCACATTTGATTCCACGGGCGTGGTGCAAAACATCGAACGCTTTGGTCTCGAAGATGGGCAGGTTGTTCCCATTGCACGTCGTATCACGCGGTCCGGCGATGGCGATATCAGCTTCATTCGCAAGCTCTTCGGCAATATCGGCGGTATCAACGCAGCCGACTTCTTCAACTAATGGCGCTGACGGCAGCGACTCAGGTCGTCGCTGCTGATCCTCCGCTGGTGTTTTTGAAGTATGGGCCGTACCGGGCAGTAATTGGCACTTGTTGGGCAAGCCGTGACCTTGCCTTATCCTTGCGTGCGTCCGTGTTTCGAAACGGCGATTCCGATGTGGACCAGTTTGACGCGCTTTGCCTGCATGGGTGCGTCACCAAGGGCACAGATGCTGCGAAGGTCGCTTTTCGTGCGCGTCTGATTGCAAGCCCCGACACCTTGGCCGACAGCTATTCAGGACAGCACTACGACCTATCGCCACTTCAGCGGTTACAGGGACCATTTCTCGAACTTGGCCGATTTTGCCAATCCGAAGGTCTACCGGACGTGACCGCGCTGCGACTGGCATGGGCGGCGCTTGGCGTATTGGTGGATCGGCACGACATCCAAATGATGATGGGGTACAGTTCGTTTTCCGGCGCTGATGCCAAAGCACACCGCGCAGAACTGGCTTTTCTGCGCGCCAATCACGTGGGACCAGCGGCGCTGCGTCCCAAACGGCTCTCACCCAAAGCGATTGATCTGCCCACGGATTTCGCGTCCCCGAAAGGTTTGCCGCAATTGTTGCGAAGCTATCTGGGGATGGGCGGATGGGTTAGCGACCATGCCGTTCTGGACTGCGATTTGAACCGCCTGCACCTGTTTACTGGGCTTGCCATCGCCGCCATCCCCGAGCCGCGCAAGGCGCGACTGCGCGCCTTGGCGCAGGCTGCGCAAACCACCCCCCTTGACCTTGCGCCCGCCGCGCCGTAGCGCGACGGCATGGCTATCATTCCGCTTCTCCAACTCAACGACATCTCGCTCACCTTTGGTGGTGAACCGGTGTTCCATGACCTCAGCCTTGTGGTGCAACCCGGAGACCGGGTCGCACTTGTGGGCCGCAACGGATCAGGCAAATCCACCCTGATGAAGGTGATGGCCGGGCTGGTGGAATCAGATCGCGGTGACCGCATCGTGCCGCCGGGCATCAGCACCGGATATATGGAGCAGGATCCCGACCTCAGTGGGTTTGCCACGCTGGGTGACTACGCCATGCACGGGCTCGATCCATCCGAACTTTACAAGGTCGAACGCGCTGGCGAGGGGCTGAAATTCGACCCCAATCGCGTGACAGACACCGCATCTGGGGGCGAACGCCGCCGCGCCGCGCTGGCGCGTTTGATGGCACAAGACCCGGATCTGATGCTGCTTGATGAACCGACCAACCACCTTGATATCGAAGCAATCGGTTGGCTCGAAGATGAATTGAAACGCACCCGCAAGGGTTTTGTCCTGATCAGCCACGACCGGCGTTTTCTGTCGGAACTCACCCGCGCGACGCTATGGATCGACCGCGGTCAGGTCCGGCGTCAGGAAAAGGGCTTCGACGCCTTCGAAGCTTGGCGCGACAAGACGTGGGACGACGAAGACCTCCAGCGTCACAAGATGGACCGCAAGATCAAGTCTGAAGCGCGATGGGCCGTCGAAGGTATCAGTGCCCGCCGCAAGCGGAATATGGGACGGGTGCGTGCGCTACAGGATCTGCGCAGCGAACGCGCTGCGATGATCAAACGGCAAGATACCGCCGCGATGGAGCTGGCCTCTGGGCCGAAGTCCGGCCGTAAGGTGATCGAGGCCGTGGGTTTGACCAAAACCTTTGGCGACAATGCCATCGTGCGCAACTTTTCCCTGACCGTTCAGCGCGGCGACCGCGTCGCGTTTGTAGGCCCCAACGGCGTGGGCAAAACGACGCTGATCCGCATGTTGATGGGCGAAATCGTCCCCGACGAAGGGTCGGTCAAACTGGGCACCAACCTGGTGCCGGCGGTGTTCGATCAAACCCGGGCACAGTTGAACGACGACCTGAGTCTTTGGGAAAACCTGACTGGTGACCCGGAAATGCGGGTGTCAGGCAAGGCCGACCAGATCATGGTGCGTGGTGCGCCGAAACATGTGGTTGGGTATCTCAAGGAATTCCTGTTCGACGAACGACAAGCCCGCGCGCCAGTGCGGTCACTTTCGGGTGGCGAAAAGGCGCGGCTTTTGCTGGCACGGATCATGGCCCGTGAATCGAATCTTCTGGTATTGGACGAACCGACCAACGATCTGGACGTCGAAACGCTTGATCTATTGCAGGATTTGCTAGGTGAATACGACGGCACGGTCCTGCTGATCAGCCACGACCGTGATTTCCTTGACCGCGTGGTTTCAACCACCGTGGCGATGGAAGGGCGCGGGCGGGCCACCGTTTATGCAGGTGGTTGGAGCGACTATCGCGCCCAGAGGGGCGAAGACGCACCCGAAGTCACAGCGTCGAAATCCGCGCCCAAACAGGTGTCGAAACCTGCGGTGGCCCCCAAAGCGAAATCTGGACTGAGCTTTACCGAAAAGCACCGGCTTGAGGAATTGCCCGCCGAAATCGATCGTCTGACCGCTGAGATTGCCAAGCTGGAACAGCTGATGGCCGATCCCGATCTCTTCACCCGCGAACCTGTGAAGTTCAAAAAAGCCTCTGAAGCGCTGGTCAGCCGCCAGACCGCCTTGGCCGACGCCGAAGACCTGTGGTTGGACTTGTCGGAAAAGGCCGAAGCGGGGTGACGTTTCCGGTGACGGAAACACGATACGCGCCAACGCATTTTCTAGGGCTATGTGGCGTGTCGCACGCATTGACCTAACTTCGAGTCTATGAGCGATCCCATTTTCATCGGCGCACGTATTTATCGTGGTTCCAGCTACGGCCCGCATCATCCGCTGTCGATTCCCCGTGTGCCCACGGTAACCGATCTTTGCCGCGCATTGGGATGGCTGCCAGACACACACTTCCGCACCAGTCCTTGCGCCAAACCTACTGCGCTGACGGGCTTTCACACCTCCGCCTATGTCGCAGCCCTGCAACGCGCCGAGGTCACGCAGAAAGCCGATCTGGCCTTTGATCTGGGCACTTTGTCGAACCCTGTGTTTCCCGAGGTGTACCGACGTCCGGCCACGGCGGCGGGTGGTGGGCTGTTGGCGGCTGAACATGTACGGGCCGGGGGGGTCGCCTACAATCCCGGCGGTGGCACGCATCATGGGCTGCCCGACCGCGCCAACGGGTTTTGTTATGTCAACGAACCTGTACTGACGATCCGGCACCTTTTGGGGATGGGCCTGACCCGGATCGCCTATGTCGACATCGATGCGCATCATTGCGACGGGGTGGCGGTCGCGTTTCATGGCTCGGATCAGGTGCAGATGATTTCGTTCCACGAAGACAAGCGTTGGCCCTTCACCGGAGCGTTAAGCGACGACGCGGGCGGGGCCGCGATCAACATACCCGTCCCGCGCGGGTTCAACGATACCGAGTTCGACTTGATCCTGAATGAGGTCATTTTGCCCTCTGTCGCCGCACAAAAGCCTGATGCGATCTATTTGCAATGTGGTGCCGATGCCGTGACCGAAGACCCGCTGTCGAGACTAACGTTATCGAACCGTTGTCACGTTAAAGCCGTCAAGGCCTTGCAGGCTTTGTCGCCGCGTCTGATCGTGTCGGGCGGCGGCGGCTATAACCCGTGGAGCGTTGGACGGGCATGGGCTTGCGTCTGGGCGACTTTGGCAGGGCATGACATTCCCGATGTCTTACCCATCGGTGTTGCGAAGATTCTTCGCGATTTACGCTGGACACGCAAAGCGCAACCAAGCGAAGCGATGATGATGACACTCCTTGATCCACCACGCGACGGGCCTGTGTCGGAACAAGTTCAAGACGCCGTCAAAGCCTTGTCAGCGAGATCAGCCTTGAAGGGCAGGTAAAGTCAGATCCAATCGTGCCAAACCGTCCGACGACGAAAAGCTGGTCGTGATACCGCGATCAAGACTGATCTGCGCCAACAGAGCGAATTGAACATGCGGTGGCCCGACTTCCGGCGTGTTGTCGTCGGTAGAGTCTTCGAGCACGGACCAGATTGGCAATTCATCTCGAACAATGTTTGCCCGTGCCGTCGCCGTCAGACAGCGATCCTGCAATTCCAACTGAAGTAACCCGCCCTGCGGCACGGCCGTTTCCAGGCACAACGCTGACAAAAAGCCCAGTTGTGTGACATCGCGTCCAAGATCACGGTCAATGTGCCATTCTGCGGAAATCCGCGTTCCGACATAGTGATCAGTTATGGTCTTGCGTGCCTCTGCTGCCGCGATGGCGCGAATATCTGTAGCTGCCAAAGGCGATGCGGAAAAAGCGGATACGCGCGGCCGCGTGGTCGCAGCTTTGTTGGATAAGTGACATTTCCGGGCCATTCGGTGTGGCTGATGTCATGCCCACCAGTTCCAATCCATTGGAAATTGCGCCAATAGGGCTAATCAGGTCATGGCAAATGCGCGAACCGATCAATGCGGCAAGTGAAGCTTCGTTCTGATGCACTATATCCTCCTAAACGCAGCAAGGAGCCCGCGCATGACTGATCTGAATGGACTTCTGGAACCCGGTTCCTTGGTTCGCCATCCAACAGAACCGGATTGGGGGATCGGGCAGGTGCAGTCGAACATTGGTGACCGGATCACGGTGAACTTCCGTGAAATGGGCAAAGTGGTCATTGATGGGTCACGCATTGCACTCGTTCCTGTATTCGGCGACTAAATATCACAACCAAGGGTTGACAAAAGTTTAATTGCAGCTCTGGCAGGATGTTTTTTCGGTCAGCCCGACGCCGTTGCGCGTCACTTGGGGCCGCCTTATGGTGTCGGCGAACAAGCCCGGTGGCCCATAAATGCTTCAGAATGCCCCTCAGCTTCAGGTCTCTCTTGCCCAGTCAAAAGACGAGATTCGCGCCGCTCAACGGTTACGATACGAAGTGTTCGTGTCCGAACTTGGTGGTGATGGGGCAGGCGTCGATCACATCAATCGACTCGAAATCGACGCTTTTGATGATCACGCAGATCACCTGTTACTGCGCGATACGCGCCAAGCGGACACCGATACCGGTGGCGTGGTTGGGGTTTATCGACTGATGACCGCGAACCATGCGGAGGCTGCGGGAGGGTTCTATTCCGCCTCGGAATTTGACCTGACACCCTTGTTACAAAGTGGCCTGACCCTGTTGGAATTGGGCCGTTCCTGTCTCGATCGCGATCACCGAGGGGGACCTGCACTCATGGCGTTGTGGCAAGGGCTTGCGCACTACGTCGGCGATCATGACATCGACATCCTGTTTGGCACCGCAAGCTTTCACGGCACCGACCTGACCGAGCTGAAGCACCCGATTTCCCATTTGCATGCCGCATATCTCGCCCCGGAAAATTTGCGTGTAACCTCAAACATGCAGAGCGACATGTCGCTGCTACCGCCCGACCAGATCGACCGGAAAGCCGCGATGCGTGACACACCGGCGCTGATCAAATCCTACCTCAAACTTGGTGGGACGATCGGGCAGGGCGTATATGTCGATCATGCCTTCAACACGACCGATGTCTGCCTGATCCTGGACACCACCAGAATAACATCCAACGCGCCTGGTTTTGCGCCTCGGCCGTCGACATGAGCCCGACCTGGGACAGCGACGAACCCATCGCCGATACACGCCTGTCTGCAACCGATTGGGTGCGGGTTGTTCTGCGCGGCGTGGTTCTGGCCATTGTCGTGTTCGGAGGTCTGGCCGTCATGTTGTTGCTGCGGCTGATCGAACGACCGCTGTTTGGTGTGGAACGTCCGATGACGCCTTACATTACCCAAGCCGTTTGTCGATCGGCGTTTGTAATCATGGGGCTGCCACTTTTGGTGCGCGGCCCCAGGATGAAAGTAGCGGGCGCAGTGGTCGCCAATCACGGGTCTTGGCTTGATATCTTTGCGCTCAACGCGCGCAAGAACGTATATTTTGTGTCGAAATCCGAAGTCGCCTCATGGCCCGGCATTGGTTGGCTGGCGCGTGCGACGGGAACCGTTTTCATTCAACGCGACCCACGCGATGTCAAAAACCAAATCGCAGTATTTGAAGAACGGCTGCTGCATGGCCACCGGTTGTTGTTCTTTCCCGAAGGCACATCAACCGACACCTTGAGGGTTCTACCGTTCAAACCAACACTGTTTGCGCCGTTCTTTTCCGACCGGATCATCCATGACATGAACATTCAACCCGTCACAGTCATCTACCATGCTCCGGAAGGCGCGGACCCGCGATTCTATGGGTGGTGGGGCGACATGGGGTTTGCCCAGCATCTGCTTAAGGTGCTGGGGCAGCATCCCCAAGGTAAGGTGGAGCTTGTGTATCATTCGCCGGTGCGCGTTGACGCATTTCCCAATCGGAAATCATTGGCCAGTCACCTTGAAGCCCAAGTGCGCGCGGCGCATTCGACAGCGATCGAATAACACCCGTGCCATTGTGGTACTGACGCATCCGCCGCAACCGAAGCCGTCGGGCCAACCCGATCGTCCCGAAAGTCAGAAATCCAACTTGAATCAGGAAGGCGCCCAAGTTGAAAGCGCCTACAAGACTGCAAAGAACAAGCGATGCTGCGGTAAGCTGGTTGCAAGAATAGATCGGTCCATTTCCGCAAATTCGTCCGGTTTGAACCAAGGCAAACCCACAAATATACAGCATCGATCCAAGAACCCCGCAGACGCGCAGCAGGTCCGGGTAGGTTCGCATTGCGTCGAGGAAATCCGACATGAAAGGGCTCCGGGAAATACGCCCGACCGCCGCCCGTTGCGGTCAGTCGGGCTGATTTTCTGAAAACACGCCAGTGACAGATGAGGGCTGCCGCCAACGCAAATTTTAAAAAGAATTTTAAGAAACCGAAACTGATCCTCGTTACCTCATCGCAGCCCAGGCCCGTTCCAAAATCAAACAGATCAACCGATTGAAATACTAAGTCGGTTTGTCAGGCTACGAAGTACTGTCCTTACTTGGTCTTTATACAAATGACGCTAAGTCAGCGCAGGTCTGGAATACCTGACCTTGTTCGTTTGAGCCCGTGAATTGGCTGTGAAAGCGCGTTTGCGCCTGCCTGCGTGACCCAGACCAAACATCGAAAAGTCGAATCGCGCGTCATCAAAGAAAAACGGCGCAGACCATTCTGCGCCGTTTAAATTAATACTATAAATCATTCGCTTACACGTCGATCTTGAAGTTCCGTATTGTCAGCCTTCGCCGCCGGAGTCTTCTTCATCACCTTGATCTGCGATCCATGCCACGGACACGACCTCTTCGTCGGCCCCGGTGTTGAAGACCCGAACACCACCCGCGCTGCGTGACCGGAAGGAAATGCCGTCGACCGGAACCCGGATCGATTGGCCCTTAGAGGTCGCCAGCATGATCTGGTCGTCCATCTCAACCGGGAAGCAGGCGACAATGGCTCCGCCCCGCATGCCCTTGTCGATGGCTTGGACACCTTGTCCACCACGTCCGCGCACAGGGTAGTCATGCGACGACGACAGCTTGCCGGCACCTTTGGCCGTGATCGTCAGGATCAGGTTTTCCGCCGCCGACATCTCGGCATAGCGTTCCTGCGTGATGGACCCCGGTGCAGCCCCGTCCTCATCATCTTCGATTTCGGCATCATCGGCCAGACCAGCCACTGCACGGCGCATCTTGAGATATGCGGCACGTTCGGCTGGATCGGCTTCAAAATGTCGAATCACGGCCATGCTGACCACGCGGTCACTGCCGTTCAGGCGGATACCCCGAACCCCGGTTGACTTACGGCCCTTGAAGACACGAACCGCTGTGGTCTGGAAGCGAATGGCCCGACCGGCATCAGTCACCAACATCACATCGTCATCTTCGGACGCGATGCGGGCATTCACCAGTTCCACACCTTCGGGCAGATCCATTGCAATCTTGCCGTTGCGCATCACGTTAGTGAAGTCTGAAAGCGCGTTGCGCCGTACATCACCAGCGCTGGTGGCAAAGATGATCTGAAGATCGTCCCAATGCTTTTCATCCCGATCCACCGGCATGATGGCGGCAATCGAAACACCTGTCGGGATGGGCAGAATATTGACGATCGCCTTGCCCTTCGCCGTGCGCCCACCCTGCGGCAAACGCCAAGTCTTGAGCTTGTAGACCATGCCTTCGGTGGTAAAGAATAAAAGCTGCGTGTGGGTATTGGCGACGAACAGAGTGGTGACCACATCATCGTCCTTGGTCGCCATACCAGACAGGCCTTTACCGCCGCGCTTTTGCGCCCGGAAATCGGCCAACGGCGTACGCTTGATCCAGCCAGACTGGGTCACAGTAACGACCATGTCTTCGCGCTCGATCAGGTCTTCGTCTTCCATGTCGCCCGACCAGTCGACAATCTCGGTCCGGCGCGGCACTGCAAACAATTCGCGCACTTCGCGCAGCTCGTCCGCAATGATCCCCATAATCCGGTCACGCGATCCAAGTATTTCGAGGTACTCGCGGATCTTGCCGGCCAGTTCTTCCAACTCGTCGGTGACTTCCTTGACACCGATCTGGGTCAAGCGTTGCAACCGCAGTTCCAGAATGGCGCGGGCTTGGACTTCGGACAGGTTATATGTGCCGTCTTCGTTCGCCGTGTGGGTTGGATCGTCGATCAGTTTGATGTAGGGCAGGATTTCCGCCGCAGGCCAGCGACGCGTCATCAACCGTTCACGCGCCTCGGCAGCATCGGCAGACGACCGGATCGTGGCGACCACTTCGTCGATATTGGTGACGGCCACGGCAAGACCGCAAAGGATATGGCTGCGTTCGCGCGCCTTGCGCAACAAGTGCGCCGTGCGCCGCGCCACAACGTCTTCGCGGAAATCAATGAACGCCGTCAAGAACTTGCGCAAGGTCAACTGCTCGGGTCGACCGCCATTCAGCGCCAACATGTTGCAGCCGAAGGACGTCTGCATCGGTGTGAATCGGAACAATTGGTTCAGCACGACCTCGGCGGTCGCGTCACGCTTAAGCTCGACCACAACACGAACGCCATTGCGGTCGGATTCATCTTGAACGTGGGAAATTCCCTCGATCCGCTTTTCGCGCGCCGCCTCGGCGATACGCTCGATCATGGTGGCTTTGTTCACCTGATAGGGAATCTCGTCGATGACGATCGCCCAACGGTCTTTTCGGATCTCTTCCACGCGGGTTTTTGATCGGATGATGACCGACCCGCGTCCTTCAAGGTAGGCTTTGCGCGCGCCGGTTCGGCCCAGCATGATGCCCCCGGTTGGGAAATCGGGGCCGGGAACGTAGTCAATCAACTGTTCCGAGGTCAGGTCTGGCTCTTCGATCAGCGCCAGACATGCGTCGACAACCTCGCCCAGATTGTGCGGTGGGATGTTGGTCGCCATACCGACAGCAATACCGCCGGCACCATTGACCAGCATGTTCGGGAACCGCGCCGGCAGAACCGTTGGTTCACGGTCCTTGCCGTCATAGTTGTCTTGAAAATCGACGGTTTCCTTGTCGATATCTGCCAGCAGATACGCAGCCGGCTTGTCCATCCGAACTTCGGTGTAACGCATGGCCGCCGCGTTATCGCCGTCCATCGATCCAAAGTTGCCCTGTCCGTCCAACAGCGGCAGTGACATCGAGAAATCCTGAGCCATTCGCACCAGCGCGTCATAGATCGCGCTGTCGCCGTGAGGGTGGTATTTCCCCATCACATCGCCCACGGGACGCGCCGATTTGCGGTACGGCTTGTCGTGCCCGTTGTTGCTTTCGTGCATCGCGTAGAGGATGCGCCGGTGCACAGGCTTCAGGCCGTCGCGCAAATCCGGGATGGCCCGGCTCACGATCACGCTCATCGCGTAATCGAGATACGAAGTCTTCATCTCGTCGGTGATCGACACCTGCGGTCCCGCATATTTGGGGCGCTCGGGCGGCATATCTTCTGTGTTTTCAGGAGTTTCTGGCGTGTCGCTCACGTGGATAGCCTGCTGTCTGTCATTCTATATTTTGTTGAACTGCACTATATCAGAGACAGGATGTAGGCCGCAATGCACTTGACCAATTTAGTAAGTGTGCAGTTTTGGCACTCAAGTATGCATCTGGCTAACACACTGTTTTTGTTGAAAGTTAACGAATTCATGGCAAACTCAATCGCACAAGAAGAAACGATGAGGTTTGCATGACCGAAATGAGTGAAACCGAGTTGATGCTGCGTGGCTACGGGTTGACCACCGCGCAATTATATTACCGGATGCCAGATTTTCAGAACGTCCTGAACACCTTTGTTTGGCAGGAATACGATCTCGCCCCAGATCATCCCAAACTGTTCGAGTTTATAGAATTCTGGCAAGACACGATCGAAGGCCCGTTGCATTCGGTGCAATACACCCACCGCAAACTGCTGTCCTCAGGTGAATGGCAGCAGGTCGTGGGGGAGTTCACGATCCACTAAAACGTCATCCTCGGGCTTGACCCGAGGATGATCAGGATCGCAGGTCTACACCCCGTAAATCTCTCCGAACTTCGCCTCGAGATAGGACAGCAAAGGCGCTTCATTGGGCGCAAACCCGCAAGCCCGCTCGATCACCTCGCGTGGCTCATAAAGCCCGCCATGCCGTTGCAGGTTATCCCGCAGCCACCCTGTCGCTGCAGATGTGTCACCCGCCGTAAGCTGCGCGTCCAGATCCGGCACCGCCTTGCGCAACGCCTCGTGCAGACAACCCGCATAGACATTGCCCAAGGAATAGGTGGCGAAATAGCCGAACAGCCCAACTGACCAGTGCACATCCTGCAACACGCCGTTCGACGCCTTGTCCACAGGATACCCGAAATCCGCCTCAAAACGGGTGTTCCACGCCTCTTCCAGATCGCCCACATCCAGCGTTCCGGCGATCATCTTCCGCTCCAGATCGAAGCGCAGCAAAACATGAAGGTTGTACTGTACCTCGTCCGATTCCGTGCGAATGAAGCCCTGATGCACGCGGTTCACCGTGCCGTAAAATGCATCCGAATCATTGATGCCAATCTCACCAAACGCATCGACCATCTGCCCGTGCAGCCATCCCGTGAAGGCCCGTGATCGGCCAAGCTGGTTTTCGTAGATGCGCGATTGGCTTTCATGCACACCCATCGACACACCGCGTCCCAAGGGTGTCAGCAGATAGGCTTGGTCGATATTCTGTTCATAGGCCGCATGACCGACCTCGTGGATCGTCGAATAAATGCAGTTAAAGGGATCGGTTGGATCGGTCCGCGTGGTGATCCGCACGTCATTGCCGGAACCGGAACTGAAGGGATGCACGGCCTTGTCAACTCGTCCGCGGGACATGTCATAGCCAAAAGCCTTGGCGATCTGCCGCGACAGCTTCATCTGGGCGTTTTCGTCAAACGTGCCGTTTAGCGCCGCCGGGGCAGGGGCGCCCAACACCTTGTCGCGCAGCTCCACCAGTCGCGGCCGCAACGCGCCAAACATCGCGTCTAACTGCTCGGCTGTGGCTCCGGGTTCATAATCCTGCAATAATGCATCGTACGGATCGCCACCGTTCGCCAAAGCTGCGCCTTCCTGCCGTCGAAGGTCCAGAACCCGCTCCAGCGTTGGCGCAAAGGCTGCGAAATCATCATTCGCCCGCGCCTCAGCCCAAATGCCCTGCGCCATAGACGTGGTCCGAGCCAGCTCTGCCGCCAGATCGCTGGGCACCTTTGAGGCCCGGTCGAAACCGCGCTGGATGTGTCGCAGATGCGCCTTGGCCTCGTCATCGCTGCCCTTGGCCTTTGACAACCATTCGCCCACACGCGGATCCATTCGCCGCGCGTGCAGTACGGATTCCAGCGCGCCCATCTCTTCGGCGCGCTGTGCGGCAGCTCCGCGGGGCATGGTGGTTTCTTGATCCCAGCCAAGTCGCTCCGCGATGTGGCCCAGCGCCTCGGTCTCGCGCGTAAAAGCCATCAAGTCATCATAAGCCGTGCTCATGCTGTCGCTCCCCGAATGGATTGTTGCGCTGGATATTGTGCCCCGAAGCGCGCCCGCAAGATAAGCACCCAAAGGATCACTGCCCCAACCTGATGCGCAATCGCAACCTGCCACGGGGCCATGTAAAGAACCGTGACAACGCCCAGCGCCATTTGCACCCAAAGCATGGCAAAGACCGCATTGAACCGGAACCGCGTATCCGCATTCGGTGAACGGCGGGCACGAAGCCAGACGACAATGCCAAAGGCCAACAGTAAATAGCCCGCGATGCGGTGCATGAACTGCACAAGCCCCGCGTTTTCGAAGAAGTTGCGCCACAAGGGCTCCAACTCGAACGGGTAGGGCGGTAGGAATGCGCCCGCCATCAAAGGCCAGTCATTATAGGTGCGGCCTGCATCAATGCCAGCGACCAACGCGCCCAACAGGATTTGCAGGAACGTGAAATGCAACAGCCCGGTGCCAAGCCCAAAAAGCTTGCCTTCCCGCGACCGTCGTGCCTGCATCAGGTCGCGCTCCTCGCGGCCCAACTCGAAGGTGTACCATGCGATGAAGCCAAGAATGACAAAGGCCAGCCCCAGATGCGTCGCCAAACGATACGAGGCCACGTCAAGCATGGTGCCCGTCAAACCAGACGCCACCATCCACCAACCAATGGCCCCCTGAGCGCCACCCAGCACCCCCAGAAAGAACAACCGCCCAGTCCAACCCGTCGGGATTTTGCGCGCGACAAGGAAGCCGAAAAAGCCCAGCGCCCAGACCAAACCAATGACCCGGCCCAACTGCCGATGACCCCATTCCCACCAATAGATAAACTGGAACTCTGCAAGGCTCATGCCTTTGTTTTGCAACTGATATTCCGGGATTGCGCGATAGAGGTCGAACGCGCGTTGCCAGTCCTCGGTTGTCAACGGCGGCAAGGCCCCGGTGAAAGGCCGCCATTCGGTGATCGACAACCCACTGTCCGTCAATCGGGTTAAACCGCCCACGGCGATCATCACCATAACCATGGCGAACAGGATCATCAGCCAAACCCGGATCGCGCCACGCGCGCCTCGCTTGCCCGCATCGATCATGCCGCCCTTGGGGGCGTCCGTGCGCGGTGTCTCTGCACCAACCTCTTCAAAGATGCTGCGTTTGCTGCTCATTCAGGGGTCTCCTTCTTGGCCGAAAGACTAGGCTTGGGGTAGGTCCGCTTCAAGGCGCCAGGCTAGCCCTTCTCCTTCCAACGCACCATTTGCCGCAGCACACCATGCAACATTTGCACGTCCGCACGCGTCATCGGCATGCGCGACCACATGTTCCGAAGGTTCAACTTCATGCTGTCCGCCTTGGTTTCAGGGAAAAAGAACCCAGCCGTGTCCAGCGCGGTCTCGTAATGCTCGGCCAGTTTGTCCATCTCGATGGCATTGGCCCAATCGGTGCCCGCCATCTCGGTGGCCTCGGCTGCGATCTCGACCGACTGGCGTCGCCATTCATACCCTGTCAGCAGCACACATTGCGCAAGGTTCAACGAAGCGAACTCAGGATTAACCGGAACCGAGATAATGGCATTGGCCAGCGCGATGTCGTCATTCTCTAATCCTGCGCGTTCCGGCCCAAACAACACAGCCACTTTTTCGCCAGCGGTGATCTTTTCACGCGTGACCTCCATCGCCCGTTCCGGCGTCATCACCGGCTTGGTCATGTCGCGTTGTCGTGCGGTAGTGGCAAACACATAAGAACAGTCCGCAACCGCATCGACGGTGCGATCGACCAACACTGCGTCATCCAGGATCCGTCCCGCGCCCGAGGCCATCGCGACCGCTTTCTGGTTCGGCCAACCATCCCGCGGCGCAACCAGTTTCATGCGATCCAACCCGAAATTCAGCATCGCCCGTGCGGCGGCACCGATATTCTCGCCCATTTGCGGGCGAACCAGAACAAAACTGGGCTGCGGTGTGTCGCTCGGCATGAAAGATGTCTCCGAAAATCTCAGGTCGCGCCTGACTATTGTGCGCGCGCTCAAAGGGCAAGCAATGCAAGCCCTTGGCGCAGGGCGTGAAATCACGGTATAGGGTGTCAACCACCAAGGAAGGGGCCGAAGATGTCCGACGTAGAGCAGCCACAAATCTACCTGATCACACCACCCGAGATCGAACTCAGCCATTTTCCAACCGATTTGGCCCGGGTGCTGGACACGACCGAGATCGCCTGTATCCGTCTGTCCCTCGCAACCCGAGACGAAGATCTGATCCTTCGCGCCGCCGACGCTGTGCGCGAGGTGGCCCATCGCTATGACGTGGCGCTGGTGATCGACACCCATGTTGTTCTGGCTCAACGTCTTGGCCTTGATGGCGTTCACCTGACCGACGGCGCACGATCGGTGCGTATGGCGCGCAAAGAGTTGGGCGAAGACGCCATTGTCGGCGCGTTCTGCGGGCATCTTCGTCATGACGGCATGAGCGCGGGCGAAGCGGGGGCTGACTATGTCAGTTTCGGCCCAGTGGGCGAAACCACATTGGGTGATGGATCGCGTGCCGAGGCAGAATTGTTTCAGTGGTGGTCGGAAATGATTGAGATCCCAGTGGTCGCCGAAGGCGGCCTCGATGCTGACATCGTCCGCGCACTCGCTCCCATCACGGATTTCTTTGGCATCGGCGAAGAGATTTGGCGGGCCGATGATCCTGTCACAGCTCTTAAGAACCTGACCGATGCGATGGCTGGCTAATCGGGTCAGGGGGCTGTCTGCCCCCTCAGCGCGTTCCGCGCCTCACCCCCGAGGATATATTTCAACCAGAGAATAATGAGGGAAGATCCACCCCCTGCACATCAGGCAGGGGGCTTCTCCGGTTGCGGTCATCGGCGTCCCCGCCTGTCCCGCAACACAGCAGATAGCCGGTTAAGGTTAACGATCCGTTACTTCTCTGGTTTTCAAATATCCCGGGGGAGTCGCCCTTGGGCGACGGGGGCAGAGCCCCCATCCTACATGCGTCAGGGAATGATCCGGGTGTATTTCACACCTTCCAGCGTTGCGCCGATGCGCAGTCCTGCCTGACCGAAGATCACCGCAATGACCGGGGCCAGCGATGTTGTGGTCTCGGCGGCGAGGGTCTCACCACCTTCGGGGATCGCATATTCGATATTGGCCCCAGCGGCCCAACCGGGCGAACGGCGGAAATTCATCAGCGCGTCTTCGGTCATGAAAAACAACACATGTGCGTATTGCTGCGCACCGATTTGCAATCCTGCGCTGGCCTTGGTGGTGGAATAGTAATCGACCGTGATGCCACCAACGCGCAATGCACCGCGACCAAAGGCACCGCCAAGACCAAGCCCAGCCTCGGTCACCAGCGGCATGACAAGCAGACCGTTGGCATTGGCCGCAAGGTTCTGTGTGCCCGGGAAGCGGCGGTACATTTCGGCAATCGTCGCATCGACCCGCGCGTCGATCCGCGCGCCGCCATTGCCGCCGACCGCGTTGTTACAGGCGCCCAATAGGACTGTGCCGCCAAGGCCCAAGGCCAGTTCGCGTCGTGTCAGGGATGTCATGGTCTCTGCTCTTTCTTTGCCGATGCCTCTGAAAATCCGTCTGTACCGTCGGTTGGACGCAAGTATAGCGTCAGAGACGCGCCCTGTCACTACGGATAGATCACGATAAGCGGCGCACCGCTACCCGTTGAGCAACCGTGCGGCAGCAGGCGCAAAATAGGTCAGAACCCCATCACAGCCTGCTCGTTTGAACGCCATCAGGCTTTCCAGCATCACCCGGTCGTGATCCAGCCAGCCGCGTTCAGCCGCACCCGCCAGCATCGCGTATTCGCCGGACACCTGATAGGCAAAAGTCGGAACGCCGAAAATGTCCTTGGTGCGGCGGCAGATGTCGAGATAGGGCATACCGGGCTTGATAATCACCATGTCGGCGCCTTCGGACAGATCGCGCGCGATCAGGCGCATCGCTTCGTCGGAATTGCTGGGGTCCATCTGGTAGCCCTTCTTGTCGCCCTTGAACGCGCCGGACGCGCCCACAGCATCGCGGAATGGGCCGTAAAAAGCACTGGCATATTTGGCGGCATAGCTGAGGATCGCGACATTGCTAAAGCCTTCGCCCTCTAACGCGCCGCGCATCGCGGCGATGCGGCTGTCCATCATATCCGATGGGCCGATGATGTCAGACCCGGCACGCGCCTGACTGAGTGTCTGTTTGACCAATGCCTCGACCGTGCGATCGTTTTCGATATAGCCGTCGGCGTCCATATACCCGTCATGCCCGGTGATATTATATGGATCCAAAGCCACATCCGTCATCACCATCATGTCCGGAACCGCATCCTTGATCGCGCGGGTGGCGCGGTTGGACAGGTTTTCGGGGTTCCACGCCTCGGCGCAATCCTCGGTCTTGAGAGAAGGGTCAGTATAGGGAAAAAGGCAGATCGCCGGGATGCCCAGCGCGTGCGCCTCGCGCGCGGCCTCGACCACCTTATCGACGGACCGCCGGACAACGCCTGGCATAGAAGCCACCGGCTCTTCGATGCCGTCCCCGTCCCGCACAAAGACCGGCCAAATGAAATCATCCGGTGTCAGCGTGTTCTCTCGCACCATGGCGCGCAGTCCTTCGGTGCGGCGCAAACGGCGCAAACGTGTGGCGGGAAAAGCGGCGGTGATCGGTTTCATGGCGGCGGTCCTTGTCTTTGCCATGATTGGGTGGCATGGAATGACCGCTGGAACAAGGCCTTGCCATATGCTGGGGCCGCGCGAACAAGGGATTAGGGGCACCTTGGATTGGTACTCAACCGTCTTTGAACTGATTGACATGCGGTCTTTTTCCAATCTTTGGTTTTGGATCGCACTTGCTGTCGTGTGGTCCACGGCCAGTCATTGGGTGCTGGGCGTGCCATTTGACATGGTCAGTCGCGCGCGGCGCAAAGGCGGGCCCGCGGCAGAAGATCTGACTGATCTGCTGCGCATCAACACAACCCGCCTTCTATATATCGCCGACGAGGCGGGCCTATGGGTGATTGCGTCCGGCACGTTTTTCCTAACCGGGTTTGCTGTACTGGGGTGGGTTTATTGGGTCGAGATCGCGCAGGCGCTGTTCCTGCTGGGATTGCCTATGTCGATGGTTAGCCTGCTCAGCGTCTACACGGCCCGGGCATTGCACGAAAAAGATCACGACCTCGACGCGGTCTATAAGCGTCTTGGGCGGCATCGCTTGATTGTTCAGGGTATCGGAATGGTGTCTATTTTCATCACTGCGATGTGGGGCATGTATATGAACCTCAGCGTTGGTGCGCTTGGCGGTTGACGCGGGCACAGTGCCGCGCCACATGACCGCGTTATGAAGAAGACATCCCAATATATCACCATGGGCGGCGCGCCCGAAGGCTTTGATGCCCGTCTGGTCTTGACTGAGGCCGAAAAACACGGCGGTGCCGTTTGCCATATCGCCCGCGATGATCGTCGACTTGCGCAGATCCGCGAGGCGTTGCGAGTCTTTGCACCGGCGATGCCAGTCTTTGTCTTTCCCGGTTGGGATTGTCTTCCCTATGATCGGGTCTCTCCGAATCCTGACATTTCCGCTACGCGCATGGCGACGCTTGCCGCACTGACCCATGCGATGCCGTCGCAATACGTGCTGCTGACCACCATGAGCGCCGCAACACAGCGCGTGCCGGCCCGTGATGTCCTGCGCGAAGCGGCGTTCAGCGCCCGTGTCGGCAATCGCGTGAATGAAGAGGCGTTGCGCAATTTCCTTGTTCGCATGGGATTTTCCCAAGCTCCCACGGTGCTAGAGCCAGGTGACTACGCCATTCGCGGCGGGATTATCGATATTTACCCTCCGGGGGATGCTGGGCCAGTGCGTCTGGATCTGTTCGGGGATGTGCTGGACGGTGCGCGCCGGTTCGATCCGGCGACGCAGCGCACGACGGAAAAGCTTGAGCTTGTGGAACTGGCCCCGGTGTCCGAGGTCATCTTGGACGAGGCGGCGATCACGCGTTTCCGGCAGAACTACCGGATCGAGTTCGGTGCCGCTGGCAGCGACGATCCTCTGTACGAAGCGGTCAGCGCGGGCCGCAAGCAGGCCGGGATGGAGCATTGGCTGCCGTTCTTTCATGATCGGTTGGAAACTCTTTTCGATTTTCTGCCCGGCGTACCCGTCACCCAAGACGATCAGATCACACCCGCGCGGCTATCGCGCTGGGATGGGATCGTCGACCAGTACGAGACCCGTAAGGTGGCGTTGGCGCAGAAGTCGCGTATGGATACGGTCTACAAACCAGTGTCGCCGGAACAACTGTACCTTGATGACACCTCTTGGATCGACGCTTTGGGCGACCGACGTGTGGTGCAGTTCCATCCGCTGGCTCAGGCCTCTGGCCCCGGCGTGGTGGATGCGGGCGGGCGCATAGGGCGAAACTTTTCGCCGGAACGTCAACAGGAAAGCGTAAGCCTTTTCAGCGCTCTGGCGGATCACGTTCGCAAGCGAATGCAGGATGGCCCTGTGGTCATCGCGTCCTATTCGGACGGTGCGCGAGAGCGCTTGTCGGGCTTGATCGAAGACGAAGGATTGGCCGAGACCATTCCGATCAACGATCTGACACGTGTGGGCAAACGCTGGTTACATCTGGCAGTTTGGCCGTTGGAGCAGGGGTTTGAAGCACCTTGGGATAAAGACGGAAAACTGACCGTCATTTCCGAACAAGATGTTTTGGGCGACCGCCTGATCCGGTCTCCAAAGAAACGGCGCAAGGCCGAGAACTTCCTGACCGAAACGCAGTCGCTTTCACCGGGCGATCTGGTGGTGCATGTGGATCACGGGATCGGACGCTATTTGGGGATGGAGGTCATCACCGCGGCGGGCGCAGCGCATGAGTGCCTGCTACTTGAATATGCCGAAAGCTCAAAACTTTACCTGCCGGTCGAAAATATCGAACTGCTGTCAAAGTACGGCCACGAGGAAGGCTTTCTAGACAAGCTGGGTGGTGGCGCCTGGCAGGCAAAGAAGGCCCGTCTGAAAGAACGCATCCGCGAGATGGCGGAAAAGCTGATCCGCGTTGCGGCCGAACGGGCCTTGCGCAAGGCACCGGTCATGGATCCGCCTCCCGGGGCGTGGGATGCGTTCTCGGCCCGGTTCCCGTACCAGGAAACTGATGATCAGTTGCGCGCCATCGAAGACGTGATGGCTGACATGCATTCTGGCCAGCCGATGGACCGCTTGATCTGTGGTGATGTGGGCTTTGGTAAAACCGAAGTTGCTATGCGCGCGGCCTTTGTCGCGGCCATGTCGGGCGTTCAGGTCGCAGTGATCGCACCAACAACCTTGCTGGCCCGTCAGCACTATAAGAGCTTTGCCGAACGATTCCGGGGTTTCCCATTGGAAGTCAGACCCTTATCACGCTTTGTCTCGGCGAAAGACGCCGCCGCCACGAAGGATGGTCTGGCCCGTGGCACGGTAGACATTGTGGTTGGCACCCATGCGCTTTTGGCCAAGGGCATCCGGTTCCAGAACCTTGGATTGCTGATCATCGACGAAGAGCAACATTTCGGCGTCGGCCACAAAGAACGGCTCAAGCAATTGCGGTCGGACATCCATGTGCTGACCCTGACCGCGACACCGATCCCGCGCACGTTGCAACTGTCACTGTCGGGTGTGCGCGATCTTAGCATCATTGGCACGCCCCCGGTCGATCGTCTGGCGATCCGCACCTATGTCAGCGAGTTCGACGCGGTGACGATCCGCGAAGGGCTGCTGCGCGAGCATTATCGCGGCGGACAGAGCTTTTTTGTCGTGCCGCGCATCAGTGACTTGCCCGAGATTGAAGAGTTCCTGAAAACGCAGGTGCCGGAAGTGTCCTATGTCGTGGCGCATGGTCAGATGGCGGCGGGCGAATTGGACACCCGGATGAACGCCTTTTACGACGGCAAATACGACGTGCTTCTGGCGACTACGATTGTGGAATCGGGCCTTGATATCCCAACCGCGAACACGATGGTCGTTCACCGGGCGGATATGTTCGGTCTGTCGCAGCTTTACCAGATCCGGGGCAGGGTAGGCCGTTCCAAAACCCGCGCTTATGCGTATCTGACGACAAAACCCCGCGCCAAGCTGACACCCGCCGCCGAAAAGCGTCTGCGCGTTCTGGGCTCGCTCGATACACTGGGGGCCGGATTTACACTGGCGTCGCAAGACCTTGATATTCGCGGCGCGGGCAACCTTCTGGGTGAAGAACAGTCCGGTCAGATGCGCGATGTGGGGTACGAGTTGTACCAATCGATGCTGGAAGAGGCGATTGCAAAGATCAAGTCCGGCGAATTGGAAGGCCTGTCAGAAGCGGATGACCAATGGGCCCCGCAGATCAATCTGGGCGTGTCGGTGCTGATCCTGGAAACATACGTTCCAGATCTTGACGTTCGTCTGGGTCTCTACCGCCGCCTATCGTCGCTCACCACCAAGGTGGAACTGGAAGGCTTTGCCGCCGAACTGATTGATCGCTTCGGCAAACTCCCGCGCGAGGTGAACACACTGCTGCTGGTCGTGCGGATCAAGGCGATGTGCAAACGCGCAGGTATCGCGAAACTGGACGGCGGACCAAAAGGCGCGACGATCCAATTCCACAATGACAAGTTCGCATCCCCCGAAGGTCTCGTGGATTTCATCAAAGATCAGAACGGCTTGGCCAAGGTAAAGGACAACAAGATCATCGTCCGTCGTGACTGGAAAAAAGACAGCGACAAGATCAAGGGCGCCTTCGCCATTGCGCAAGATCTGGCCCGAAAGCTGAAAGACGCGAAAAAGGGCGCTGCTGGGAAATAAGCGATTTGCCCAAGGGGGCGGTTCGAGTTGCTGATGACAAACCTTCGGAGCTGGATCATGCTTGAGACGTGGTCGGTGCAAGACCATTGAATGGGTCTCGAAGGAAACGAGCATGCGAACCGGTCAGCTTTACATCTTTGGCGATAGTCTGTCAGACGATGGCGCTCGCGCAGTCCAGATGCAGGACGAACCCATCGACCTGTATTTTGCGGGGCGGGCCTCGAACGGTCCAGTCTGGCACGAATACATCCGAAACGATCTGGCCATTTCACCTGCGGCCACGTCAATCAGCCAAGCGCCGAACTTTGAAGGCTATCTAAGTGGGTCCGCACTCAACGGGATAAACTTTGCCCATGCCAGTGCAGTGTCATCGTCTACCGAAGACCCCCAGATACCCGGCGCGGTCCAGCAGGCCGAAGGGTTTGCCGCCTTAGTGGCGTCAGGGGACATTCCAGCGCCTGATGATCAGGACGTGTTTGTGATCTGGATCGGCGGCAACGACTTCCTTGGTCTCGCGGACGCGACGTTTGCCGACATCCTGGATATTCTGAACCTCGACGAGTCCATCGTCGACAACATCGACAGCGCCGTTGATACACTGACATCAGTTGGCGCGCAGAATTTCGTGTTCTTGGGCCAACCCACAATTGGCGGTGCGTTTCTGGGTGCGGAGGCCCCGACAGGTTCGTTGATTTCGAGCCTTTGGAACACCCTGACACGGAATTATAACGACACGCTTAAGGACTATTCCGACAGTGTCGGCGCGATCGAGGGACAAACGGCGCTCTACATCGATATCGCCGAGTTCATAGCCGAGTTGGAAGACACTCCCGCGCAATTTGGATTCTCGAATGTCACCAGTGATATATTCACCGATGGTGCAGACTTCGCCGACCAAAGCTATTTCAGCGTTGATGGCATCCACCCGACCGGAGCAGGCCATGCTGCCATTGCGGACTTTGTGGTTCAAACCGCCGCCGCTGCCGGGTTCGATCTGACCGCGATGGCCGGAAACGTTGTTCCGGGCTCGTCACGAGAGGATGACCTTTCGGGCACCGCAGGCCCGGACAGCATCACGGGAGAGGGCGGAAATGACACCCTCGCGGGGGGCTATGACATTCACACATCTTGGTTTCAGTTATTGAGCTGATCTGATTCCCTTTTTGAAAAGGGAGACGATGATGCATCAGACGCTTGGGGAATTTGGGGATGCCCGCCTCGAAAAAGGGGGGCCTTGCTTCTGGAGAGGCTGGTTGCGACAGGCGGTGACGGAGTTCGGGTCCGGCGGCTGGGTTGCGATCGTGCTGGCG
>CANNCS010000009.1 GCA_947503115.1 uncultured Marivita sp.
TGTCGGAGCGTCTCATCCGCCAATCATGCCACGACGCAGCAGCGTTGGGAATCCTATGTCAGGCGGGGAACACTAGGCTCCCGGCTGCCTATTCAATGTAGCGCCTCAAATCCTGCGCCCGAACACGTCCCAGCTCGATCTTGCAGGATTCGATTGCAATACCCGTACCAGAGCCGCCGCCAAACGTGGCCCCGACATAGTCACATTGCGCGTCGCGATAGGCAGACCATGCCTCTTGCGCCGCCTCGAGCGCTGGAGCGGTCACAGACCTGCCGGTAACGGTGTCCAGTTCGTCGGCAGAGGTTTTCGCAAAGTCGAGGTAAATCTCGATTGTCGCATCTATGCGATCAAGCGTGTTGGACACGCAGGCGCTGATTTCGACCTGACTGCCGCCACCGCATTCGGTTGCAGGGTCGGCAAAGCCAACAATCGGCAGACAAAACAACATGAACAGCGCAGGCACATGGATCTTCATGGTTCAATCTTCGACAATCTACGGTGGGCGGTAGACGCGCGCTCCGACTTTGGTGTTGGAACGCATACAACGCGGAAAGCGATTGCGTTACAAGCTGCGTTCATCGCGCCGACGCCACAACCAATATGTCGGCGGCGCAATCGCTTAGTTGCTCAACCGATCCAACCAGCCATCCACGCGAGCCTTGTTCACCCCCATGTCGGATTGCCCGAACCGCAGGCGCGCGAACAATTCCAGCACGTCATCGCTTTTCATCACTGTGGTATAGTCGGGAAAGCCCATCCACTGAGACCGGGTCACATAGGTCACCTTTCCTTCTTCCACGCTGCCGGTCAGCACTTCGGTGCGCGGCGTGGCAAGGATGATGCGGTCCAGTTCGGCAAAGGTACCATCCTGAGCGAGAATACGACGGCGAACACCGCCTGCGAGGTCCTGATCCGCCGTCACCTTGGGATCGACATGCCAGACAGCGGGGTCCGATGGGGCAAGTCTGATCCATGCCAGACCACCAACAACAATCAAGACCAGCGCCCAGAAAATCACTTTCACGACGTCCTTATCCTTGCTTCAATGGGGCACCTGCCCTTTGAAAACTTGTACAGACCTTCAGACTTTGCGGGTCCAACCCCAAAGCGACAGAATCTCTGTCGCAACATGCGCGCCCGCCACAGCCGTAATCCCTGATGCATCGAATGGTGGGCTGACTTCAACCACATCTCCACCCATCAGTTCGATCCCGGCGATATTTCGCAGGATCACCGCTATGTCAGCACTGGACGGGCCACCCCAGACCGGGGTGCCTGTACCGGGGGCGTAGGCCGGATCGAGGCAGTCGATGTCGAAGGTAAGGTAGGTGGGGTAATCCTTGAGGATCTCGCAGATCTTCAGGGCCACCGCTTCGGGTCCGATGCGATGCATCTCCCGCGCATCGATGATGTTGAACCCCATCGTGTCCGGGTTGTCGGTGCGGATACCGACCTGAACCGACCGCGCGGGATCCACCAAACCTAGTTTGACCGCCTTATATAGAAACGTCCCGTGGTCGATCCGCTCCATATCGTCATCGGCCCATGTGTCGGTATGGGCGTCAAACTGGAGCAGGGACAGAGGGCCGTATTTTTCGGCATAGGCCTCGAGGATCGGCAGAGTGATGTAGTGATCACCGCCCAGAGTCACGGTGGCCGTATCCTGCGCCAAGATGCCCGCGATATGGGACTTTAGCGTTTCGGGGAACTCGGATGTTTTGGCATAGTCGAAGGCCAGATCGCCGTAGTCAGCAATCGCGAAGTCTTCGAGCACGTTATAGTCCCAACCATAGGGTTTGTCATAGGGCTGGAGGCTGGACGCCTCGCGGATGGCGCGGGGACCAAATCGGGTACCGGTGCGGTTGGTGACAGCCTGATCGAACGGCACGCCAGTGATGGCGATATCGACGTTGCGCAGGTCTTTGGTGTAGCGCCGCCGCAGGAACGATGTTGCCCCAGCAAAGGCGTTTTCGAAGCTCGCACCCTTCAGGTCGTCGCGGGTGAACGCGTGGTCAATCTGGGTTTTTGCGTCTTCAAGTGCCATGGCTCACACTCCGTGCCGGGTTTCGATAAGGCGGGCAAAAAACGAAGCCCCAATGGTCGCCACTTCATCGTTGAAGTCAAACGCCGGATGGTGGCAGGACGGCCCTATCCCCTGCCCCAGAAAGAGAAACGCACCGGGACGGGCGTTCAGCATATACGAAAAATCCTCTGCGCCCATTTCCGGTGGAAGATCGGTGACGGTCTTGCTTGCACCAACGACTTCGTTGGCGATCTGCGCCGCAAAAGCAGTTTGTGCTTCATGGTTGACCGTAGAGGGATAGTTCCGAACATAGTCCACAGAGCACTCCACGCCGTAGCTTGCCGCTTGACCGTGGGCGATTTCGCTTACTCTGCGTTCAACCATATCGCGCAGATCAGGGTCAAAGCTGCGCACAGTGCCCGACAGTTTGACAGTCTCGGGGATGATGTTGGTGGCAGACCCGCCAGAGATCATTGTCACCGACACAACCAGCGGCAAAAGCGGATTGGCGTTGCGCGACACGATGGTTTGCAGCGCCTGCCCTATGGCCAGAGCGCAAGGCATCGGGTCTTTGCAAGCCGACGGATAGGCCCCATGCCCCCCGACGCCGTGCACGGTGATGTGAAAATCATCCACCGCCGCCATAATCGGGCCCGGAGTGGTGCGCAGCGTGCCCGCCTCTCCGAAGGGATCAGTGTGCAGTGCATAGACCTCTTCGATGCCGAAGCGATCCATTATGCCCTCTTCCACCATCATGCGCCCACCACCAAGGGTTTCTTCGGCCGGCTGAAAAATCAACGCCGCCGTGCCCTTGAATCGACGGGTCTCTGCAAGGTAGCGCGCGGCCCCCAGCAGCATCGTCGTGTGACCGTCATGCCCACAGGCGTGCATTTTTCCGGGGATCGTCGAGGCCCATTCCGCGCCCGTGGTTTCATCCATTGGCAAGGCGTCCATGTCAGCGCGGAGGCCAGTGACAGGCCCATCGCCCTGCCCGCGGATCAGCGCCACAACACCCGTTTGCGCAATCCCTTCGTGGATTTCATCAACGCCAAATTCCTTGAGACGTTCGACAACGAAGGCCGCGGTTTCATGGCAATCAAGGCTCAGTTCGGGGTGCATATGCAGGTGGCGCCGCCACGTTTTCATGTCATCGGCGTAATCCCCGATCCGGTTGATGATGGCCATGGGTGGACTCCCTCGCGCTGATACCGCATCCCTGCATGTAGACAGCAAATCCGGGGGGCTGCAATGCGAGATGACCTGATCCACAATCCTACGGGCGGGATGCCCCGACTGCTTGAAATCATGCGTCGGCTGCGCGACCCCGAAACTGGTTGCCCCTGGGACATCGAACAGGATTTCGCGTCGATCGCGCCCTACACGATCGAAGAAGCGTATGAGGTAGAAGACGCCATCGAGCGTGAAGCGTGGGACGAGCTAAAGGGTGAATTGGGCGATCTGCTGTTGCAGTCGGTCTATCACACGCAGATGGCCGAAGAGGCTGGCATGTTCAGCTTTGACGACGTGGCGAACGCGATTTCGGACAAGATGGTCGCCCGGCACCCTCATGTTTTCGGAGATGAAAGCCGGGACAAATCCGCCGAACAACAGGTGCTGGACTGGGAACAAATCAAAGCGGCGGAACGCGCGGGCAAGCAGGAAACTGGCGTGTTGGACGGGGTCGCCAAAGGCTTGCCGGCGCTGACACGGGCATTGAAGTTGCAGAATCGCGCGGCGCGGGTTGGATTTGACTGGCCTTCCACGGACGAGGTCTTGGACAAGATCGTCGAAGAAGCGCAAGAATTGCGCGACGTGCAAAATGACGAGGAACAGTTCGAGGAGTTTGGCGACCTGCTCTTCGTGATGGTCAATCTCGGACGCCATATGGGGCTTGACCCGGAAGCAGCATTGCGCGCCGCCAATACCAAGTTCACCCGGCGGTTCGAGAGCATTGAAGTGGCTTTGGCCGCCGAAGGCCGCAGTCCGAAGGACAGCGATCTGGCCGAGATGGACGCGCTTTGGAATGCGGCAAAGGCGGCGGAGAAAGGCGCATAGGCCTTTACGAGAAGGCTCGCTGACCCACGCGTCAAAGAAACATGTGGCAGGGTCCAACGGCCCAATTTCTTTGGCCACGTCCCGGGCATCTTGCAGGTTCTGGCAGAGGCAGGCGAACATATCGGCATCGACGCAATCGACTCGTTCTAACGCAAACCGCTTGAGCCGCCACAGCTTCTTGGCGCACCCGTCTGAAGCCAATCCGAAGTTGAAAACATCGCTCTACAGCACGTTCTGCTTTTACAGATCACCCACGGATTTGGCACGCAGGCTTACAGTCCGGACGGGAGTATTCAACTCTGGGTCACACCCGAGGAATTCCAGAACCGCAGTTTTGACCGGGTCAAACACACCTGTTTCCATGCGAAAGATCTTACTTGCAGCCGCGCATATGATCGTCCTGCAATCATCCAAAGAAAAAACGCGCCCTGATCACAGAGCGCGTTTTCCAAAAATTCGAAAGTTCAGACGCTTACTGCGCTTCGTTGATGAACTTCACCGCGTCGCCGAATGTCTGGATCGTTTCGGCTGCGTCGTCCGGGATCTCAATGCCGAACTCTTCTTCGAACGCCATGACCAGCTCGACGGTGTCGAGGCTGTCAGCGCCGAGGTCGTCGATGAACGACGCGTTCTCAACAACTTTGTCCTCTTCGACACCAAGGTGCTCGACAACAATTTTCTTAACGCGATCTGCGACGTCGCTCATGTTTTCATCCTCACAGTTTCGTCGGCGCGGAGGCCGGGTTAGCCCGCGCCCGGGCGGAATTGAACTTGCCCTTGCGGGCGACGGTTTGTGTCACGGTCGAACGCCAACGACCAGAGTTGTCCGAAATTCACCGGACGGGTCCCAAACCTGCGCCGCTATAGCACATGGAATCGGGATGGCAAACGCTTTCAACACAAACGCGTGCAGAGGAAAACCATTGAGATTTCAGGCATTTCTGCACCTGCACAATCCCAGTTTCCTCAGCGAAATCAGAGCATTGCCATACCACCATTCACGTGCAGCGTGGTTCCCGTGACATAGGCGGCCTCGGGGCTGGAGAGATAAAGAACCGCAGCGGCGATCTCTTCCGGGGTGCCCATGCGGCCCGAGGGAATCTGTGTCAGAATGGTCGATTTCTGGTCATCAGTCAGCTTGTCAGTCATCGCGGTTTCGATAAATCCCGGCGCAACCGCGTTCACCGTGATCCCGCGCGAGGCGACCTCATAGGCCAGCGATTTCGACATGCCCACCATGCCGGCCTTGGCAGCAGCGTAATTGCCCTGACCCGGATTGCCAGTGGCGCCCACAACCGACGAGATGTTGACGATGCGGCCCCAGCGCGCCTTCATCATCCCGCGCAGCACGCCTTTGCACAGCTTGAACGTGGCGGTCAGGTTCACGTCGATGACCGACTGCCATTCCTCATCCGACATGCGCATGAACAGGTTGTCACGGGTGATGCCCGCGTTGTTCACGAGGATGTCGACACTGCCCATCGCGTCCGCCGCCTGTTTCGGCAGAGCCGCCACGGCTTCGGGATCGCTCAAATTGCAGGGAAAAACATGGGCACGGTCGCCCAGTTCAGCCGCCAGCGCCTCGAGAGGTTCAGTACGGGTGCCGGAGAGGCCGACCGTGGCCCCGCTCGCGTGAAGCGCACGCGCGATCTCGCCGCCGATGCCACCCGATGCGCCAGTGATCAACGCTGTCTTGCCTGTCAAATCGAACATATCGTCGTCCTTTTTCATCTCGTTTTAACTTGGGGCTCGCAGAATCTTCGTACGAAGATTCTAGGGCGCGCCCATAAAATTCTGGGCTCAGCCTTCTTGCGTCGCCGCCTGCACATCCGCAGCAGATCCAACCGCGCGGGTCGTGGCCGACCGTTCGATGCGCCGCACCATTCCAATCAGGGCTTTACCTGCACCGACTTCCCAGAAGTCGTCCACGCCCTGCCCAATCATCCAGTTCACGGATTCGCGCCAACGCACCGCACCGGTGATTTGCTCGACCAGAAGCGTACGAATGGTCTCAGGATCGCTGATCGCCTCGGCACGGACATTCGCCACCACCGGCACCACCGGCGCTTTGATCGTCACGCGACCCAAAGCATCGGCCATCGCCTCGGCGGCGGGGGCCATCAGGTTACAATGGAACGGAGCGCTGACCGGAAGCAGCACCGCGCGCTTCGCTCCAGCCTCTTTCGCCAAATTGACCGCACGCTCGACGGCAGCCTTGTGGCCCGAGACCACAACCTGCCCTGGATCGTTGTCATTGGCTGCCGCACAAACCTCGCCTTGCGCTGCTGCTTCGGCCACTTTGCGCACATCCTCAAGGCCAAGCCCAAGCACCGCCGCCATCGCACCGACTCCCACCGGAACCGCGTCTTGCATTGCGGTGCCACGCGCCCGCAACAACCGCGCTGCATCCGACACCGACAGCGCCCCCGCAGCAGTCAAAGCAGAGTACTCACCCAGCGAATGCCCCGCGACATAGGCACCCGATTGTATCGCGATGCCTTCAGCCTCAAGCGCGCGTACCGCCGCGATGGATGTCGCCATCAACGCAGGTTGCGCATTGGCGGTCAGGGTCAGAGTTTCGATCTCCCCCTCCCAGATCAGCGCACTCAGCTTTTCTCCAAGCGCCTCGTCCACCTCTTCGAACACCGCACGCGCGCTCGGATAGGCCTCGGCCAGATCCTTGCCCATCCCAATTGTTTGCGCCCCTTGTCCGGGAAAAAGAAAAGCTCGGCTCACGGCATGCCTCCTTGTTTGGTCCACATGCCATTACAACCCGTACCGCAGCGACGCAACGTTGCTGCACTTATTCTGTGCATTGACGAAGATTGCGCCCCGCGCGCGACAGGATAGCTCTGGGTAAACAGACCTAGACCGGAATTGCCCCATGCCCGCAACAAACACCACTGCCCGATATGGCTTTGTCGCCAAGACGTTTCACTGGCTGACCGCGCTTGGCATCCTCACGGTAATCCCGCTGGGAATCATCGCCAACGACCTGCCCTACGACACCGCCCAGCAACTTGCCGAGAAGGCGTGGCTGTTCTCGTTGCACAAGACAGTCGGTGTGACGCTGTTCTTTGTCGCCTTCGCCCGTATCCTTTGGGCGATACAACAACCCAAGCCCGCACCTCTCCACCCCAATCGCAGGGGCGAAACGTTGCTGGCTGAAATCGTGCACTGGCTGCTTTATGGGTCCTTGGTACTGGTCCCGCTGTCCGGATGGGTCCATCACGCCGCAACCGAAGGGTTTGCGCCGATCTGGTGGCCATTCGGGCAAAATCTACCGCTGGTGCCAGAAAACCTGAGCCTGTCGGAAACGGCAGCAGGGTTGCATGTCGTGTTCGAACGGGTGCTGATCGTCTCTCTGATCTTGCACATCGCGGGCGCAATCAAACATGCGGTGATCGACAAGGACGACACGCTTGCCCGAATGTTGCCAGGACGTCGCGTCGGGGTACCACCGACGCCGTATACGAAGCACAAAATCCTGCCACCGGTGCTGGCCGGAGCTGTCTGGGCTGCAGCGATCAGCGCCGGAAGCGTTCTGGGTGTTTACCAGAAAAGCATCGCCATCGCCGCAGAAGCCCCCGCCCTGCAACAGGTGGAAAGCGATTGGGCCGTGACCGATGGCACGCTGGGGATCACAGTGCAGCAGATGGGGTCAACCGTCTCCGGCAGCTTCGCCGAGTGGACCGCCGATATCACCTTTGACGAGACGGTCGGCAGTGGCGTGGCCGGGTCTGTGGATGTCAAAATCGCAATCCCCTCGCTCACACTCGGGTCGGTGACGCAACAAGCAATGGGGCCGGATTACTTTGCCAGTGCCGAGTTCCCGACCGCCCGCTTCACAGCAGAGCTACTGGTATCCGAAACGGGTTATCTTGCCGAAGGGGTGCTGACTTTGCGTGGGATCGAACACCCCGTTTCGCTGCCCTTTGATTTGGCGTTCGACGGCGCGACAGCACGGGTTCAAGGCGCAACCGAAGTGGACCGGCGCACCTACGAGATCGGCACGGGCATGACGGATGATGGCCAGCTCGGTTTCGCGGTCAGTGTGACCGTGGACCTAACCGCCGTGCGCGGCGGGGACGCTACAAACTGACAAACCGCCACATACATCGCAAAAAACCCCGGGTGTTCGCCCGGGGTTTTCTAGTTCAGCAGTGGCTGAAGATCAGGAATCGGTGCCGTCGACCTTCATTGCTTCGATGGAAATCTGCAATTGCACTTCGTCACTCACGTAAGGTGCGAACATGCCCAGATCAAACTCGCTGCGTACCAGCGTTGCAGAGGCATCAAAGCCCGCCCACGGCTTACCTGCCATCGGGTGATCGCCCGACTGGTTCAGCGTCGCGGCCAGAGTGACCGGCTTGGTCACGCCGTTGAGGGTTAGGTCACCGATGATGTTGGCCGTTGTATCGCCGGTCACTTCGATTGACGTGGAGGTGAAGGTCACCATTTCGTCTTCAGCCGCGCCAAAGAAATCGGCGGACATGAAGTGCTCAAAGCGGCCTTCCCAGCCGGTGAACATCGATCGCACCGGGAAGGACACGGTCACAGACGAATTGGCCGGGTCTTCCTGATCGAATTGAATGTCACCCTCGAAGCCTGAAAACATTCCCCAAGTCGTGGAGTAACCGAGGTGGTTATAGGAAAAGAGGATTTGGCTGTGGCTTGCGTCCAACGCATAAGCTTCGGGCTCCGCCTGCGCGGCAAGAGGCAGTGCGACCAAGGCGGCAGCGAGAAGTGTCTTGTTCATGGGTCAGTCCTGATTACAAAATTACGATGACTGACAAGTTGCTGCGACGCCTCAAAGTCTCAATTCGTTGAAACTCAACAGAGTCTGTGTCGGGATGAACAGTCAGCGCCCAAACAGGCACAAACCAGCAAGCCCCATCACAACGACCGACAGGCCAAGCCCAAAGATCCGTGCTTCCGGCAAAGCGCCTTGCACCGCGATCCAAATGCCGGGCACCGCGATCAGGCAGGCGATCCCCAGAACCCGACGAAGCATTGTGCCAACCGAACTTTGATTGCGGATATAGTTTTCATCGTAATGGACCATTTCGTATCTCCTCGGCCGCCTGTCTCTCGGCCGTCATACCGTTTACACTATGGAAACAATCTGTTGTGAAAATCTGCCGAATTCGGGGCATGTGCCGTACCGGGGCAAGGCATGTTCAGGGCAGGATTGTGACGCCTTCCTCAAACTGCCCCCACAGTGCTTGATCCCCTCTGCAATCCGTGTATACGGAGCGCTCCTTTCGCATGACGACTTTTACCGCGCAGTCTCTCGTGGGCAGGAGCGAAAGGGTTCAGTCCCTGTCCTTTGAAATGCGCCAGAACAGAAACGGAGTGCACATGCCGCTTTACGAGCATGTTTTTATCTCGCGTCAGGATTTGTCCAACGCGCAGGCTGAAGGCCTCATCGAACATTTCGGCACAGTTCTTTCGGACAACGGCGGCAAGCTGATTGACCAAGAATACTGGGGCGTCAAAACGATGGCCTACAAGATCAACAAGAACCGCAAGGGCCACTATGCCTTCCTGCGCACCGACGCACCGTCGGCAGCGATCCAGGAAATGGAACGCCTGATGCGTCTGCATGACGACGTGATGCGTATCCTCACCATCAAGGTGGACGCACACGAAGAAGGCCCTTCGGTCCAGATGCAGAAGCGTGACGAACGTGGTGACCGCGGTGATCGTGGCGACCGCCGCGAACGTCGCAACTGATCGCCTGAAGAAAGGACGCTAATCCATGGCTACGAAACCATTTTTCCGCCGTCGTAAGGTGTGCCCCTTCTCGGGCGACAACGCACCCAAAATCGACTACAAAGACACCAAGCTGCTGCAGCGCTACATCTCTGAGCGTGGCAAGATCGTGCCGTCGCGCATCACAGCCGTGTCCGCAAAGAAACAGCGCGAGCTGGCCCGTGCTATCAAGCGCGCCCGCTTCCTCGCCCTCCTGCCCTACGCAGTGAAGTAAGGAGAGACTGACATGCAAGTTATCCTTCTGGAACGCGTGGCCAAGCTTGGCCAGATGGGCGACGTCGTTGACGTTAAGCCCGGTTTTGCGCGCAACTACCTGCTGCTGCAGGGCAAGGCGCTGACCGCCTCGAAAGAGAACATCGCGTCGTTCGAAAACCAGAAAGCGCAGCTCGAAGCACAGAACCTGGAAACCAAGAAAGAGGCCGAAGCAATGGCCGATCGTCTTGGCGGCCAGCAGTTCATCGTGATTCGTCAGGCGTCCGACGGCGGCAACCTCTACGGCTCCGTCACCACTCGTGACGCGGCTGACGTTGCAACCTCTGAAGGTTTCACACTCGACCGCAAGCAGGTCATCATCCGTGCGCCGATCAAGATGCTTGGTCTGCACGAGGTTGAAATCCACCTGCACCCCGAGGTGATGGTCACCATCAGCCTGAACGTTGCACGTTCGCCCGAAGAAGCCGAGCTTCAGGCCTCCGGTAAGTCCATTCAGGAACTGGCCGCCGAGGAAGAAGCACAGGCAGAGTTCGAGATTTCTGAACTCTTCGACGATATCGGTGCCGCGGCATCCGATGACGACGATGTGGCCCCTGCCGCAGCGTCGGACGAAGAGCCGAAGTCCGAAGACTGATCTTCTTCGCGATCTGAATTTAAAAGCCCCGCCTGATCGGTGGGGCTTTTTCTTTTGGCAGCTTACACTTTGACCGATGGTCAGCTAGCCGCGTCAGTCGACCAGTGCATCAGCCCGCTGGCCTGCCCGTTCGTGATGAATAGGTAGCGTTCGACCGTAAAGCTGACGGGTCCGCTCCACGCTGCCGACCATGCCCGGCTCTTCCACATAGGAAAAGATCGCAACATAGCGCGGCGTCGGCCCTTCGAGCGGTGAAACGCGGTGCAGTGAATAGCGCCCTTTGAACAATTGCAGGTCTCCCGGCTCCAACGCGAGCGAAATCACCTTGTCCGAGGTTTCGTTCAGCACTTTGGCCACCTCGTCAAAATTCTCGTTCTGGTTTGTGCGGATCATCGGAGCGTATTCAAACGCCCCGCCACGATCGGCATTCTGCAACGCAAGCGTGACCGTGAAATTGTTGGTATCGAAATGCCATGGAAAGCCATTGCCCTCTCCTGCGGCATTCACAATCACGTCGGCCAATGGATCGGCATAGCGAAAGAACTTATCCTTTGGCTGCTGGAGACAGTCACACACAAAGTCATCAAAACCTGTACTGTCGAAAACGGTCCGCAGTGCGCCATCTGGTCGAAAGTTATCAGCCGGGACGAAAGCGTTTGAGCGGTCAAAGTACCGCCGCCTTGGATCAGTTGCGGGCAAACTGTCGTCTTCTGCGGTAAAATACGGATTGGTGCGCGAAAAGCTCCGATGCCCGTTTTCAGCAACGCCATCCGCTTCGGCCACCGTCGCTGCGATTCCGGCCGGTGTCAGGAACCCCTTGAGCACCGCACAGCCCCGCGCCGCAAGCTCGCCACGCACTCGGGACAGTATGGCATCCCTCTCTGGCCCCGGCGTTGAAATCGGATAACGTGCCGTGTCGATCAGGTCGTTTGCATTGAGCTGCATCGCGTA
The DNA here is from genome assembly GCA_947503115.1 of uncultured Marivita sp. Lineage (GTDB taxonomy): Bacteria > Pseudomonadota > Alphaproteobacteria > Rhodobacterales > Rhodobacteraceae > Marivita. The sequence goes on from CANNCS010000009.1 coordinate 11,652, forward strand.
TCCTCCAGGTATACTGTGCTAGCATCAGTGCACGTCAGCCCTAGGCAAAGACTCTACCGATGTGGCGACATCAAAGCGTCGTTTTTCGCGGATTGATGGCACGTCTGACACCTGAACCGCACGCTATGGTTCGGAATAGTTAACCATTGCGGCAGATAACCCGCGCCATCGGATCCGACATCTGTCTCGCTTTTGGGCGAGACATCCAATGGCACTCCTCTCTCCACGGGCGCGTTTTGCGCTCTGACCACGAGAGACCCGTTTCATAAGGTCCCGTTTGGCATCGGGATACAGGTCCGGAGCGGGTGACACCGCTCTGCACAGGAGAGAGGATGTCGACCTCCTTGGTGACGTCACCTCTTTTTCAAATGACCGAAGCTAGCGCAAACCCTGCATCGGCACGCTTGCCTTTGCGGGCGCATCCTGCTGTCCTGCGCTCATGTCCATCACCCTGTCCCGTATCGCCGTCACCGCCTACCGCGTGCCAATCGCGTCGCCGGTGGCCACGTCCTTTGGCGTCATGCACAACCGCCCAGCGGTTTTTGTCCGGCTAGAAGACAGTGACGGCGCGTTCGGCTGGGGCGAAATATTCGCCAACTGGCCCGCCGCCGGGGCCGAACACCGCGCACGACTGGTGGTCGAAGACATGGCCGACTTGCTGCTGGGGCAGTCCTTTGACAGCGCGCCCGACCTTTTCAACCAGCTCACCGAGAAAACGCACATCCGAGCCCTGCAATGCGGGGAATGGGGACCGTTCCGGCAAGTGATTGCTGGGCTGGACACCGCCATGACCGACCTTGAAGCGCGCCGCGCAGGCCTGCCCGTGGCGCGTTTCCTTAACGCGGACGCAGCACACTCCGTCTCCTGCTACGCAAGCGGCATCGCCATTGCACAAGCCGAAACCCAAATCGCCCAAAGCCAAGAAGCCGGGTTCTCTGCCTACAAGGTCAAGGTCGGCTTTGACCTGACTCGCGACACCGACTTGCTGACCCGGCTGTTTTCGACCATCAGGCCCGAAGAGACCCTCTGCGCTGACGCCAATCAGGCATGGACGCTGCCCGAGGCTGAACGTTTCGTCGCAATCTGCGCCGACCTTCCGCTTGGCTGGTTAGAGGAACCCCTGCCCGCCGATGCGCCCCTTACCCAATGGAGCACACTGGCTGACCAGTGCTCTGCCCCGCTGGCGGGGGGCGAAAACATCACCGGCACGGGGGGCTTTGCCGATGCCATTGCCACGGGCGTCTTTGGCGTGGTGCAACCCGACATCGCCAAATGGGGCGGGTTCAGCGGCTGCTGGCCTGTAGCTCAAGCCATTCAGGACGCAGGTCAACGCTATTGCCCACACTTCCTTGGCGGTGGCATTGGCCTGATTGCGTCTGCTCATTTGCTGGCCGCCGCCCGAGGAGATGGCTTGCTTGAAGTGGACGTGAATCCAAACCCACTTCGCGATTCTTTCGACTTATGGCGCGATGCGTCATCAGACGCCCAGATGCCAATCTCCAACGCTCCGGGATTAGGTATCACGGACCTGCCAGATGCTATTAGCCCGTTCGTGACCTTTGAAAAAACACTGACAGCGTAGCGTTTTACCCCTTTCTTTCCCAACCGGATCGAAGATCACGTCGGTCCAATCTGGAAACGAAACGCTTGATCTGCGCGCAACATCACGCAATCCTGCCAGTTAATTTTCAAAAACACTATTTTCACATGGAAACGAAAGGGCATTTTATGCCTGGAAACCGACCTTCGACAGCTTCGGCCCAGCGTCATAGTGAATGGCAAGTTCGACCGCTTGTTGGTGGTGCTTTACACTTCACTGGCGGTGGCACGGTTCAACTTTTCGACTTTCGTAAACGCGGGACAACAACCGCCTACCAATTTGTCTTTGTTGGCGGAGGAGCTGGGATAGGTCCGCAGCTTGGTGGCGCCTCAACAGGATTTCCAACGCCACACGAGTTTATTGCCCGGGCGGGCCGTTTCCTCGGGGAAAACATCTATGAGACGGTTCGCCAAATGGCCGGGCGAAGGCGACGCCATGTCGAAAACCTGGATTTCTCGGATTCAATCATGTCCTTTGTTGATATTGAGACCGAAACCCCCTTTTCAGCCCTCGATCTGCATCAAGCGACAGGCCGGGTCAGCATGGCATCCGCATCTCTTGCCGTTGGATATGCAGTCTGCATCATCACTGCACAGCGCAGCTCTAGAGTCTATTTCAACAGCCAAAGCACAGCAGGAACCGGCGCGTTCAATCAAGGGACAGTCGGCGGCACCGCGGGTGTCAGTTTCGGTGCTAGCATCAACCTGGGTCTTTGGTTGCGCGTTTGATCCACTAAGGCTCAGATGCTTCTCCACAGAATAAGTATGTGTACTTTGTTCAACAATGGCGCCCGAAAATCATGGATCAAATGAAAAGGGCTGCCCAACCGGACAGCCCTTTCCCAAAATCAAAACGCGAAAAGCTTATTCGTCGTCAAGCGCTTCGACGGCCTTTTCCAGATCGTCCTTAGAGACCTCTTTCTCGGTCACTGTCGCCTGTTCGGCGACGTGATCGACAACTTTGTCTTCAAAGATCGGCGCGCGCAGCTGTTGCTGCATCTGCTGGTTCTGACGCACGAAATCAAAGAACGCACGTTCCTGACCCGGGTACTGACGCGCTTGGTTCATGATCGCCTGCGTCATCTCGGCATCAGTAACCTCGACCTCGGCCTTCTGACCCAGTTCTGCCAGCAACAGTCCCAGCTTCACGCGACGCTCAGCCAGCGTGTTGTGCTCGTCGGTAGCTTCGATCTCAGGGTGATCGTGGCCTTCAACGTCCGGGTTTTCCTCGTGCCAAAGCTGATGCGCAATCTGCTTGGCTTCAGCGCTGACCAGCGACGGCGGCAGATCGACAGACACTTTCTCGTCCAGTTGATCGAGAAGCGCGCGCTTCATCACCTGACGTGCAGCACCGGCGTATTCGACTTCGAGACGCTCGGAAATCTGCGTCTTGAGAGCCGCCAGATCTTCGGCACCGAACTTCTTTGCCAGCTCGTCGTCGACCTCGGCCGCGACCGGCTCTTTGACGGCTTTGATCGTGCATTCAAAGATAGCGTCTTTGCCCGCGAGGTTCTCAGCACCGTATTCTTCGGGGAACTTGACCTCGACGTTCTTCTCTTCGCCGACTTTCACGCCGACCAGCTGTTCTTCGAAGCCGGGGATGAAGGAACCGGAACCCAAGACCAGCGGATAATCTTCGGCAGCACCACCGTCGAACGCTTCGCCATCAACCTTGCCAAGGAAGTCGATCACAACCTGATCGCCGTCTTTGGCCTTGGACCCTTTCTTGCGATCCTTGAAGTCCTGCGCGGTCTCGGCAAGATTCTTCAGCGCCTCGTCCACTTCCGCATCACCGGCCTTAACAACCAGCTTTTCCAGCTTCAACGACGACAGGTCCACTTCGGGCATGTCGGGCAGTTTTTCGTAAGACATGTCGACCTGAATGTCGTCGCCTTCTTTCCAGTCGTCATTGGTCATCTTGACCTCAGGCTGGAGCGCGGGACGGTCGCCGCTGTCTTCAAAGTGCTTGGCCATCGCGCCGTCGATGGTTTCCTGCATGGCTTCGCCCAAGAGACGCTGACCAAACTGCTTTTTGAGCAGCGGCATCGGCACTTTGCCTTTGCGGAAGCCCTTCATTTCGATTTCGGGCTGCGCTTCTTTGAGCTTTTCGTTAACCGTCGCGTCCAACTCGGCTGCCGATACGGTGATCGAGTAGCTACGCTTAAGGCCTTCGTTTAGGGTTTCGGTGACCTGCATGTCGTCCTTATCCATTGCATAGGGGCCGCGGAGGCGTCCGCGGCGGTCAAAATCCATGGCGTCTTAGAGGGGCGTTTGGAGCGGTGCAAGTGGGAAATGCGCCAGTGTCAGGCGCCGCACAGCCTCTCTTGTGCTGACTGTAGCCTTGCCCGGTTCTGCAACCCACCGTAAGCTCGACAGTGTTGCTTCAAAGTTTTTGGCAGGCCATGCATTTCGCCACAGGCCAATGGACCGAAAATGTGTCGCGTGGCTCTGTGACTTGCCAGCCCCAACTGGAAAGGCTGTGAGCATGATCAGAATGCCTGCTGGCACTTATGACTACTCAAAACCGTTGCAGGGTCAGATGGTTGCGCCGACCTTGTGCACCCATGCGCCAGATGCTGACCGGGTAATGCGACGTCACGATCAACGCGCATTTGCCTACACCGCATGGTGGTTTCACGTCTTCATTCTGGTGCGACGGTCCAATCCCGCCTCGATTCGCTATATCGGGCAGACCGGCTTCATCCCAAAAGGTCCGGACACCAAAGCCAAGACCGCGCAAAACAATGTACATATCAAAGAAACCGGTTGGGTGTCGAACGTGGCCGGTTTGGTCTGCAACCCACACGCTCCGGGCATGTCCTCGGCATACGCAACACCCAAGAAGAACGCCTCTGCCCTAAAGGAATGGAAAAAGTTCGAAGCATCGGGTCGGCATTCTAACGATCTTACGTGGAGCAATGAAAAAACACCGTCGCGCTTTTACCTCCCTTCAGGCCAACCCTTTTTCACAGACACACGCCCCGGAACAAGTCGGTTCGGTGCTTTGATGAAGGATACTGGCCGCGGAGTTCTCCATGCCTCGTACATCCACGGTGACTATGATCTTTTCGCCGTCGTCCCCGCAGACAATCCGGGGGTGAATATTGTTGTGTCGGAACAACATGCCAGCAGCCCTTGGTCGCATCTAAACCGCGCGGGCAAAACCCCGGCCGCCACAGAGGAGGCCGACAAGACCGCCGCTCAGAAAGCGGAGGAAATTCCGAATTTTCGCGGACAGAAATTCATCGACGTGCAAAACATGCTCAACGGTCGGATGGGCGTGAACATGGTCCTGCATGGCAGTCAGGAAAAAGCGGTGAACTCTTTCGACGAAGAAGTCGATGTCTTTATGCCCAATGGCATGGACAGCTTTTCGTTGCTGACAGAGGCAGATCTTCGGTCATTCTATGACACCGTGCTCCGAGGGCGAAAACTGCACAATTTTATGGCCGGACACGCGTCGGAAGCGCGCCAAGGGCACTTCGGGTCATGGCAAAAGGTCGGCGCCGCGAATGGGCCAGGACTGATACAGATCAGCCCCCGCGACATCGTCGGTGCCAATTTCATTCAGATTGCCAACTGACACTTTGGAACAAAAAGTCTAGTCCGCACCCACGACGTCAAACTGCGCTTCACCATCGTCGAGGTGCCGACCCGTCACGGTCCGAGCCTGCGCGACGACGCACAGCCCTCGAACATCGACCCCGCGATCCTTGCGCAGCACCACATCATGGATTCCAAGCATTGCAAATCCGGCGGTCTGCAAAAGGTCGCTGACATAGGTGCGGCTATGGGCAAAGCGCCGGGTCTCTTGCAACGTCACGTCACGCCCCACGGCGTGCTCTACAGTAAAAACAAGCATGCCACCGGGAGTGAGATTGGCCGCACACCAGCCAATAATGCGTTCGAGTGCACCAAGATAATTGAACACATCCGAAGCGACGATCAGCCCATAGGGTTGGTCGGGACGCGGCATCGCCTGAATGTCAGCCTTATCGAGCCGATCGTAAAGCCCCTTGGAAAAGGCTTCATCAAGCATGGCCTGTGACAGGTCCACACCTGTGAGATGACGGCAATGCGACCGTAGTACCGGGCCAATCAGTCCAGTTCCGCAGCCCAAATCCAGCGCCCGGTCGGCACTGGGCTCGGCAATCTGCGCCAAGGCGTCGGCAATGATCTGCGGCCCTTGATAATCGAGATGATCCAGCAAGGACGCTTCAAACCGCGGCGCGTACTGGTCAAAAAGCATCTCGACAAAGGCCGGTGGCATCGTATCGCTTAGCGGTTGTTCCCGCTGCAAGTCACACCGCAGGCCTGCGCCGAACGGGTCATCTGGTTGCTCTTGGATGGCCCGCCCCCAGGACCGCACCGCGCCAGTCAAATCACCCGCCCGTTCCAGATATTCGCCCAGACGGAACCAGCCCGCCCCCCATGTCGGCACAAGGTCCAACGCACCTTGCAACACATCCACCGCCGCATCGAGGTCCCCAAGATACGCCAGAGTCTCGGCAAATTCCGCCCGCCTGTCGGCCTGCAGATCACCGGACGCAAACAGCTTTCCCACCATCTTTGTCTGTCCAAAAGGCCCGCTCATTTGCCTGCAACAGCAGACCACGCGACGGGCGACACGTCGCACCAAAGTTCCGGTGCGCGAAGGGGCGTTAGCGCCATGCGAAGGTGTCTGTCAACTGGGCGCGTTTCGGTGGGCCTGCCGTTGGCCGTGCGTTCTAGGTCGCCACACCAACACGCACCAAATGACAAGACTTGAACGAGAGGATCAGTTGGGGCAGCCTGACCGGGTATTTTAGCCCTGCACTGCGTCAGCACACTCATTTTTCAATGCTGTGACCCAGAGCATTTTTTGAAGGAAACGTAATTATGGCGACACCTCGCCTGTGGCCAAACCCTTGGCCAAAGATCACCGCCAAAGTCACCGACTACTCTTCGCCGCAAACCGGCGCCTATACAGAATACGAACGCGGGTCATCTATCCTAGAAATCGAGAACTTTTGCGAACGTGTTGTGGTCGCGGGCGATTCTCTGAGCGCCTATTCCATGGTGCTTTATGGAACATACAAAGAGATCAACGTCTGGGGCCGCCCGAAACAAGGGGTGCCTTATCCTTCGGATCTCAAGGACATCGAACCCATCAGCAATCTCAATCTGATCCATGTCGGTGAGACTTTGGTGCATGGCGGCATGCTTGTAGAGATGAACAAACCCGCACCCCAACCCAAGAAGCCACCGAAACTTGGCACCCGACCACCACCCGCAGTTGTCTTGCCGCACGGGATGGAAGTGGTCGCGGCAGACCTCTATGACGCAGCTGGATGGTCGGAATACATCACCACGTTTCCGGGTGGTGGATATGTCATTCTTAAAGATATCCCGACATTTGTGTTTGGCGTGCAGTCGGCTGTCAAATCCCGCCCGATTTCGATCTTACACATTCAGGTGCATGGCAATCCGGGAACAATGTATTTTGGGGACCCACTTAATGGCGGCGACATCCTCAACTCTGGAAGCCTGCCAAAGCACCGCGTGACGCTACAAAAGCTCACGCCGAACTTTGCCCGCGACGCTTGGGTTGTCGTCCGGTCCTGCCAAACCGCACAGGATCTGTCCCCACTGCGCCAGTTGCGACAATTATGGGGCGTTAACATATTTGCCGGCACCGGAAATTGGCGAAACGCACTGGATTTCAACGACGGCAAATATGTCGTGCTCGAACGTGGAGGCGCCGAATATTATACCCTCAAGATGCCCGACCAGATCCAAAGTTCGTTGGCGCGCAAAGCTTGGAAGAATTGGTGATATTTGCATTGCGAATACCAATCCCGAGACCGCGTCTCATCCAGTCAGGTAAGGTCAGCAAGCGACGTTTGAGTTGTTTGTGGTGCGGGTCAAGGGACTCGAACCCCCACGCCAAAGGCGCCAGAACCTAAATCTGGTGCGTCTACCAATTCCGCCACACCCGCACTGCGCTGGTCACTAGCAAAGGTCTCGACCCGATGCGAGCAGAATTTTCGTATGAAAAGTCTGGCGACTAAGAAACTTCGTACGAAGTTTCTTACCGCTCAAGTGTTAAGAAAACTTTTGGCAGCATCTCGGGAAGGTCTTCTGCGATCAAACCGGGGCCAAATTGACGCGCGGCCTCGCAGTGGAGCCAAGCGGCAGCTTCGGCGACGCAGAAAAGATCGGGCGCGGTTTCCGGCGCAGCCAGACCCGCGATCAGACCAGCCAGCACGTCGCCTGCGCCTGCGGTCGCAAGCCACGGTGCCGCCCGGTCACCGTTGGCGCTGTGCACGCTGGCTCCGCCGCCGGGCTGCGCGATTACAGTATCTTCCCCCTTGAGCAGTACGATACAGCCTGCCCGGTCAGCCGCCATGCGCACCACGTCGATCTTGGACCGCTCCGCACGTTCGGATTGTGCCAGATCCGGGAAAAGACGTGCGAATTCGCCTTCGTGAGGTGTCATCACAGTGCGCGGATGTGTCATTGCAAAAAGCGCTTCGGTATCGTCTTCGAACGAGGTCAGTGCGTCAGCGTCCAGTACCACTGCCGGGTCGCGCCACCCACGAACGCCCCGGCGATGTGCAAGGGCTGCGGCGACCAACTCTTGGGTGTCGCGTCCCACGCCCAATCCGGGACCAAGGCACAGCGCAGTCACCCGATCGTCAATAGTCCGCCGAAACGCCTCGGCATCCGTGCAGGCGCGCAGCATCACGGCGTCAAGACGACAGGCGTTTTCAGTCAGCGCTTCGGGCGGACACAGGAGAGTGACAAGCCCCGCCCCGCTGCGCAACGCGGTTCGCGCGGCCATGCGCGCCGCACCGCCGCGGCCGGGCCCTCCGGCGCACACCACCACATGACCATAGTCATATTTATGCCCTTGCCCGCGCAGCTTGGTGACGACCGAACCGGGCCAAATTCGCAAGGGCAGTGCGCCGGATGAAAACACCGGAGCAGCCAGACGGGCGCGTTCTGGGTCAGGGGGTGTTCCGACCATTGCGCGCTCGGAGGCATCCGCCCCGCGTAGCCCAATGTCCACGACTCGAATTTCGCCACACAGAGTTGGACCAAGACCCAGCTTGTGACCCGTCTTGAGACTGTGGAAGGCCACCGTCAATTGCGCGGAATTGAGAATTGGCATCCGGTCGTCTTCAGGTGCCGGAATCATCCCGGTGTCGAGGTTCAAACCAGACGGGCAATCAACTGCGAGGCGGCAGATCGATTGGCCGCGCTTCCAATGCGCCATCATCCGATCCTCCAGAACCACGCCGAGATCTGGAGGCAACGGACGCGTCAATCCGGTGCCAAAGACCGCATCGACAAAAAGGTCAGGCCTTTCGCAGTCCCACACCGCCGCCGGGTCAAATGCCATGACCTGCCCCATGTTGCGCCATAGGTCATGGTTGTTCCTGGCGTCTGGTGGCAACTTGTCAGCAGTCCCATAGAGAAAGACATCGACGTCCCAGCCCCGGTCTTTCAAGCGCCGTGCGATGACAAACCCGTCGCCACCGTTGTTTCCCGGCCCGCAAAGGATCAAAGCGCGATGGTGTCCAGATGAAAACTTTGGCCACTTTCTTAACGTTGCGTCCACCGCGCCACGTCCGGCCCGTTCCATCAATTGCAGCCCGGTGACGCGGCCCGACTCGATTTCCGCGTGTTCGATGGCGCGCATCTGGGCGGAGGTGAGCAATTCGGCCACGTCTGATCCTTCCCGCGATTCAATTGTGCGTACTTTTTGTGCAAATCGCTTATTTTCTGGGCGGCGATTTTCAATCCCAGCGCCTGATGCCCCTACATTTACCCTAGCTGATTGTGGCTCTCAAATAGAAGTGGTCTGACGACCGCAATGCAGGAGCGAGGGACCCGCCATGAAAAAGATTGAAGCCATCATCAAACCCTTCAAACTCGACGAGGTGAAGGAAGCCCTTCAAGACGCCGGCATTCAGGGCCTGAGCGTCGTGGAAGTCAAAGGCTTTGGTCGCCAGAAAGGTCACACCGAACTGTACCGTGGCGCCGAATACGTGGTCGACTTCCTGCCCAAGGTAAAAATCGAGGTCGTCCTTGATGACGATCAGGTCGACGGCGCAATCGCTGCCATCGTCGATGCGGCCAAAACCGACAAGATCGGCGACGGCAAGATTTTTGTGTCGCCTGTCGAACAGGCCATCCGAATCCGTACCGGTGAATCTGGATCCGACGCGATCTGATCCGGCACCAAGACCATACGAACAACGACCCAAACTCAGTGAAAGGGAAGAGAGAATGAGCACTGAAGCGCTTCTCAAGATGATTAAGGACGAAGATGTCGCCTATGTTGACATCCGGTTTACCGACCCGCGCGGCAAACTGCAGCACGTGACAGTGATGTCCGACCAAGTGGATGAAGACTTCCTCGAAGAAGGCTTCATGTTCGACGGTTCGTCCATCGCAGGCTGGAAGTCCATCGAAGCCTCCGACATGAAACTGATGCCCGACACTGAGAGCGCGTATATCGACCCGTTCTATGCTGAAAAGACTGTGTGTGTGCATTGCTCCGTTGTCGAACCCGACACAGGCGAGCCCTACAACCGCGATCCGCGCGGCACGGCAGCCAAGGCAGAAGCCTACCTCAAGTCCTCGGGTATTGGTGACGTTTCCTACTTCGGCCCGGAAGCTGAATTCTTCCTGTTTGACGACGTGCGCTACGCAGTTGCACCGAACAAGGTGTCTTTCGAAGTCGACGCAGATCACGCGGCTTGGAACACAGACAGCGAATTCGAGATGGGCAACCTCGGCCACCGTCCGACCTACAAAGGCGGCTACTTCCCTGTGAACCCGTCCGACGACGGTCAGGACATCCGCTCCGAGATGCTGTCGACAATGAAGCGCATCGGCATGAAGGTTGATAAGCACCACCACGAAGTGGCGACCAGCCAGCACGAACTGGGCATGATCTTTGACTCGCTGGTCAAGCAGGCGGACGAGCTTCAGAAGTTCAAGTACATCATCCACAACGTCGCACAGTCCTATGGCCGTTCGGCAACCTTCATGCCGAAGCCGCTCAAGGGCGACAACGGCTCGGGTATGCACGTCAACATGTCGATCTGGAAAGACGGCAAGCCGCTGTTCGCTGGCGACAAGTATGCCGACCTGAGCCAGGAAGCGCTGTACTTCATCGGCGGCATCCTGACCCACGCCAAAGCGCTCAACGCGTTCACCAACCCGTCGACCAACAGCTACAAGCGTCTGGTACCGGGTTACGAAGCCCCCGTTCTGCGCGCGTATTCCGCACGCAACCGTTCGGGCTGCGTTCGTATTCCGTGGACCGAAAGCCCGAAGGCAAAGCGCGTCGAGGCCCGTTTCCCCGATCCCACCGCAAACCCCTACCTGTGCTTTGCGGCACTGCTGATGGCCGGTCTTGACGGTATCACCAACAAGATCGATCCGGGCGAAGCCATGGACAAGAACCTCTACGATCTGCCTGCAGAAGAGCTGGCCGGCATCCCGACAGTTTGCGGAAGCCTGCGCGAAGCAATCTCCGAGCTTCAGGCCGACTACGAGTTCCTGCTCGCCGGTGACGTGTTCACCAAAGACCAGATCGACGGCTACATCGACCTGAAGATGGAAGAGATCGAAGCCTACGAAATGACACCGCACCCGGTGGAATTCGCGCTGTATTACAGCAGCTGATCTGTTCGATCGGATACACATCAAGAAAGGCGTCCTTCGGGGCGCCTTTTTTCTTGTCTGATACCGAAGCAACGATTTGTTTAAGGTTGCCCAAGAATGGCCCTTCTTCCGACGCAGGCAGGTCCAATCCAGTTGTGAATTTCAGATGTGTTTCGGCCCTCGGGCCGGACATTTGCGATGCACCGGCACAAGGATTGACCCAATGAGTACCGATTTTCAGGACCGGATTGCGCGGCTCAATGCCAAGAACGGCGCGCAGCCATCCCAAACGCCACCTCCTCCTCCGTCGCGTGGCGGCAGTGGCAACGGCCCCCAAGGTCCAAAGGACAAAGGCCCCAAGGGGTCGATGGTAAAATACATTCTCTTTGGAGTTCTGGTCCTTGTTGTGATGCCGATTGGTGCCGCAATGGGCACGATCTATTTCGCCCAGAACGGAGAAAAGCTCGCCAACATCTCTGCTGCGGTGCAGAATACGGCAGCGGGAACATCTATGCTGAAGACGATTTATATTGACGGCAATGACGACCCCGAGATCCGCGAAGCGCGCCAATCGATCTCCACAATGGGCCTTCGTCTAACCACGGGAAATGTGACGAAAGAAGAGGCCGAGTACTACAGCACGCTTGAGGGGCAAATGGAGTTGGCCGACCAAGCCAAGAAGGCCTACAATTTTGAAAAACTGAAAGAGCAGGCCAAAGAGCATTACGGCAAGTGATCTGGCCACGGGTTCACGCTTGCTCAGAACACCGTATTTGTTAACGTCCCTCCAATCAAAATGTGTTGGAGTGTTCATTAATGCGTCGTTTTATTGCTGCTGCCTGCCTGTCGTTTTGCGCTACTGTTCCCGCCTATTCGGCTGAATGCATCACGAGCAAGGGCGCGTTTGCGCAGTACAAGCAGATGCTTGCCGGTCAGGCAGCGGCTTCGGGTGTCGGTCAACGCGGGCTGACGGCTTTGCAGAATGCCCGCCTGTCAAACATCACATGGCGCTTTGAATCCAATCCAGGTAATCAGACCGGCACGTTGCAGGGCGACCCAGCCAAATTTTTGGCCAAGCGGTCAGGCAGCACAGCCGAAAGCTTTATCAATCAGACCCGGAACAAGATCGCGCGAAATCCTAAAACGTTCTCGTCGATCGAACAGAACTTCGGCGTGCCTGCGGGTATTCTCGCCACGATTTGGGGGCTGGAGACAAGTTGGGGCGGCTATCTTGGCGGCACCTCTGTCGTTGATGGCGCAGTCACGCTGTCGTCCTATTGCCGCCGCCACCCGCGGTTCGAGCCACATGCGATTGCCGCCTTGGACATGGTGGACAGCGGCGTCCTGTCGCCCAGCACCAAAGGCGGTCCGTCGGGAGAACTGGGGCATATGCAGTTTCTTGCCGGAAACTGGCTGGAATACCAAGTCGATGGCAATGGCGATGGTGTCGCTGATCCCTATAACGCAGTCGATGCTTTGGCGTCAGCCGCCAACATGCTGCGCCGCAATGGGTGGCAACCCGGCCAGCCGTTTGGCGAAGGCACACCGAATTACAACGTCTTGTCGGTCTGGAACGACAGCGGCAACTACCTGCGCGCCATCGTTTATTCCGCCCAGCGCGCGGGGAGTTAAAGGTCAGGGGATCATACCGATCAAACCGATACCAAGGCAGACCACTCCGCCGGCAGACAAAGCGATCCCCAAAGTGGCATCCGTTTTGCGGTCGGCGACCACAACAGCGGTGGCGTGTGTCAAATCTAGAATGGCGTGTGTGCTGCCGACCTCAAAATCAAAACTGGTATCCGCCATGTTGGTCGGTTTGTTCACTTTTCGGCCATCGGCATCCGTGAATTGAAAGGTCGGCCAATAGCTTTTGCGCCCTTCGTCGTTTTTGAGAACCGAAACTGACGTGACTCTGGCATCGTGGCGCGTGCCGTGAACACGAAAATAGCGGGTTTGCTGAATCGATCTATTGCCAAAAGCGGTCAGCACAATTCCAAATGCGGCCAGCACCGCAGCCCCGAAAAAGGGGATATTGGAAAAAAACATTGATAAATACTCCGTCAATATGCGCGGAGTTTCTACATTAGGTTGAAGATTGTTCAAGCGACTCTCGCTTGAGTATAAACGTGTGTATCGTGAACAACACGTCGTCACTATCTGGCAATCGCCAAAGCACCTGACGTTCGGTGCGCAAATAGGGTGTCTTGCCCACTTCCGTCAGTGGTCGAGGTTCGGTTTCCGCGCGCGGTTGATACAGGTTCGGATCGTCGTACCACAGCGCGTTGAATCGCCAGATCGGCAATCCATGCCGCACACCGTTAAACAATCGCTGCACCCGTCGGGCGATATCGTCAGTATAGCTTTTGACCGGGATGTGGATATGGGTCAGCGGATGGCCGATCTTTTCGCGCAGCCGCCAGCTTGCCGGGAAACACAAAACTGCCCCTGTCAAAACATGCTCGTTTCCACGCTTTTCCATCAGACAGATGTCGCTTTGCACGATTTGACCTAGCGTTCCGAACGGATCTGATGTGTCGATCTGGACGCGCCGTCCATCGGGGCAGGTGATCTGATCACCAGCCCGCGCAAACCCCGGCGGCAGATGGTCCAGTACGGCCCTCATCATCTTGGACAGGGTTTCTGGATCGGGATCCGCGGTTGCGATCACATCGTCCCGCCGCGACGCCATGAGCCGCATCCGCTCGGCCATTTGCGGGGCATAGGCCTCGTCCACCAGAAACCATGGATCGTCGCCCAAAGGTGCAATCCCCGGAAGCGGTCGGGGTACCATCACATCATAGGGCAAGGCGCGTTGCAGGATCATGCCGCAGGATTAGCCCAGCGGCGATGCAGAGAAAAGACACTGCAGGCATCCGAATGCATGTGCAGCAAGGCGAAAAGCGTCATCCACTCCACCGAACAAGGTCGCAAATCGGCGCGTTTATGGGGCGCGACCTCTTCAGCATCGCTGGCAGGAGGCGGCGCTATGAACACCCATTTCCGCGACACCCGCAAAATCGACCCAACCCGTGGCGTCACCACGGGTGACAACACCCCCAACGACCAGAACCGGGTCGAGATAGGTCCGACCCAGCTTGCCTATGCCGAATGGGCGGCGGCGGGGCTTGATCTGCCAGACCTGCAAGAAATGCGCCGCTACCGCTGGACGCGGCTGACCCAGCACATCGTGGATCGCGATTATGCCGGTCTGTTGATGTTTGACCCGCTCAACATCCGCTACGCGACTGACAGCACCAACATGCAGTTGTGGAACACCCATAACCCATTCCGCGCAGTGCTGCTGTGTGCTGATGGTTACATGGTGATCTGGGACTACAAGAACTCGCCCTTCCTGTCGTCGTTCAACCCTTTGGTGCGCGAGGCGCGTTCGGGGGCGGACCTTTTCTATTTCGACCGGGGCGACAAGGTAGACGTGGCGGCGGATGTGTTCGCCAACGATGTTCGCGCGTTGCTGGCCGAACACGCACCCGGAAACAAACGATTGGCAGTGGACAAGATCATGATCCATGGCCTTCGCGCGCTTGAGGCGCAGGGGTTCCACATCATGGAGGGCGAAGAGGTCACGGAGAAATCACGCTCCATCAAAGGCCCCGACGAGATCAGGGCGATGCGCTGTTCCGTCCACGCCTGCGAAGTTGCCATGGCCGAAATGGAACGCTTTACCCGAACCCATGTACCCGGCGGCGGCGTGTCCGAGGACGACATCTGGGCCGTGTTACATGCTGAAAACATCCGGCGCGGTGGTGAATGGATTGAAACGCGGCTGCTGACCTCTGGTCCGCGCACCAATCCATGGTTTCAGGAATGCGGCGGACGGATCGTGCAGAACAATGAAATCGTCGCGTTCGACACCGATCTGGTTGGCAGCTACGGCATCTGTACCGACATGAGCCGGACATGGTGGATTGGTGACCGCGCCCCCCGCCCCGACATGATCGAAGCGATGCAGCATTCCTACGAACACATCATGACCAATATGGAAATGCTCAAACCCGGTGTGACAATCCCTGAACTGACTGCGCGCACCCATGTCCTGCATGAGAAATACCAAGCTCAGAAATATGGCTGCTTGATGCACGGTGTAGGTCTTTGTGACGAGTGGCCACTTGTGGCTTATCCCGATCAAGCCGTTCCAGGCGCATTTGATTACCCGCTTGAGCCGGGCATGACGCTTTGTGTCGAAGTGTTGGTCGGTGAGGTTGGGGGCGATTTCTCGATCAAGCTTGAGGATCAGGTGCTGATCACTGAAACTGGCTATGAGAACCTGTCGAAATACCCATTTGATCCGGCGTTGATGGGCGTGGTGTCTTAAGGTCCGAACACGAAAACCTTGGCCAAAACGCCACTGTGATCCGAACCAAGCAAGGGCCGTGGCTCTGCCTGTCCGCCACCCGGTGCGTAGACATGGTCGATCGGCAAAGGCGCGCCCATCTTGGTCAGGGTCGAAAACAACGGCCCGGCCCGCGTGGCGCCAATGCTGCGTTCGATGGAGCGCAGGGCAAAAGACCACGGAACCATGTTGAAATCACCTGCGATCACAACCGGTTCCTCAAGGTCGCCAAGCACCGGAAGGATGGTGTCGAACTGGTCTGCCTGCCCATGCGGCCAGGGCCAGAACGCATGCAAGCTGAAGGCCCAGAAAAGTCCTTCGGGCGACATCACCTGAAAACCGACAAGACCCTGCCCCTCCAGGCAAATCTCGCCCTCGACCGGCCAGCGCGACAGGATCGCGACCCGCGCCCATTCCACCAGCGCACAACTGGCCTGATAGGGATACTCATCCCGCAGATCGCGCACCAAAGCGGCATTGCGCGAGGTGAGTTCCTGCAACGTCACGATATCCGGGCGCATGGCGCGAATATCGGCGGCAAGGGCTTCAACTTCATCGTTCTGAAAAAGCAAGTTCTTCTGATAGATCGTGATCGGCCCGTTTAGATGCGACACGTGTTTCTGCGCAACGATTTGCCCCATAGCGGCAAGGCAAAATACGGCGATGCTCCACCTGATCCATGCAAACCATGGCGACCAGATCACCCAAAGCGCAAAGACAACCGCAACAGGCAGCCGGAACACGGCAAGACTATCGCCCAGCGGATGCAAAGCGCCAGCAAACCCGCCAAGGAAGGCCGCGCCCAGCAGGGCTGCAACAATGCTCACCATCGCTTGTCTGGCTCTCACCATCCTGTGACGCTCCCGACACAATGCTTGCGGATGGGGGACACACCCCACATTCTTAATTTATACGAAATGCCAAAGGGCTGCCCTGCCCCGGCCCCAAGGACCAAAACCATGACCACCGAACGCATCACCTTTCCCGGCCATTCCGGAGACACCCTGTCAGCGCGGCTTGATCTGCCCGACGGACCGCATCTGGCCACCGCCCTTTTTGCGCATTGTTTCACCTGTTCCAAGGACATTCCAGCCGCCCGGCGGATCGCCGCGCGTTTGGCCTCGATGGGAATTGCAGTACTGCGGTTCGACTTTACCGGTCTGGGGCATTCCAAAGGGGAGTTCGCCAACACGACTTTTACGTCGAACGTCGATGACCTGCACGCAGCAGCCGCCTACCTGACCGATCGGGGTATGGCTCCCGACCTTCTTATCGGTCATTCGCTGGGCGGGGCTGCGGTGTTGCGCGCCGCAGGTGACATGCCCGGTATTAAGGCGGTTGTTACCATCGGTGCGCCCTATGACCCCGAGCACGTCACGCATAACTTCTCGGACGCTCTTGACGATATCAAGACCGTTGGTCGGGCGACGGTTGATCTGGGCGGTCGCCCCTTCACCATCGGCAAAGGCTTTATCGAGGATGTGAAGGCACAAATGCTTGGCCCGGTGATCAAGGGATTGAAGGCCGCCCTTCTTGTGATGCACGCGCCGCGCGACAGCGTGGTCGGAATCGACAATGCCACCAACATCTTTGCCGCCGCACGCCACCCCAAAAGTTTTGTGACATTGGACGATGCGGATCACCTGATCACCCAGACACGAGACGCGGAATACGCGGCGGATGTGATTGCGGCCTGGGCGGGCCGGTATTTGAAACTCACCCCACCTGCCCCACCCATCGGCGCGCCCGAAGGCATTGTGCGCGTCTCCGAGGCAGACCCAACCGGATTCTTGCAAGACGTACAGTCGGGACCGCACCACCTGCTTGCCGATGAACCGCTGGCCTATGGCGGCACCAATCGCGGATTGTCACCTTACGGATTGCTTGCGGCGGGTCTGGGGGCGTGTACGTCCATGACGCTGCGCATGTATGCCCGGCGCAAGGGCTGGCCACTGACACATGTGTCTGTCGATGTAAGCCACGACAAGGTGCATGCGCAGGATGCACTGACGCCATCTGCCACGAATATCGACCTCTTCCGCCGCAAGATTACCGTGACGGGTGATCTGAGTTTGGACCAGCGCCAGAAGCTCTTGGAAATCGCGGACAAATGTCCAGTGCACAAGACATTGGAGGCCTCCAGCCGGGTTGAGACCGAACTGGTCTGAGCATGACGAAACACGTCGGTGCTGTTCGGGCGGTCCGTCGACGGATCGCATCGCAGGCCGTTCATAATGGTCTTGAGAATTATGAATTTGTCTCAAGACGCCAAGTATGACAATCAGGGCCAAACCTTCTGACCGACAGGCCTGTCATGACAAACCCGCTGCACGATCTTCTGTCCACCCGCGACTGGCTTCTGGCCGATGGCGCGACCGGGACCAACCTTTTCAACATGGGGCTGGAAAGCGGCGACCCGCCCGAGTTCTGGAACGAAACCAAGCCCGACAACATCCGCGCTCTTTATCGCGGTGCGGTCGATGCGGGCAGCGACCTGTTCCTGACCAACACATTCGGCGGCAACGCCTCGCGTCTCAAGCTGCACAATGCAGGCCACCGCGCCCGCGAACTGTCGCGCATCGGAGCCGAGCTGGCCCGCGAGGTGGCCGATAGCGCCGGACGCAAAGTGATTGTAGCCGGATCTGTGGGTCCGACCGGTGAGATCATGGAACCCGTTGGCACGCTCTCACATGCCAGTGCGGTCGAGATGTTCCACGAACAGGCCGAAGGTCTCAAAGAGGGCGGCGCCGACGTGATGTGGGTCGAAACCATCAGCGCGCCAGAAGAGTTCCGCGCCGCGGCCGAGGCGTTTGCACTGGCGGATGTGCCGTGGTGCGGCACGATGAGCTTCGACACCGCCGGGCGCACCATGATGGGGATGACCTCGGAAGGTATGGCCGAGATGATCGAAACTTTGCCGAATCCGCCGCTGGCCTTTGGGGCCAATTGCGGCACCGGCGCGTCGGATCTTCTGCGTACGGTTCTGGGGTTCGCCGCCACAGGCACCGAACGCGCGATCATCGCCAAGGGCAACGCCGGCATTCCGAAATATGTCGATGGCCACATTCATTACGATGGCACCCCCGAATTGATGGCGCGGTATGCGATCTTGGCCCGAAATGCAGGAGCCAAGATCATCGGTGGTTGCTGTGGCACAATGCCAAACCACCTGCGCGCCATGCGCGAGGCGTTGGAAGCCACGCCCAAGGGCGACGCGCCGACGCTGGACCAGATCGTGGCCGAGATCGGTCCGTTCAGCTCGGACAGCGATGGCACCGGAGACCAGAGCGGCGCACCCAAGCGCGAACGGCGCGGACGCCGCCGCGTCTGATCGGGTTGTCTTTTACGCCAATTTGACCACCGTTCGGACAGATAGGGGGCGCACGTGATATCTTTGTCCCCGTTTTGTCCGGGCTCAGAACAGGCTCAGTTGATCCCCAGCGCGGGCGGGCGGCTGAAACGCGGTGCAGTTGAGGGCGGGCAGATCGCCGTCCAGCGCCAATCGCTTGCGCGCCTTGGTGAAGCGCTGCGCGATCAGGGCGGCATAGGCCCCTTCGCCGCGCACCCGTCTGAAGAACTGCGCATCGTAAACCTTGCCGCCATGCATCTCGCGCAGCTTGGACAGTACGCGGGATTTTCGGTCGGGATAATGTTCATCCATCCACGCCTCCCACAACGGCGCCACCTCAAGTGGCAGACGCAGCATCGCCCATGTGGCGGCGGTCGCACCCGCGTCCCGCGCGGCGGTCAGGATCGGTTCGATTTCCGCATCGGTGAGGCCCGGAACAATGGGCGACAGCATCACACGCACCGGGATGCCCGCCTCGGTCAGACGGCGGATCGTCGCCAGTCTTCGTTTCGGGCTTGGCACGCGCGGTTCCATCCGTCGGTTGAGACCCGCATCCAGCGTCGTGATCGTGATACCGACACGCACAAGGTTCTGCGCCGCCAGCCCCGACAGGATGTCGATGTCCCGCTCGATCAGCGTCCCTTTGGTGGCGATCAACACAGGATGCTGAAATGCCTGCAACACCGCAAGACAGTCGCGCATGATGAGGCGGTCGCGTTCGACAGGTTGGTAAGGGTCGGTGTTCGTCCCGATGGCAATCGGCGCCACCCGGTAGCGGCGGGCGCGCAATTCACGATCAAGCACCTCGGCCGCGTCCGGGCGCGCGATCAGTTTGGTCTCAAAATCAAGGCCCGGCGACAGGCCCAACCAAGCATGACTTGGACGGGCAAAACAATAGATGCACCCGTGTTCGCACCCCCGGTAGGGGTTGATCGTGCGGTCGAACGAAAGATCCGGCGAAGACACATAGTTGATCAGGCTTCGGGGACGTTCCTCGGACACCTGCGTTCGAAGCGCTGGCGCTTCTTCGGGGATGTCCCATCCATCGGATTCGTCGATCCGGCGAAACCGTTCAAAACGGCCGCAATCGCGACTTTGAGCGCCACGCCCGTGCCGCAGATCAGGAGCGACATATCGGTCCGTTCGGGTCATTGCCCGAAGATGGAACAAAATAAGAACATTCACAAGACGCGCGTCGTGACAGACCACGTTGGCGCAACCAGCGTCGGTCTCGTTCCCGCGCATGTCGGATTTCACCAAGTGACATCGTCGGAAAACGACGAATAGTCGAAAAAACAACCACTGGCAGCCCCGCCAGCGTCAGGAGTGACATACATGGCTGATGAAGAAGACGATATCATCCTCGCGGATCTGAACGACGAGGAACTGGTCGAACAGATGTTTGACGATCTCTATGATGGTCTCAAGGAAGAGATCGAGGAATCGGTCAACATCCTGCTGGAACGCGAATGGGCCCCTTACGACATTCTGACCAAGGCGCTGGTCGGCGGCATGACCATTGTCGGCAATGACTTCCGCGATGGCATTCTTTTTGTTCCTGAGGTTCTTCTGGCCGCCAACGCGATGAAAGGTGGCATGGCCATCCTCAAGCCGCTGCTGGCTGAAACCGGTGCTCCGCGAGTCGGCAAGATGGTTATTGGCACGGTCAAGGGCGACATTCACGACATCGGTAAGAACCTCGTATCGATGATGATGGAAGGCGCCGGGTTCGAAGTGGTCGATCTGGGCATCAATAACCCGGTCGAATCCTATCTTGATGCCATCGAAACCGAACAGCCCGACATTCTGGGCATGTCCGCCCTGCTGACAACCACCATGCCGTACATGAAAGTCGTGATCGACACGCTGGTCGAGAAAGGCATCCGCGAAGACTATATCGTATTGGTCGGCGGTGCGCCTTTGAACGAAGAATTCGGGAAAGCCATCGGTGCGGACGCCTATTGCCGCGATGCCGCCGTGGCCGTTGAAACCGCAAAAACCTTTGTCGGTCGCAAGCACAATCAGCTTGCCGCTGGATAAGACGACCGAAATCGTCACTTTTTGGGCCTCGCCACGCGGCGAGGCCTTTTCTTATGGATCAATCTGTCCCATATTTTGAGGACGAGGAGATCAACATGCCAGTGACGACATTCGCTTCGATGATCTTGGCCGCGATCGCGGCATCCGGGCTGACGGTCTGGGCGTTCGCCCAATTCGGCATACTCAAGGTATTGCCTGCCCTGATCGCAGTGGCGCTATTGGCGCGTTGGGGTCTGACCCATGTGCCCGGTGATGACGAGCCTGCCTGACGACACCACTCTGACAGATTCAGGATTGGCAGCGCGCGGTGACGGGCGCGTGCTGGTTGTGGCCTGTGGTGCGCTGGCGCGCGAAATTCTAGCGGTGCGCGACGCCAATGCCTGGACCCATTTGGATCTGACATGCCTACCCGCGATCCTGCACAATCACCCGGAAAAGATTGTCGGGGCAGTGCGTGGGGTCGTTGATCAACATCGTGCGGACTATGACCGAATCTTCATCGCCTACGGCGATTGCGGCACCGGTGGATTATTGGAAGCCGCCTGCGCCGAGATGGGCGTCGAGATGATTGCAGGGCCGCATTGCTACAGCTTTTTCGAAGGCAACGACACGTTCGCCGCCCGCGATGAGATCACCGCCTTTTACCTCACCGACTTTCTGGTTCGGCAATTTGATGCCTTCGTCTGGAAACCCTTGGGTCTCGACCGACATCCCGATCTGCGGGACATGTATTTCGGGCATTACGAAAAGCTGGTCTATCAGGCGCAAACCGACGATGCGGCATTGACCGCACTTGCACAAAGTTGTGCTGACAGGTTGGGGCTGGCGTTCGAACGGCGGTTCACCGGGTACGGCGATCTTGCGCAACACATGAAAGACTGGGCCACGACCTGACTGTTCGGGTGCAGCTTCTGACGACGGAAACCACGGATGCGTCGACGCGTCCGTGCCGTGCTCAGTTCGAGGTATCGAGAAGAAGCGCCGAGATCGGCACCATCGCCACACTCGATGCGCGGTCTTGCAAGCTCCACAAGACCAAAGCTGACAGCGTGTCAGGCGTCAATCGGCCCAACATGACCACCGCGCCATCCTGACGGGCGCGGAACGCCCCACCATCCAGAAAACGACGTTTGGTGCGGGCATCCTGCCCATCACCGTCGAAATCCCTCAAGATGCTGATCGCTGGGACAGCTTCGCGCTGTGCAATTGCCTGAGCAGTATTGAGACCGTTGGGCAGGAAAACGAGACCGTGGCCGCTATCGGCCGCAAAGCGCGACGCCTGTTCGGTGACACTGCGCTCTGCCTGTAAGCCACCACCCGGTGCTTCGATCAAGGCGACAGCCTCGGGCACCGCTGCAACCGCGCCGCCGAGGATTTGCTCAACGTCGGTGGGTTGCGCCGCAACTGGCAGATTGACCAGTGCGGCAACCTCGTAGCCCAAAGCGCGATACGACGCCATCCGTGCAGCGGCTCCGGGTATGGCGGGGTCGATGGCAAAGGTCACCGGGAACGGAAACCCTTCAAGCGTGTCGGGCCCCAGCGGACCAGTGCCGTCGTCAATCATTACGATAGACATTTTCGGCAAGTCAGGATCGCTGTCGACTGGAGCGGCAAAGCGTTGGAGCGGCGGCAGACCGGAGACGTTCACATCCGGGGTGGAGTCTTCGGCGATGGCGGTGGCCGCCCCAGCCCCGATCGACGGAAGGCGCGCCGAATTGCCCGGATTGCGGTCGGTCAGCGAAGCTGCAGGCGTGCCGATTGCAGGGCGCGACGCAGCTGTAGTGGTGCCCCCGGTGTCTGGTGCGGTTTCGGGAGTAGACGGCAGAAGGCGGCGCACGGGCGGACGCTCTGATGCAGTGGCCTGATCATCCGTTTCGGCGTTGGCGTCGGCGCCGGATTCGCCTTCAGAGGCTGCGGTTGGTACCTCAGCTTCTTCTGCTGCCTCGGGTTCGGGCTCGGGGACAAGCGGCGTTTCAATCGCCGGGACCGCAGGCGCAGGAGGTTGCGCAGGCTCGGTCGAGACGTTCGGACCCGTTTCGATTTGTGGCACGTCAAGCGTTGGCGCAGCAGCGCTGTCCGGTGCTGAATCTGCGCCAGGAGCCAAAGGTGTTATTGATGCGGTCCCGGCATCAGGTGCCCCGAGGGCCGCAATTGCATCGCCTGTGTCTGGCGTCGGAACCGGCGCAGCGGCAGTTTCTTCGGGAACGGTGTCTTCAACTGTGGCTGGACTGTCCAACTCGGGCGCTGCGGCATCCGGTTGCACCGGCATGACATCAGCAGGTTTCCGTCCGGGGGTGGCTGTATCTTCGGCGGTCTGAACTTCGGGCGTCGTGACAGCCGTTCCCGCAGCCTCCGGCACCGGCTGTTGTTCGGATTCTGGCTCTGTGACCGGTTCGGTGGTTTCCGTCACTGGCGCGGGCGTCTCTGGGGTGTCGTCGGTCGAAACAGGCGCTGCGCTGACATCGCTTTCAGAAGCTTCCGGGTCGATCGGCGCAGGCTCTGGAACAGCGGGCATAACCTCGGCGTCCATCGCGGCGGCGGGTTCGTTGGTGTCTTCGATGGCCTCTGGTATCGCAGTCGGTAGCGGCTCTACGGCCTCTTGGCTGCCTTGAGGCGGGACCGCGCCCGGGCTCGGCACCAAGACCGAGACTGCGCCCAAACCACCTACAGCGATCACCGTGCCCCAGATGGCCCCTGACAAAAACCCTCGTGCCATGCTCTTTGCCCTCGTCTAGCCCTCACGCGCGCCCCGGCATCTCATCCGTGCCGGTTGACCCACCCGCGCCCTTGACGCGCCTTGGTCCGCCAGCGCATGTATACCGCGATTGGCCCCTTCCCCGCCAGCCCCGACGAAGAAGAAAGACCCATGCTGCTGCTCATCGACAATTACGACAGTTTTACCTACAACCTCGTGCATTATCTGGGCGAACTGGGCACCGAGGTGAAAGTGGTGCGCAATGACGCTTTGACCGTACAGGACGCGATGGGGCTGAACCCCGCAGGCATCCTGCTTTCCCCCGGCCCATGTGACCCGGATCAAGCGGGGATCTGCCTGCCACTGACGCTCGCGGCTGCGGAAACGAAGATGCCCCTGATGGGAGTTTGCCTCGGCCATCAGACCCTTGGACAAGCCTTTGGCGGCACAGTGGTGCGGCATACGGAAATTGTTCATGGCAAAATGGGTGTGATGCACCACAACGGCAAAGGTGTGTTCGCGGGGCTGCCTTCGCCGTTTGAGGCGACACGGTATCATTCGCTGGTGGTGGACAAGGACACAATCCCCGATTGCCTTGAGGTGACGGCTTGGCTGGAGGATGGCACGGTCATGGGACTAAGCCATCGTGAATTGCCAATGCACGGCGTGCAATTCCACCCCGAGAGCATCGCTTCGGAGCATGGTCACGCCTTGCTGAAGAATTTTGTAAACGACTTGAAGGTGCCCGCATGAGCGACGCGATGAAGCCACTGATCTACGCCGCATCCGAAGGCCCTTTGAGCCGGTCGCAGGCCGAACAAGCGTTCGAGCTGTTGTTCGACGGCGAGGCGACACAGGCCCAGATGGGCGGATTGCTGATGGCTCTGCGCGCCCGTGGTGAGGCGGTGTCGGAATACGCGGCTGCCGCTGCGGTGATGCGCGCCAAATGCACGGCTGTGAAAGCGCCTGAAGGGGCGATGGACATTGTCGGCACTGGCGGCGACGGCATGGGTACGCTCAACATATCGACCGCGACAGCCTTTGTCGTGGCGGGAGCCGGAGTGACGGTGGCCAAACACGGCAACCGCAACTTGTCATCCAAGTCCGGAGCAGCGGATGCGCTGACCGAGATGGGCATCAATGTCATGGTCGGCCCCGACGTGGTCGAACGCGCCATCGCCGAAGCCGGAATCGGGTTCATGATGGCACCGATGCACCACCCGGCGATGAAGCATGTGATGCCGGTGCGGCAGGAACTGGGGTCAAAGACGATCTTTAACATCCTTGGCCCGCTCACCAATCCGGCGGGGGTGAAGCGGCAATTGACCGGTGCCTTTGCCATCGACCTGATTTTCCCGATGGCGGAAACGCTTAAGGAGCTTGGGTCCGAGAAGGCGTGGCTGGTGCATGGCGGCGACGGCACCGACGAGATCTCGATCTCGGCCCCGACACAGGTGGCGGTGTTGGACGAAGGCAAGATTCGTGGCCGCGAAGTACACCCCGAAGATGCGGGCCTGCCGGTGCATCCGTTCCGAGACATTCTAGGCGGGACACCCGCAGAGAATGCGCTGGCATTCCGTGCCCTTCTGGACGGAGCCAAAAGTGCCTATCGCGATGCGGTCCTTCTGAATGCGGCGGCGGCACTGGTGGTCGCGGACAAAGTGACCGACCTCAAGGCAGGAGCCGAGATGGCCGCCGAAAGCATCGACAGCGGGGCGGCCAAAGCGCGGGTTGAAGCTTTGGCGCGCATCACTCAGGCGGCGTGACACGCGGGTTTCGGGCGGTGGGCGATGCGTGGACGCATCGTCGATTTTCCGTTGGCGGAAAATCCTGGGGCTCTGCCCCAGACCCCGGGATATTTTTGAACCAGAGAAGACGGGAGGACGGATCATGCTGACCCGCCCTGTTGGATGGCAGCATTTGCCGTTTTTCGAGGACTCGCTGCCAAGCATCGTGGAAGTACTCGAGAAAGAAGATCGTGACGTTCTACCACCCAGCCCTCAGGTGTTTGCAGCGCTCGACGCGTGTATGCCTTTGGACGTGAATGTGGTGATCCTTGGACAGGATCCCTATCCGACACCCGGCCACGCACATGGCTTTGCGTTCTCCGTTGATCCAAATGTGCGTCCGCTCCCCCGATCTTTAGGAAATATTTTCAGAGAGTTGAGCGCTGACATGGGACGAGTGCCGCCCAATGGCGACCTGCGCTTTTGGGCCAAACAAGGTGTGTTGCTGTTGAACGATGTCTTTACGGTGCCAGCCGGAGAGGCGCGTGGGCATCGGCGGTTGGGATGGCAGAACCTGGTACCACAGGTGTTAGATGCGTTGTCCGATCGACCCCGTGCCTTTCTGCTTTGGGGCAATGATGCACGGTCGCATGCGCCGCGCCTTGCTGGTCATGGACATTTGGTTCTGGAAAGTGTGCATCCCTCTCCACTTTCGGCGCGACGCGGGTTTTTCGGCTCGCGCCCCTTTTCCACCGTGAACACGTGGCTTAAAGAACAAGGCCAACAGCCGATCAATTGGACGGACCCATGAGCGCAACCATTCTCGACAAGATCAAAGCCTACAAGCTTGAGGAAGTGGCCGCCGACAAGGCCCGCGTGCCGCTGTCGGCCGTGGAAGAGGCCGCGCGGGCGGCCGACCCCGTCAGACCGTTCGGGGCCGCGTTGCGCATGGCGCAGAGTGAAGGATACGGGCTGATTGCCGAGGTTAAGAAGGCGTCGCCATCCAAGGGATTGATCCGGGCCGATTTCGAACCCGCCAGCCTCGCACAGGCCTATGAGGCCGGGGGAGCGACCTGCCTTTCGGTGCTAACCGACACACCCAGCTTTCAGGGTGACAAATCCTATCTGGTGGCCGCGCGACAGGGCACTTCGCTGCCTGCGTTGCGCAAGGATTTCATGTATGACACCTACCAGATCGCCGAGGCCCGCAGCTTGCATGCTGATTGTATTCTCATCATCATGGCCAGCGTGTCAGATGCGCAAGCGGCGGAATTGGAAGACGCGGCATTTGCCTGGGGCATGGATGCGTTGATCGAGGTGCACGACCGCGAGGAACTTGATCGAGCGCTTGAGCTGAAGTCCTCATTGATTGGCGTAAACAATCGTAATCTCAAGACGTTTGAGACCACTCTTGAGACAACGCGTGAACTTTCAAAGCATGTACCAAACGACCGGATGCTGATTTCGGAGTCGGGGCTGTTCACCCCGGCAGACCTTGCCGACATGGCGTCCTGTGGCGCCCGTAGTTTCCTGATCGGCGAAAGCCTGATGCGGCAGGCGGATGTGACAGCGGCCACACGCGCGCTGTTGGCTGACCCGGTGGCGGCATGAGCGGGCTTACGCATTTCGACGCCAAGGGCGATGCACATATGGTCGATGTGTCGGACAAGGCCGTCACATCCCGGGTTGCGGTGGCCGAAGGCTATATCCGCATGGCGCAAGAGACCTACGACATCATCACCGAAGGCCGGGCCAAGAAGGGTGACGTGATTGGTGTGGCCCGGTTGGCGGGGATCATGGGAGCCAAGAAGACACCCGAGTTGATCCCGCTGTGTCACCCCCTGCCCGTGACCAAAGTTGCCGTGGAGTTGACGCCTGCGCCCGAATTGCCCGGACTGCGGATCGAAGCGACGGTCAAGACCACCGGGCAGACCGGGGTCGAGATGGAAGCGCTGACTGCGGTCTCGACGGCGGCTCTAACGGTGTATGACATGGCCAAGGCCGTGGATAAGGCGATGGAAATCACTGGTATCCGCGTAATGCTGAAAGATGGTGGGAAATCCGGGCGGTACGAGGCGCCATGATTTCCGTCGCGGAGGCGCTTGAGCAACTCTTCGCCTTGGCGCGGCCGCTTGGCACCGAAACTGTGCCGCTTTTGCAAGCGCATGGGCGCGTGTTGGCGGAGGACGTCGCGGCGACGCGGAACCAGCCACCTTTCGACGGATCGGCAATGGACGGCTATGCCGTGACCGAGGTTTCGCCGGGAATGCGGCTCAGAGTGATCGGAGAATCTGCGGCGGGGCATGGGTTTTACCAATCGGTAAAATCTGGCGAAGCGGTGCGTATCTTTACCGGTGCGCCGGTACCCGAGGGCGCAAAAGCGGTTGTGATACAAGAGGATGTCAGCCGCGATGGTGATTGGATCACCATTGGTGATACGCCCGAAGACAACGATCACATTCGCCCGGCTGGTGGCGATTTTAAGATTGGCGATATGGTGCGCGCGGGGCGCGCTCTGGGGTCGAACGATATCGCGTTGTTGGCATCGATGAACATCGCAGAAGTGCCTGTGACCCGGCGCCCAGTCGTCGCGTTGATCTCGACCGGTGATGAATTGGTGATGCCTGGTGAGACCCCCGGCCCTGATCAGATCATTGCGTCAAACACCTTTGGCTTGCACGCGTTGATGCGTGATCTGGGCGCAGAGCCACGCCTTCTGCCAATTGCACGGGACAACGAAGCCTCTCTGCGGACGGCGTTCGAGCTTGCCAAAGGGGCGGACCTGATTGTGACCATCGGCGGCGCGTCGGTGGGTGATCATGATGTGGTGGCCAACCTTGCACCGCACCTTGGGTTTGATCAAAGCTTCTACAAAGTTGCTATGCGTCCCGGTAAGCCTTTGATGGCAGGACGGTTTGGTGATGCTATGATGATCGGCCTGCCGGGGAACCCAGTGTCGGCAATGGTCTGCGGGCATGTCTTTGCGGCCCCCGTCGTGCGTTCCATGTTGGGCTTGCCCGCGCAGCCTGCGCCGCGCCGTACGGGTGTGCTGGCGGAAGCGCTGCCCGCCAACGGCCCACGCGAGCACTATATGCGGGCGCGGTTTGAAGATGGCGGATTGGTTGCGTTTGGATCGCAGGACAGTTCGCTTCTGAGCATCCTTGGCCAAGCCGATGCGCTGATCGTCCGCGCCTCAAAAGATGGGCCAAGGGCGACAGGCGAAACCGTGGAATATCTGCCGCTGCGGTGAATTCTTGCGCGTGCTTACTGATTCTTGACACAAAACAAGAACAACAGTAGAACAAAAGGCGAGGATTACCCGAGCGGAGGCAGACAATGCTGACCAAGAAACAACTCGACCTGTTGGAATTCATCAGCAAACGCGTGGCGCGTGACGGCGTGCCGCCCAGCTTTGACGAAATGAAGGAAGCACTGGATTTGAGATCCAAATCGGGCATCCACCGCCTGATCACTGCGTTGGAAGAACGCGGTTTCATCCGCCGTTTGGCACATCGGGCGCGCGCAATCGAAATTGTCAAACTGCCCGACACGCTGGCGGCCAAGCAACCGGGTTTCACACCCAAGGTGATTGACGGCGATTTGCCAGACACGCCGCCGCCCGCAAATGCGATCGCGGTCGAAACTGTTCATGCTCTCGAACTGCCGCTGATGGGCCGCATTGCAGCTGGTGTTCCGATCGAGTCAATCAATGACGTACCCCCGTCTGTTGCCGTACCGGGCGCGATGCTGTCGGGCAATGGCAAGCATTATGCGCTTGAAGTCAAAGGCGATTCGATGATCGAAGCGGGCATCAACGATGGTGATGTCGTGGTGATCCGTGAAACATCCAGCGCCGACAATGGTGATATCGTTGTCGCACAGGTGGAAGGGTATGAGGCCACGCTCAAGCGCTACAAGCGCAAGGGAGAGAGCATCATTCTGGAAGCTGCAAACCCGGCGTATGAAGCACGCATTCTGCCGGTGGGCGCGGTCAAGGTTCAGGGACGTTTGGTCGGGTTGATCCGCACTTACTGACCCTGCCTGACACTCGCATCATTCCAAAGGCGCGCGCCCGACCGGTCGCGCGCTTTTTGTATCTGCCATATGCCCGATTGCGTGCGCGTGATCGACAAGCTGCCTTTTCCTTTGAGGGCGCTGGCATCGTATACAACGCAGTCTTCGGATAAAGCGCGATCCGGCAAATCCGCGCTGGCAATGATCAGCTCGCCGTCGGCGCAATCTTGAAAGGCGGCCGCGTTGCGTTTTCCATGGATGTGCTGAATCGGCCATGTCTGACCTTCCCACAGCGTGGACGCGGCGGCTTGATCCAAGCCCTGCCCGTCATTTTCCAACCAGACCTTTGCAATAAACCCAGACCCTTTGGCGCGTGACAGCGCGCGTCCCCGGTCCGTCATCACGCCCACCAGCGCCCCGCCTTCAGCCACAAGGATCGCAGGACGTTCAGCATTGATCCAAAGCCAAACCGCAATGCACAGCGGGACAAGGCCAAGCAGGCGCACCCTGCCCTGCCACAACACAATGAAAAGACCACCAAGCGCAATAAGTGGTAATACAGCAGAGCCCGGCGTCATGACCGGCCGAACCGCTCCATCCCAGAGCGCCAGCGATTTTGCGATATGTAGAATCCATTCCAGACCCAACCCCATTGGGACCAGCCCCAGCGCCTCTAATCCGAAGGGCATCAACAGGATGCCCAGAACTGCCGCCGGAATCACCAGAAGCCCCATCAGCGGCACGGTCAGTAGGTTCGCTATCAAACCGAACTGAGCGATCTGATTGAAATGCGCCATAGCAAATGGGGCTGTCGCTGCTCCGGCCACTGCAGAGGATAAGACAACCGACGCCACACCGCGCAACAGACGCTGGCGCGGCAGGTCATGGCTGCTGTCGCGGATCGCACCGAAAACCGCGACCAACGCGGTTGTTGCGGCAAAGGACATCTGGAACCCCGGACCGATCAACGCTTCGGGGCGCAAGGTCAGCACGATCAAAGCCGCCAAAGCAACCGCCCGCAAAGAGATCGCGCGACGGTCAACCATGGTGGCAAGCAACATCACGGCCACCATCACAAAGGCCCGTTCGGTGGCGACATTGCCGCCGGACAGCGCGAGATAGACACCTGCCACCAGTAAAGCTCCGGTTGCGGCGATCTTCTTAATCGGCCAGCGCTGGCCGATCGGGGTCAGAAGCAACCCAAGGCGCAGGACGGCAAAGGCAAAGGCGCTGACCAGCCCCATATGCAGGCCAGAGATCGCCAGCAAATGCGCAAGGTTGGTGTCGCGCAAGGCTTGTAGCACTGGCTGCGGAATGGCGCTGCGATCGCCCGTGATGATGG
Source organism: uncultured Marivita sp. (assembly GCA_947503115.1). GTDB lineage: Bacteria > Pseudomonadota > Alphaproteobacteria > Rhodobacterales > Rhodobacteraceae > Marivita. The sequence continues at coordinate 42,432 of CANNCS010000009.1, forward strand.
CGGTCGCAAAGGCTCCGGTTTCACCCGGTAGTGCTGTCTGCACGCGGGTCGAGATCGCCATGCGGGTCTGAAAGATGAAGCGATCCTGCCCCGCCTCTTCCCACAGCACCAGCGGCACGCGGGTGTAGCCGACCGCACCCAATTGTAGAAACCACGCGTGGCGTCGGAAATCGAAGCCGCCGGGTTCGACGGCGCCGCCCGGTGGGCCAAGATGAGCGGTGGTGCTGATGGTCTGGCCCGGTTCTGGCGCGATGCCGGGGATCGTGGAGTGCAGCGACAACCGAACGCGGGTTGGCGTTTCAGACAGTGGCACATTGGTCAGCCAGACCGTGTCGAGCGTGATGCGCAGCGCGTCCGAGGCAGAGCGGTCGATATCGACAACCCTTCCCGTCAACGGACCATAGTAGCGCCAGTCAATCACCGGGCCTGCCACCAGATTCGCCCGCACCCCGGCAAGCGCCAACCCCAGCGCCACCATCGCCACAGCACAGATCAGAGGCGCAAAGGCCGACTGGCTACGCAGGTGCCAGACCAGAAAACCAACACCGATCAACGCAAGACAAGCAATCTCCCAAATCGGTGGTTCGATGCGGAGTGCGAAATAGATTGCAATGCCAATGCCAAGGCATACCGGGGCAAAGGGAAACAGCGTTCCGCGTTGTGCCAAAAGCATGTCTGGGATCATATCCCGGACCCGCGCCATACTTGCCCCCGTGGATGGTGCTGGTTAAGAGAGCTTTAAGCTATCCCCAAGACAGTTATCGAGAGGTAAATGCGCCCAATGTCCGGCCAGATCGTCACCCGTTTCGCCCCATCCCCCACCGGCTACCTGCATATCGGCGGGGCGCGCACGGCGTTGTTCAACTGGCTTTATGCTCGCGGACGCGGCGGAAAGTTCCTACTGCGGATCGAAGACACGGACCGCGCACGCTCGACCCCAGAAGCGACAGCAGCGATTCTCAAGGGATTGGATTGGTTGGGATTGGACCACGACGGCGACGTGGTGAGCCAAGCCGCCGGTGCGGATCGCCATGCCGAAGTTGCGCATGAATTGTTGGCCAAAGGTGCGGCCTACAAATGTTTCTCAACCCAGGACGAGATCGAGGCTTTCCGCGAGGCGGCACGAGCCGACGGCAAGTCAACACTGTTTCAAAGCCCGTGGCGCGATGCGGACCCAAGCACGCACCCGGATGCGCCGTTTGTGGTCCGGCTGAAGACACCGACCGAAGGCACAACTGTGATCCGCGATCAGGTGCAGGGTGATGTCACCATCCGCAACGATCAACTGGATGACATGGTTCTGTTACGCTCGGACGGCACACCGGTCTATATGCTGGCGGTTGTTGTCGATGACCATGATATGGGCGTGACCCATGTGATCCGGGGGGATGACCACCTCAATAACGCCGCGCGTCAAATGGGCATCTACACCGCGATGGGTTGGGACGTGCCAATCTGGGCGCATATCCCGTTGATCCACGGACCGGATGGCAAGAAGCTGTCCAAGCGCCATGGCGCATTGGGCGTCGAGGAATACCAAGCGATGGGCTATCCGGCGGCTGGGATGCGCAATTACCTTGCGCGTCTGGGTTGGAGCCACGGCGATGACGAATTCTTTACCGATGATCAGGCAAAAGAGTGGTTCGACCTGAACGGCATCGGCAAATCTCCGGCGCGGTTCGATTTTAAGAAACTCGAGAATCTTAGCGGGCAGCATATTGCCGTCGCAGAGGATGCTGCACTGCTGCATGAATTGGCCGAATATTTGGAGGCGGCGGGGGAACCTGCCCTGACGGAAGCGCAAACCGACGGTATATTTCGTGCGATGTATTGCCTCAAGGAGCGGGCGCGCACTTTCCCGGAAATCATTGAAAAGGGACACTTTTCTTTAACTTCGCGACCCCTTGAGATCGAAGATAAAGCCGCAAAGGCGCTGGATACGGTATCCCGTGGTATACTGCAATCGTTGACGCCGCACTTGCAAAATGTTAGCTGGACGCGCGACGAGCTTGAAGCCGTCACATCCCGAATTGCAGAAGAGCACGGGACCAAATTCGGCAAGCTGGCGGGCCCGATGCGGGCGGCGCTTGCGGGCCGGGCCGTGACGCCGAGCGTGTTCGATATGATGCTGGTTCTGGGGCGTGACGAAACCGTCGCCCGCCTGACAGAAGCGGCCGCCGAAAGGACCGATTGACGCCAATACGGCAACGCGGTTTCTAGGCTTGGGATAGCTGGCTCTGGGCCTTTTGCCCGGTGCGTTGAGACGAAGGGACCACGTATGTCTGACACCTCTAAAAACGCGACACTGACGATTGGCGATAGCTCATACGAGCTGCCGATCTACACTCCGACTGCCGGACCGGATGTGATCGACATCCGAAAGCTGTACGGCCAAGCGGGCGTGTTCACTTACGATCCCGGCTTTACTTCGACCGCGGCGTGCGACAGCACGATCACCTTCATCGACGGAGATGAGGGCGTCCTGCTTCACCGGGGCTACCCGATCGACCAACTGGCGGCGAAATCGCATTACCTAGAAGTCTGCTATCTGTTGCTTTACGGGGAGCTGCCGTCTGCGGCAGAGCTTGAGCATTTCGAGAGCACGATCACCCGTCACACGATGATCCACGAGCAGATGCACAACTTCTTCCGTGGGTTCCGCCGCGATGCGCACCCGATGGCCACTATGGTTGGCGTCGTTGGCGCAATGTCAGCGTTCTATCACGACTCCACCGACATTTCCGATCCGCTCCAGCGTGAAATCGCGTCGCACCGTTTGATCGCCAAGATGCCGACCATCGCTGCTATGGCGTATAAATACTCAATCGGTCAGCCGTTCGTGTATCCGCGCAACGATCTGGATTACGCAGCGAACTTCCTGCACATGTGCTTTGCGGTTCCGGCCGAAGAATACGTCGTCGATCCAATCATGGCCCGCGCCATGGACCGCATCTTCACGCTACATGCCGATCACGAGCAAAACGCATCGACCTCGACCGTACGTCTGGCATCGTCTTCGGGTGCCAATCCGTTCGCCTGTATCGCGGCTGGTATCGCCTGCCTTTGGGGTCCTGCGCACGGTGGCGCAAACCAGGCTTGCCTTGAAATGCTTAAGGAAATCGGCACACCCGACCGCATTCCTGAATTCATCGCCCGTGCAAAAGACAAGAACGATCCGTTCCGCCTGATGGGCTTTGGCCACCGTGTTTACAAAAACTTCGACCCGCGTGCGACTGTGATGAAGCAGTCGGCCGACGAAGTGCTGGACCTGCTGGGCGTCGAAAACAATCCGATCCTCGCAACTGCGAAGGAACTGGAGAAAGCTGCGCTTGCAGATGCGTATTTCTCGGAGAAGAAGCTGTTCCCGAATGTGGACTTCTATTCGGGTGTCATCCTCGAAGCGATGGGTTTCCCGACCTCGATGTTCACGCCGATCTTTGCGCTGAGCCGGACTGTTGGCTGGATTTCGCAGTGGAAAGAACAGCTTGCCGATCCGCAGATGAAAATCGGTCGTCCGCGCCAGCTTTACCAAGGTGAAACTTTGCGCGACTATGTCGATATCGAAAAGCGTTAATTTTTAAGGAAAGGCCGCCTTCGGGCGGCCTTTTTCGTATGACCCATTTAAAGACCAAACGGCTGCTTCTTCGAAAGGCGCGGATCGCGGATCTGGATGATCTCCATGCGGTCTATGGCGACCCGCTGGTTATGCGATATTGGTCTACGCCTCCACATGACAACATCGCCCTGACCCGCCGCAATCTGAAGCGAATGATCGCTGCGTCGGAACCAGTGGTCACCTATTTCGTCATAGAACGCGGTGGCCATGCAATTGGCTGCGCTGGCGTGCATATGGGCGACGAAGTCGGGTTTCTGCTGCGGTCGGACCATTGGCAACAGGGGCTGATGTCAGAAGCGCTGGGAGCGCTGATCCCATACTTTTTTGAAGAGCTGCGCTACCCGCAACTAACAGCAGATGCAGATCCGATGAACGCGGCCTCGGTGGCGACGCTTTTGGCTGCAGGATTCGTTAAAACGGGCGAGGCAAAGAACACGTTCTGCGTGGACGGTGTTTGGTCGGACAGCGCCTATTTCACACTTAAACCGGAACGTCCGGCGGCCTAGGCCGAACCTGTTGGTCCGGCCTTTCCGATTTTAACCTTAGCGACCTTCGTACTGCGCCGGACGCTTTTCAAGGAACGCAATCACGCCTTCTTTGAAATCGCGGGTTTGACCGCATTGGCCTTGCAGCTTGGCTTCCAGCGCGAGTTGCTCTTCCAAGTTGTTGTCAAACGACCCACGAATGGATTGTTTAACTCGCTGGTAGGCGGCCGTCGGCCCCTTTGCCAGATGCAGCGCACGGGATTTCCAATGGTCAACAAAACGCGCATCAGGCACCGCCTCGTAGATCATGCCCCAGTCATCGGCTTGGCGCGCCGTGATCTTGTCCGCGAACAATGCAGCGCCCATCGCCTTGGCCAAGCCCATCTGCCGCGGAAGATAATAAGTTCCGCCCGCATCAGGGATAAGGCCAATCCGGGTGAAGGCTTGCAGGAAAAAGGCGGACTCAGTGGCGATGACCACATCCGCCGCCAGAGCGAGATTGGCCCCTGCCCCGGCAGCAGCGCCATTGACCGCGGTGATGGTGGGAACTGGGCAGTCGAAAATCGCCCGCAGCATCGGCACGTATTCGTCCCGCAATGTGCGTTCCAGATCAAGATTGGCCGCGTTCGCACGGTCGCCCAGATCCTGTCCCGAGCAGAAGGATTTGCCCTCGCCCGTCAACACGACCACGCGCGCGGACTTACCGCCCTCAAGAACTGCATCGGTGATCTCTGCCCGCATCTGGGTGTTGAGGGCGTTCATCACCTCGGGACGGTTCAAGGTGACCGTGGCAATGTCGTCGGTGATGTCAAAGGTGATGGTCTCGTAATTCATGCGCCGGGCACTCCTGCTTCTGCTTGCGGCATCAAACACACAAGCACCCGGTTTGGCAAAGCCCAACGCGGCGTCACGAATCCTTGAGGATTTCCTTGAGCCGTGCCGCTTCGTCTTCGGACAGGCCCGTTTCTGCCGGCGCAGCGGCGGATGCGCGGCCCCGGACATAGACCACGCCAACCCCAAGGGCGAGCAAGAACAAGGCTGGTCCAGACAGCCAAAGGATCAAGTTCCAGCCATCAGTGCGCGGTTTGAGCAGCACAAATTCACCATATCGCGCGACAAGGTATTCCAGCACCTGTTCATCACTGTCGCCTGCCACCAGCCGTTCGCGTACGACAAGGCGCAGCTCCCGTGCGAGGTCGGCGTTGGATTCGTCGATGCTTTCGTTTTGGCACACCACGCAACGCAGGCCCTTGGAAAGCTCGCGCGCGCGGTTCTCGAGCACCGGATCATCCAGTACTTCGTCGGGTTGGACCGCGACGGCCGGAGATGCGATGGGGATCACCATCGCAAGACACAGGATCAGGGCCAGAAGCCGCACTGTGTTCCAGAGACCTGTCATTCTGCCGGAACCCCCTGCGGTGTCGCTTGCCGCCGCGCGCCCCCCGCGGCCACGCGATAGCGTCGGTCTGTAAGTGACAGAACACCTCCAAGCGCCATCAGCAACGCGCCTGCCCAAATCCAGTTCGCCAGCGGTTTCACATAGGTGCGCACCACCCAGCCACCGTCGTTCTGTTGGTCACCGATCACCACGTAAAGGTCCCGCAGGAAGCGATAATCAATCGCGGCTTCGGTTGTCGGCATTTGAGCCACTGGATAGTTGCGCTTTTCCGGGTGGAGAACCGCGATCTGTTCACCGTCACGACGAACAGTCACATCACCCATGGTGGAAAAGTAGTTTGGTCCACGAACTTGGTTGACGGCGGTGAGTTCAATTTCGAATTCGCCAACCTGGAACGGCTCCCCGATCTGTGCGACGCGAATGTCTTCTTCCTGCCAGGCCATAAGCCCCGCAATACCGACCATCGTGATACCGAACCCGATATGTGCTGTCGCCTTGCCCCAGTCAGAGCGTGGCAGGCGCAGCAGACGCGACAGGTCGCGCGTCTGGCCCGTACGGTTGATCAGATCCACCACGGCGCCAGAGATCACCCAAGTCGCTAGGAAGACGCCCACAGGTCCAAGCAAGCTGGTGCCTGTCTGCATGGTCCAGAACAGCCCCATAAGCAGCACACTCAGGATAAACGCAGGCGTAAGCTGCTTGATCGCACGGTCCAGTTTGGCCCGCTTCCAGCTAAGCATCGACCCAAGAGGCAAGAGCAGGCCCAACACGACCATAAATGGTGTAAACGCCATGTTGAAGAAAGGTGGTCCGACGCTCAGCTTGGTATCGAAGAACATTTCGGCCACGACCGGCCACATGGTGCCCACGAAGACGACAAAGCAGCTGACTGCAAGGATCACGTTGTTTGCCACCAATGCGCTTTCACGACTGGCCACACCGAAGACGCCCTTGGCCTCCATCGCGGTCGCGCGGAATGCGTAAAGCGTGAGCGCGCCACCGGTAAAGAACACCATGATCATCAGGATGAACACGCCGCGTTCGGGGTCATTGGCAAAGGCATGCACCGACGTCAGCAAACCCGAACGGACGATGAACGTGCCGATCAGCGAGAACCCAAAGGCAAGGATGGCCAGCAAGATGGTCCAGCTCTTCAATGCTTCGCGCTTTTCCACCACGATGGCTGAGTGCAGCAAAGCGGCGGCAAGCAGCCATGGCATGAAAGACGCGTTCTCAACTGGGTCCCAGAACCAGAAACCGCCCCAACCGAGCTCGTAGTAGGCCCACCACGACCCCAGCGCGATGCCGATCGTCAGGAAGACCCAAGCGGCCAATGTCCACGGACGCACCCAACGCCCCCAAGCCGCATCGACGCGCCCTTCAATCAGGGCTGCCACGGCAAAGCTGAAGCAGATGCTAAGACCAACATAGCCAAGATAGAGGAAGGGCGGGTGGAAGGCCAAACCCGGGTCTTGTAGCAGCGGGTTAAGATCCTGCCCGTCAAAAGGCGGCACAACAAGGCGCAGAAACGGGTTGGACGTGAAGATGATGAAGGCAAAAAACGCAACAGCAACAGCGGATTGAACCGCCAGAACACGAGCGCGCAAAGTTGGCGGCAGGCCCTTACCGAACCACGCGGCCATCGCGCCGAACAGTGTCAGGATCAACACCCAAAGGAGCATTGACCCCTCGTGGTTCCCCCAGACGCCACTGATTTTGTAGAGCATTGGCTTTGCCGAATGGCTGTTAAGCCAGACAAGCCGCAGCGAGAAATCCGAGGTCACAAAGGCATAGGTCAGTGCCGCAAAGGCAAAGGCCGTAAGCAGGAATTGCACCGTCGCCGCCGGTTCTGCCACAGCCATCCAACCGGGCCAGCGTTTGTGCGCCCCCACCAGAGGCACAATGGATTGCACGATCGCGACGAGGAACGCGAGGATGAGGGCGAAATGACCGAGTTCTGTAACCATATGACAGAGTATAGGCGCCACACTGGGCACGGCCAATGCGTTTCGTCACTTTGGTCGGTTCACATTGTCGCGGGTTTTTGTCGTTGGAAAAGCCGGGCGTAAAGATGCATCCGCAACGCTTAGCGGCGCAGTTGCATCCAGTCCTCAAGCGCAGCGTTACCGTCTGCGTGTGGCTCTTGCTCTGGGGCGGCGGTGTCCGGTGGGGACGGTCGATCAGGTGCGGACCGCGCCATGTGTTCGACAAGCTGACGTTGAAACTCTTGCCCCTTGGCCTGATGCCGCGCGCCGAAATAAAAACTTACGATTGCCCCTAACAGCCACCAAAGCGGCTCTGGCACCAATGCCAACCCTACCATGCGGGCAGAAAACCAATCCGGGTCCAGCATGGCAGACACAAAAAGGCCCAGTGTGCCCAATGCTAGTGCCGGACGTGGCACACGGTTAAGCGCGTCCATCACCCGATCGAAGTAACCCCGCTGCGGGGCATAGAACTCTGCAGCGAACTGGGTAAGCGATGCGCCATACCGGTCGTAGCCCCTCTGCGCCTCTGCTTCGGCGTTCGGACGGAACACTTCGACCGTGTCGCGAACCACATTGCGGCCTGATCCGAAGACCAGTGAAAACATCTGTTCAATCAGTCCCATTGGCCTACCCTTTTGCGGAATGCCGCCTCGCTCAGATGATATCGGGGCGCGATGAATGCCTCGGCCCGCGTGATCCACCCACCCTTTCCTCCTGCCCGGCTGCGCGCGTATTTGCGGCTTGCCGGTCGACGGTCGGCCAGATCGAAGTAATAGTTCCGCCGTTCGATCCCGTAGGCATCGACGATGTGGTCAGGGGCGCTGGCGTGTGCGCGCGCGGTCGCAGCAATGGTCTTTGGGCCAATGGCACCGTCAACTGTGATGTCGTATCCCATCTTGCCCAAAAGGCGTTGCAGGATCTTCACCGCATTGCCACCAGCGTTCACATACATGTCGAACACCGTCGGGTGCAGTGGTTCCGGCAGGTCAGCTATACGCGGACGCGCGAAGTAATGGTCGACAAAGATATCGATCGCCTGTTGTTGGGTCAGGCGGCGCACGTCCGCTTGCGTCACCTGACCATCCCCCGTCAGATCAAGGCCCAGACGGCGCATCGTGTGGATTGTAACCCCGTGGTTTGTCGCACCACCGGGATCATCGGGGTCATTCACATAGCCGCCCTCGCGGGCGACGATTTCGCGTGCGATTGTCCGCACCCTGTGGTTCTGCCCGTCCATGCGCCGCCCCCAATTGCTCCTTCGTGTAAAGACTGCGAAGCTGTGATTAACCAAAACTGAAAGCGGCGTACGGTGCAGGAGAAACAGCGTGGAACAAGCTGATATGAAAAATAAAACTGCGCGGGAGATTATTGACCACCTGAACCTCCTGCCGCATCCCGAAGGCGGGCACTACCGCCAAACCTGGATCGCCGATGAGGCCGGACGGCCCTCGGGCACCTGCATCTATTTCCTGCTTGGCGCAGGCGAACGAAGCCATTGGCACAAGGTCGATGCCACCGAGATATGGCATCACTATGCCGGCGCACCGCTGATCCTGTCGCTGTCAGAAACCGACAATGGTCCAGCGAGGGATCATACCCTTGGACCGGATCTGTTCCATGGTCAGTCGCCGCAGATCATTGTTCCGCCGCACCATTGGCAAGCCGCGCGCAGCACCGGCGGTTGGACCTTGGTCGGATGTACGGTGAGCCCTGCGTTTCTTTTCGACGGGTTTCAATTGGCCCCGCCGGGGTTTGACATTCCCCGCGCCGATTGACACTGAGCGCGCATGACAACGCCTTACCTGACCCCGCTTTCACCTGACCAGCAACGCGCCTTTGGTGTGGTCGAACCATGGCCCCTTGCCATCGCGGACCGTGTGCGGTTTTCGGAGCTAGACCCACTGAACCATGTGAACAACGTCGCCTATCTGGTTTGGTTCGAAACCGCGCGGGTGACGTATTTCAAGCTTGTCGGCATCTCGAGTTACAAAGACGATGACAACGAACCCCGCATCGTGATCCGGCGCGGCGAAATGGACTGGCTGCAAGAAATGCGTGCGGATGAGAACTACGCGATCCTGTCGCGGGTGGTCAGCTACCGGAACACCAGTTTCACCATGCAACAAGAGATCTGGGCCGACGGCACAAAACGGGCGGCATTCACCTGCGTGATCGTGTTGTTGCAGCCCGATGGCAGTGGCCGGATGCCGATCCCGACCTATATCACCGAACATTTCCACACGGTTGACGGGGTGGAAAGGCGCGCCGATACAGCTTGACCAAGCGCGTGCAAACGCGCTTGGAGACACGGTTTCAAAACGGCGTCGAAAGACGCTTCACAGCAACTTGCCCGCTTTATGAATAGCGTTTCACGTATCCCAAAAGGGCTTGCGTGCTGCCGTCTTTGCCGTCAGCCGGTGCATTGCCACTCACCAAGGGGCCAAGCGACGTTGCCAGTTCCTTGCCAAGCTCAACACCCCACTGATCGAACGAGTTGATGCCAAGGATCACCCCTTCGACAAAAACCCGGTGTTCATAAAGAGCTATGATCTGACCCAACACTTCGGGCGTGAGTTTCGGCATCATCAGGGTCGTTGACGGACGGTTTCCCGGGAACACCCGATGTCGCGCCTGACGTTCAAGTTCGTCACCGGACAGGCCTTTCTTGGCCATTATCGCGCGCGCTTCGTCCAGCGATCGACCCCGCATCAGTGCTTCGGATTGCGCCAGACAATTGGCGATCAGCAATTCGTGGTGGTGGCGGAGGTCGGCCTCGTGGCCTTCGGCTGCAACCATGAATTCACAAGGAACTACCCGCGTGCCTTGGTGGATGAGCTGGTAGAACGCATGCTGTCCATTTGTACCGGGTTCGCCCCAGACCACGGGCCCCGAATTGACGGCCAAATTCGTGCCATCCATCGCGACCGATTTACCGTTACTCTCCATCTCAAGTTGCTGCAGATAGGCGGGCAGTCGGGACAGACGGTTGTCGTAGGGCAGAACCGCACGCGTCGTGTGGCCCAGCCCCTGATTGTGCCAGATACCGACAAGTGCAAGCAGTACCGGAAGGTTCTCGTGCAAGGCCGCAGAGCTGAAATGGAGGTCCATCGTCTGCCCGCCGCGCAAAAACGCGCGGAATCCGTCCGTTCCGATGGCGATCATCAGCGAAAGGCCAATCGGCCCCCACATGGAATACCGTCCACCGACCCAGTCCTCAAACCCCAGAACACGTTCAGAGGGGATGCCCCATTCTCCGGCAGCTTCAGCATTCGACGACAGCGCGATAAAGCGGCCATCGGTCGAAACACCGTTATCCTGCAACCACGCACGGGCCGTGCGGGCGTTGGTCATGGTCTCAATCGTGGTGAAGGTTTTGGACGCAACGATGAACAGCGTCTTTTCAGGGTCACATCCGCGCAACGTGTCGGCGATGTCGGCGGCGTCGACATTCGAAACGAAATGGCAGCGCGGCCCATCGCAATATGGGGCAAGCGCGAGATACGCCATCGCGGGTCCAAGATCGGAACCGCCAATGCCAATATTGACCACATCAGTGATGTCCGACGCACGAACTTCGGTCGCGACACGTTCCATCCGTGTCAGCGTGTCCAGCACGTCGGGCATCACATCTTGCCCGTCGACCATAACCGGATCGCCATCCAGATTACGCAGCGCCGTGTGAAGGACCGCGCGGCCTTCGGTTTCGTTGATCTTGGCGCCTGCGAACATTGCATCGCGGCGCGCTTCGACATCCGCCGCTTGCGCCAACTGGATCAGCAGATCGCGGGTGTCGGCGTCGATCTGCGTCTTGGAATAGTCAAAGAGCAGGTCCAAAGCCGTTACGCTATAGGCATTGGCGCGGTCTGAATCGGCGTCAAACAGCCCCAGAATGGACCGGTCACGGCCAGCTTCGGCTGCGGTTTTCAGGTCATCCCACATCTGTGTCACTCCGCCCAATGAACCGTTGCACCGTCAAGAACGGCGTTGATCGGCGCGTCTTCCGGCAGTTTGCCTCGCGCAGCCTCGAGCGTCGCACGCTTGTCCTGGCCAAGGATCAGCACATGCTTGCGTATCGCTTCGTTCAGCACCCGCGCGCTTAGCGTAATGCGCGGCTCGGGCGCGCCCGGTGCCCGCATCGGCACGAGAATCGGCGCGTGTGGATCGAGCGCTTTGTCCAACTGGTCAGCGCCTGGAAAGATCGATGCTGTGTGCATGTCGTTGCCCATGCCCAGCAGCACAACAGCCAGGGGCAGTTCATCGGCAATCTGCGACTCCAGTTCGGCCAAAACCTCTTCGGGTTCATGCGCAGGCACATAGAGCGGTAAAAGCCGCGCTTCAGCTGCGCGCTCCACCAAAAGACGTTCGCGCAGCAGACGCGTGTTTGATCGATCGCTGTCTTCGGGCACCCAGCGTTCATCGGTGAGCATCACATCCACACGGCTCCAGTCCAGATCGGCTGCGCACAGATCGTCAAACACCGGCCCCGGAGACGTGCCGCCGGGAACCGCCAGAACAACCCGTTCCTCATGGGTCAGAATTGTTCGCAGATCACCGGCCAGCTTGTTCGCAAGGTCCATCGCCAGCATTTCGCGGTCTGGATAGGTTTGAAAGTCATAGCTCATGCCTTCACCTCACGCCATTTGCGCCCGTCCCGGTGCATTAACATCAATGCATCTTCCGGGCCGGAGCTACCCGGATCGTACGTCTTGGGCACATCGTTGCGCGCTTGCCAGCCTTCGATCAAGGGGTCGGTCCAGGCCCAGGCCGCTTCAACCTCGTCACCGCGCATGAAAAGCGTTTGGTTGCCCCGGATCACATCCATAATCAAACGCTCATAAGCGTCAGGTGCTTCTTCGGCATCCGGGCCCAGCGCTTCGGCAAAGCTCATATCCAGAGGCACGTCCAAAAGACGCATCCCCCCCGGCCCCGGTTCCTTGATCGTCACATCAAGTGTCATACCTTCATTGGGCTGCAAGCGGATCGCCAGCACGTTGCGGTGCCGCCCAGCGTCTGCACCAAAGATTGAATGCGGCGCGTCCTTGAACACGACGGCAATTTCCGATGCGCGAGCCTTGAGGCGCTTGCCCGTGCGCAAATAGAACGGTGTGCCAGCCCAACGCCAATTGGAGATATGGCACTTCATGGCGATAAAGCTTTCAGTGCGCGACTTGGGGTCATCTACGTCTTCACGATAGCTTGGCCCGTTGCCATCCGCACCATACTGACCACGTACAATGTGATGCCAATCGACAGGCTCCAGCGCGCGGATCACCTTAAGCTTTTCGTCCCGCACGGCGTCTGGATCGAACTTGGCAGGCGGCTCCATCGCGATAAGGCAAAGAAGCTGCATCAGGTGGTTTTGCACCATGTCCCGCATCGCGCCGGATTTGTCGTAGTAGCCCCCACGCCCGCCGACGCCCACGGTCTCGGCCACGGTGATCTGGATATGATCGACGTATTGTGCATTCCACAGCGGCTCGAAAAGCATGTTGCCAAATCGAACAGCCATCAGGTTCTGTACAGTTTCCTTACCAAGGTAATGGTCGATACGGTAAATTTGAGTTTCGTCGAAATGCTGCGCCAGCGTGGCGTTCAATGACCGCGCGGTTTCGAGGTCATGGCCAAACGGCTTTTCCACCACGATCCGGCTGTCCGGCGTGGCCAGCCCAAACCGATGCAGCCGCTCTGCCAAATCTCCGAACAACGATGGTCCGACCGAAAAGTAGAACGCACGAACCTTGTTATCGCGCATCTTTCCGTTCAGTTCGACCCATCCACCATCACCTTTGGCGTCCGTTGTCACATAGGACACAACATCGAGAAATGCCTCCATGGTCCCGGCTTCACAGGATCGGGCACCGCCAAATTCCGCCACCGCCTCTGACACCATTTGACGATATTCGTCCGTCGTCATTTCGGACCTGGCTGCACCAATGATCTGTGACCCCTCGGGCATTTGCCCAGCGCAAAAACGCCGGAACAGGCCCGGCAGGATTTTGCGTCGTGCCAAATCTCCGGTGCCGCCAAAGATTACAAGGTCAAACGGGTCAACGGGAATAACGCGAGATACCATGGCGCGATCCTTCCGATTCTGCTTCGCTGAGCGCCTTGTTAGCGCTAACGAGCCAGATGTAAACTTATTTCGCAACAAACAGCATCAGTCTAGCACGCAGGAGACACGCTGCAATCGTGTCGCAGAAAGAACGGGCGAAGGCCCGCTCGCATGCATCATGACGCTTGATCCCGCGCCACCTGCATGTCACCACCGCGCCAAGCAAGGAGTCCCGGATGTCCCCGCGTAAAATCATTATCGACACAGACCCCGGTCAGGACGACGCAGTTGCGATCCTGCTGGCCCTCGCCTCGCCTGACGATCTAGAGGTTCTGGGAATCACTGCCGTGGCCGGAAACGTACCGCTGCCCCTGACGCAGAAAAATGCACGCATCATTTGCGAGTTGGCGGGCAAGTCCGACACCCTTGTCTTTGCAGGATGTGATGCGCCCATGGCGCGCAAACTGGTCACGGCAGAGCACGTACATGGCAAGACGGGGCTAGACGGCCCAACCCTGCCCGACCCCACAATGCCGCTTCAAGACGAGCACGCCGTCGACTTCATCATCGAAACGCTGCGTGCCCAAGACGAGGGAACGGTCACACTCTGTCCGCTGGGTCCGCTCACGAATATCGCGGTGGCGCTGAACCGCGCACCTGACATTGCCGACCGTATTCAAGAAATCGTCCTCATGGGTGGAGCCTATTTCGAAGTGGGCAACATCACACCCGCGGCCGAATTCAACATTTACGTCGATCCGGAAGCAGCCAAGGTGGTCTTTGCCTGCGGCGCCCCCATCACCGTGATGCCGCTCGATGTCACGCATAAGGCGCTTGTAACATCTGAACGCAACGCTGCCTTCCGTGATTTGGACACACCTGTTGGAAGAGCCGTGGCTGATATGACGGATTTCTTCGAACGGTTCGACAAAGAGAAATACGGCAGTGCCGGCGCTCCTTTGCATGACCCATGCGTGACGGCTTACCTGATACAACCTGATCTTTTCAGCGGGCGGCGCATCAACGTCGAAATCGAAACCGGGTCAGAGCTGACATTGGGCATGACCGTCGCCGATTGGTGGGGCGTGACCGACCGTGCGCCCAATGCCACCTTTATGGGCGACATCAACGCTGACGGTTTCTTCACATTGTTGACCGAACGTCTGGGCCGGCTATGAGGTCTTTGCATCTGGCCGCCCCCGAGGATTTGCCGAAACTGCTGCCACTGGTCGCGGCATTTCACGATCATCAGGGATTTGCGACCTCACCCGAACATCAGCACAACGCCATACTGCCTTTGCTCGAAGGCAGCCACCACGGCGCGATCTGGTTGATCGGCCCGCGCCGCGCGCCGGTGGGGTACGTTGTAGTCTCGTTCGGGTGGTCAGTTGAATACGGTGGCATGGACGCCATCGTAGACGAGCTTTTCGTCCGCAGCGCAGTGCGCAAACGCGGTATGGGATCGGATGCGCTTAATGGGTTGTCCAAGGCGCTCAAGGAAGGTGGCATCAAGGCACTACATCTTGAGGCTGATCAGAACGACGACACGCTGAAAAGGTTCTACCAGCGCTGTAAATTCGCGACCCGCGAAGGCTACGCCTACATGTCCCGCGAACTGTGATGCCCCGGGGCTGGTTAGACAGGCAACAAGTGCCTATATCCACGGCATGACCCTGCACATTCCCTTCGACAACAGTTACGCCGCTCTGCCAGACACCTTCTACGCGCGGGTCAAACCTGAGCCGGTCAAAGCGCCATCCCTCATTGCGATAAACGATGCGCTGGCTCGTGATCTGGGTATCAACGGGCTGGATGATCCGAACCTCGCGGCACTGTTTTCAGGTAACGTGATCCCCAACGGTGCATCACCTCTGGCACAGCTCTATTCCGGGCACCAGTTCGGGCAATACAACCCACAACTGGGCGACGGCCGCGCAGTTCTGCTGGGCGAGACCATCGGCACCGACGGTATCCGCCGCGATATCCAACTCAAAGGTTCAGGCCGCACGCCGTTTTCCCGCATGGGCGACGGGCGTGCATGGCTGGGCCCAGTGCTGCGCGAATACGTGATGAGCGAGGCGATGCACGCGCTGGGCGTCCCCACGACGCGCGCCTTGGCGGCTGTCCGCACGGGCGAAGCGGTCGTTCGCGAACGCCCCCTGCCCGGCGCCGTACTGACACGAGTCGCGCAAAGCCACCTGCGTGTTGGCACGTTTCAGGTCTTTGCAGCACGCGGCGACACAAAGGCGTTGCAGACGCTTTTCGACTACGCTGTCGCACGACACTTTCCAGATGCGACCGACCCCGCCAGTTTTCTGAACGCTGTGATGCGCCGTCAGGCGGCTTTGGTCGCGCATTGGCTCAGCCTTGGGTTCATCCACGGCGTGATGAATACCGACAATTGCAGCATTTCCGGTGAGACCATCGACTACGGCCCCTGCGCATTTATGGACAGCTACCACCCGGAAACCGTCTATTCGTCGATCGATCGCTATGGGCGCTACAGCTACGCGGCACAGGCTGACATCATCGTTTGGAACATGGCCCAACTTGCAACCGCGCTGCTGCACTTGATGCCCGACCCCGAAGCCTCGGTCGAGCCATTCACCGCGCAGATCCACACAATGCCCGAAATGATCCGCGCCGAATGGCTACAGCGGTTCGGGGCGAAGATCGGCATCTCCAGTGCGAAGGCCGAGGATGCCGCCTTGATCGGAGATCTGCTGACCCTCATGCAAACCGCGGAAGCCGATTTCACCAATACGTTCCGCGGACTGGTGGACGGCACAGCCCGAGATCAGTTTATCGACCCAACCAGTTTTGACGCATGGTCTGACACATGGCAGACGCGCATCGCCAAGGAAGACGATCCACTAGACCGGATGCGCACCACCAACCCGGTTCTGATACCGCGCAACCATCAGATCGAAGCGATGATCACCGCCGCTGTAGATGGCAACGACGCCCCCTTCACACGTCTGATGACAGCCTACGCGACGCCGTATGAGGTCAATCCCGATTTTGACGATCTGCGCCGCCCTCCCGCCCCCGAAGAGGTGGTTCAGGCCACGTTCTGCGGCACCTAGTGCTCCGAGTCTGACACTTCTTACCTGTTTCCGCGGATTTCATCGAGCGCGTCCAGCGCACGGCGTTCCCT
>CANNCS010000010.1 GCA_947503115.1 uncultured Marivita sp.
CGCCCTACCGGACGTCATCACGTCAATCGGAACCAGAGATTGGGCGAAAGTGGGTCAATGCTCGCAGCCCTTGGTATCAGGCCTGCATAATCCGGCCAGCGCACCAGCCCTGCATCAAGTCCCAGGACATCCTCGGCGCTGGCAAGCTCGAGAACTTGCCAAGTTGGGCCGTTGTCCAATGCAGCTGACCGGACGACACGCTCGGGATTGATCTGCAAAGCCGCACAAAGCTTGGCTTCAACGCCCGGAGCGAGGTTTGCGATGCCTGTACGTGGAGCAACGAAGGCGGGGCACTTTCCGGTCATGTCGATCTCGACCAAGCCAATCGCGCATTCCTGAACAATCGTTGCCGCACGTCTCGGGACCCCACCTGCATGTAACCAAGCAGCGCAGCTCCCAAGGGTAGGATGCCCCGCAAACAACATTTCCCGAGCTGGTGTAAAGATGCGAACGCGGTAATCTGCATCCTCGCTGGTTGGCGACAGAAGAAATGTGGTTTCCGCGAGGTTGGTCCATGTGGCGAAGGCTTGCAGCTGTTCATCGGGCAGATCATCCGCGTCCAGCACAACCGCTAAACCGTTACCCGCTGTCGCTTCTGACGTGAAAACATCTGCCTGTATAAAACGTCTGAGCCGCATCAATCTTCCCACCGCTTTCAATCTGACGTCTGAACTCGCGCCCTAGCCGGTTTCGCCGAAGGGGTCGGAACGAGATTACCCAAAGGACTGAGAACCCGGCTTCCCGATTTCGTCCCACGCGGCGTCGGGTTGGTCTTGGTCACTTCGACCATCAGAACCCCACCCGCGATTAACGCCGACACGCTGCGCCCCATCTTTTCCCAGAACCGTCCGGTTTTCATCCAGAAGCGCCGTGTGGACGGAGGCTGATATAGAACCGCGGTGTGACGTTGCGGCGCAAAGTTATGTGACTTGAGCTGAGATTCCAGCTGACCCATGGAATAGGGCCGCCCATAGCCAAAAGGTGTCGCATCTGACCGCGCCCAAAGACCTGACCGGTTCGGCACGATGAAAAGTGCTTTCCCACCCGGCCCCAAGACCCGCCAACACTCCTCTAAAAGTGCAGACGGTCGCTCTGACGTTTCCAAACCATGCATAAGGATCAGTTTGTCGAAGCGACCATTCTCGATTGGCCACGTAGTTTCCTCACACAGAACAGAAACATTCGGCATACCGGCGGGCCAAGGCATTACGCCTTGCTGTGCCGGCATCAATCCAATCACACGCCGCGCATCAGGAAGGTAGGGCCTTAACAGTGGCACTGCGAAACCGAAACCGCCGACCGATTGCTGTTTCGCTTCGGGCCAAAACGTGGTCACCTGATCGCGAACAACGCGCTGCGCCACTCGCCCTATCGCGCTGCGATAGTAAAAGCTGTGCAAGCGTTGCACATCCAGATGCATTTGGGCCTCCAACCAATTTGGCCTAAGTTGCGCTAAGTGTAACCACCACGGAAAGAAACGCCATGCCTCTTGAACTCGTGACTCTGCCAGCGCTGTCAGACAATTACACGTATCTTCTACACGACAGTGACACTGGCGCGACGGCGTGTATCGACGTTCCAGATGCGAAACCCATTTTGGACGCACTTGCCGAACGCGGCTGGGCGTTGACCGAAATTTGGTTGACCCACCACCACCACGATCACATCGGGGGTGTCGAAGACCTGCT
Organism: uncultured Marivita sp.; assembly: GCA_947503115.1. Taxonomy (GTDB): domain Bacteria; phylum Pseudomonadota; class Alphaproteobacteria; order Rhodobacterales; family Rhodobacteraceae; genus Marivita. Next base: position 1,689 of record CANNCS010000010.1, read on the forward strand.
TAAAGTACATGACGCCAAAGTCACAGGAGCAACCGCTGACCGGCACCGTCTTCCGCCCTTGAATCGCGAAGTCGGCGATGGCGACCGTTTCGAATTTGGCGGCGAGATGGTCGATGTTCTCGACGTTTCGGGCCATACGGTCGGTCACATCGCCTTCGCGCTTCCTTCCTCGGGATATGTGTTCACAGCAGACAGCCTGATGGCGCTAGGGTGCGGACGTCTTTTCGAAGGCACCGCTGCGCAGATGTGGGGGTCACTGCAAAAGCTGGTCGCCCTTGCACCGGAGACCCTCGTGTGTTCGGGCCACGAGTACACGCAGGCCAATGCCCGCTTTGCCATCACGATTGATCCGGACAATGCCGACTTGAAAGCACGGATAGACCGCATAAGTTCATTACGTGAAAGAAACGAACCAACCGTTCCAAGCAAACTCTCTGAAGAAGTGGCGACCAATCCCTTCCTGCGCGCCGCTGATCCCGCAATCCAAGCCAAGTTGGACATGATCGGTGCTGAACCGGTCGACGTATTTGCCGAAATTCGCGCCCGCAAGGATCGCTTCTGAGGCAATTTCACAAGAACGTGCGAGCAATTGCACCGATGTACCCTGTCAAGACAAAGAAAAAACTTGAAGGTTTGTAGGTAACGACCACAGTTTAAGAATAAGATGACAGTTGTGTCGTACCCTGCGACGCAACACCAAAAGAAGGAGCACTCAACCGTGCCTTCATTTTCGAATACCCTTGAGCAGGCAATTCACTCGGCATTGGCACTGGCCAATTCGAGGTCGCATGAGTTCGCAACGCTGGAACACTTGCTACTGGCGCTGATCGACGAACCTGACGCGGTGCGCGTGATGAAAGCGTGCTCGGTCGACACGGAAGAATTGCGCACAACGTTGGTCGATTACATCGACGATGATTTGTCAAACCTCGTTACCGACATCGAAGGGTCTGAGGCAGTTCCGACCGCAGCGTTCCAGCGCGTGATCCAGCGTGCCGCGATCCATGTCCAAAGCTCTGGTCGCAGCGAAGTCACCGGCGCAAACGTCCTTGTCGCGATCTTTGCCGAACGCGAAAGCAACGCCGCTTACTTCTTGCAAGATCAAGACATGACCCGTTACGACGCGGTCAACTTCATTGCGCATGGTGTTGCCAAAAATCCGGCCTACGGCGAAAGCCGCCCGGTCTCTGGCGCGTCGGACAATGAAGAAGAAACGCAATCCACCGAACCGCAGGGCGAACAGAAAGAATCCGCACTGGCCAAGTACTGCGTCGATCTGAACGCGAAATCCCGCGAAGGCGACATTGATCCGCTGATCGGCCGCGACTCTGAGGTTGAGCGCTGTATCCAAGTGCTTTGCCGCCGACGCAAGAACAACCCGCTTCTAGTCGGGGATCCGGGCGTGGGCAAAACCGCGATCGCCGAGGGCTTGGCGCGAAAGATCGTGGCGGGCGAAACACCCGAAGTCCTTTCGAAGACGACCATCTACTCGCTCGACATGGGTGCGCTTCTCGCGGGCACCCGTTATCGTGGCGACTTTGAAGAGCGTCTGAAAGCAGTGATGACGGAACTGGAAGACCATGACGATGCGGTGCTGTTCATCGACGAGATTCACACCGTCATCGGTGCCGGTGCCACATCCGGCGGCGCAATGGATGCCTCCAACCTTCTGAAGCCAGCACTTCAGGGCGGCAAACTACGCTGCATGGGCTCAACCACCTATAAGGAATTCCGTCAGCACTTTGAAAAAGACCGTGCACTCAGCCGCCGGTTCCAGAAGATCGACGTGAACGAACCTTCGGTCGAAGACACGATCAAGATCCTCAAAGGCCTCAAGCCCTATTTCGAGGAACACCACGGCGTCAAATACACTGCCGAAGCGATCAAGACCGCTGTGGAACTGTCCGCACGTTACATCAATGACCGGAAATTGCCTGACAAAGCCATCGACGTCATCGATGAAGCGGGTGCTGCGCAGCATCTGGTTGCGGAATCCAAGCGGCGCAAATCGCTAGGTGCAAAAGAGATCGAAGCTGTCGTTGCCAAGATCGCACGCATCCCGCCAAAGAACGTGTCCAAGGACGATGCAGAGGTTCTCAAGGATCTCGAAGCGTCGCTCAAGCGCGTGGTCTTCGGTCAGGATGCCGCCATCGACGCGCTGTCCTCGGCGATCAAGCTGGCTCGCGCTGGCTTGCGGGAACCCGAAAAGCCCATCGGCAATTACCTTTTTGCCGGCCCAACTGGTGTGGGTAAAACCGAAGTGGCCAAGCAGCTAGCGGATACGCTGGGTGTAGAGCTCCTGCGCTTTGACATGTCCGAATACATGGAAAAGCACGCGGTCAGTCGCCTGATTGGCGCCCCTCCGGGATATGTTGGTTTCGACCAAGGCGGACAGCTTACAGATGGCGTGGACCAGCATCCGCACTGTGTGCTGTTGCTTGACGAGATCGAAAAGGCGCACCCGGATGTCTACAACATCCTGTTGCAGGTGATGGACCACGGGTCACTGACTGATCACAACGGGCGCACTGTCAGCTTCCGCAACGTGATCCTGATCATGACTTCCAACGCAGGCGCGGCAGAGCAGGCGAAAGCCGCCATCGGCTTTGGTCGTGACCGCCGCGAGGGTGAGGATACCGCCGCAATCGAACGCACTTTCACGCCGGAATTCCGCAACCGTCTGGATGCTGTGATCTCGTTCTCGCCGCTGCCGAAGTCGGTGATCCTGCAAGTGGTCGAAAAGTTCGTGCTGCAACTCGAAGCGCAGCTGATGGATCGCAATGTGACCATCGAACTGACCAAGCCCGCAGCCGAATTGCTGGCCGAAAAGGGCTACGACGACAAAATGGGCGCGCGGCCTCTGGGGCGTGTGATTCAGGAAGAGATCAAGAAACCGCTCGCGGAAGAACTGCTTTTTGGCAAACTCGCAAAAGGCGGTGTCGTGCGCGTGTCCGTCAAGGACGGCAGCCTCTTGCTGGAAACTTTTGGGCCGGACAATCCGCGCCTGTCCAGCAAGAAGCCCCCGCTTCTAACGGCGGAGTGATCCGCAGTCTGATTGCAATACTCATTACGTCCGCCACACCCGTTGTGGCGGACGTTTCCTTTTTAGGTATGCCACTCGATTGCGTTCTGGGTGAAACCTGCGTAATCGAGGATTACCCAGACATTGATCCAACAGAGGGTGTCTCGGATTACCGTTGCGGCCTCAAAACGCAAGACGGTCATAGCGGGACGGATTTCGCCCTTCTCAGCTTTGAGCAAATGGAAGACGGCGTCCGCGCGATCGCCGCCGCAGATGGCCGGGTCGAAGCGATCCGCAACACGCGTCCCGACCAACCCTATGTGCCCGGGACGGACCTCAACGGAGAGGAATGCGGAAACGCGGTGCGTATCAATCACGGCAACGGCTACCAATCCGTTTATTGCCACATGAAACTGGGATCGGTGCGCGTCACACCCGGGCAGCGCGTGGTTCAAGGCCAATTGCTCGGCGAAGTAGGGCTAAGCGGCTTGACCAATTTCCCACATTTGCATCTCACCATCACGCAAGGCTCGGATATTATTGACCCGTTTGCCCCTGGCAAAGCCAACACCTGCGCCGAGCCTCGTGAAACCTTGTGGTTAGATGCTCCACGTTACACGGATGCCGGTCTCTTCACCGCTGGTGTCTCTGACGCGGTGCCGGAGCTCGAACAGGTTCAATCCGGAGCAGCGCGGCGCACCACGCTTTCACCCTCGGACGCGTTGGTGCTTTACGCGCACGCGTTTCGCGTCGACGCCTATGACCGCATCGAAATGACCATGGTCGGGCCCAACGGCCCAGTGTTTGCCCACACAGCCCGGCTTGACGACGATCAGGCGCAACTGATGCGCGCCTATGGCAAACGCGCGCCTGATACTGGCTGGGCCAAAGGGATATATCGTGGCTATGCCCAACTGATCCGCGGAAACACGACCTTGGCCGTGCGCCATGCGGATGTTGTCGTGGAATAGTGATTACTGTTCAGTCAGCTTCAACTCGATACGCCGGTTCTGTGCCCGCGCCTCGGCAGTGTCGTCAGTCGTGATTGGTTGGTATTCACCAAACCCATTCGCGGATAAACGGCGCGGAGGGATGCCCAAATCCTCGATCATGTAGCGTACGACCGACAGAGCGCGCGCCTGCGAGAGCTCCCAGTTGTCGGCATAAAGCCCCTGCCCGGACAAAGGCACATTGTCGGTATGTCCGTCGACCCGAATGATCCAGTTGATCCCGTCGGGAATATCCCTCGATACGTCCCGTAGGATCGCGGCCACATTGGCCACCTGTACACGCCCTTCGATAGACAAAGACGCCTGTGCCGACGGGAACAGCACCTCGGATGAAAAAACGAAACGGTCGCCTTCGATCCGCACACCTTCTCGGTTACCCAAAACCTCGCGCAGCCGACCAAAGAATTCGGAGCGATATTGTTCAAGGTCTTGGTTCTCACCCGCCAGTCGCTGTTTTTCCGCTTCGAGCCTTTGCCGCTCTTCCTCGAGCCGGATCCGCTCTGCCTCTTCCAGCTGTCGCCGCCGCCGTTCTTCAGCTGCCACACGGGCCAAAGCGCTATTCAATTCGCTGCCAAGGCTTTCAAGCTGGATTTTCGCTTCGACATCACGGGCCGTCGCCTCGTCCAACAACGACTGCAATGACGACAATTGCCGCCGCAAAGCGCCAACCTGTTTGTTGAGCAACTCTGTCTGCCGCTGCGCTTCGGTCGCGCGCTGGGTTTGCACGTCCAATTCACTGCGGGCTTGCTCTAGTAGTAGCTGCCGCTGTTCCGCGTCAGACAAACGATCTTCAAGTGAGGTCTCTGCCGCAATTTTTGCCGCCAGCGCTGCGGCCAATTGATCGCGTGTGTCCGCCAGAGATGCTTCAACGGCACTCTGTTGTGCAAAGGCGGCGGCAAGGCGTTGTTCAAGCGTCTGCTCACTTTCTGTACGTGCTGCTGCTTCTGCCTGTGCGTCTGCCAACGCTTGACGCAATGCCTCTACAATTCCCTGCAATTCGGCAGTTTCCTGCTCTGACCCGCCCAAATCAGATGAAAGAGCAGCATTCTCTGCGCGCAATTCCTCCAGTCTCGCTTCGAGCGCGTTCGCCTCTGACACACGGATCAAAGCCTGAGACAATTGCGCTTCGAGCGAAGAAAGCGTTGTGCGATCAACTTGCGAAGCCGAAAGTTCTCGCTCAAGCAGTGCAATCCGAGTTGCTTGCTCAGCCAGTTGCGCCTGTAGGGAAGCCTCGGTCTCCTGGCCTTCAGCCGTTGCTGCTTCCAGTTGCGTTTGCAAAGAGGCAAGCCGTGCCTCGCTATCCGCAATCGCGGCGTCCAACCGCGCCTGCAATGCCGCGTTCGACTCCTGACCCTCGATCAAAGCTGCCGCCAAACGCGCGTTGAGGTCTTCTTCAGCTGCGCGCGCAGCCGCCAATAGGGTAAGTGTATCTTCCGCCCGCGCCCGCTGTTCCTCAAGCGCCATGGTCATGGCCGTCAATTCGGCGTCCGCGTTCTCCAGCCGCGCGCGCAGCGCTTCGGCAGCCGCGGCCTCGGCCAGTTTGGCCGCCTCCTCATCGCTGAGCGCGCTTTCAAGATCTGCGACCTGCGCGGTCAGAGCGCCAACTTGCTCAGAGGTCGCTGCATTTTCGGCCCGCAGATCCGCCATCAAGGCTTCCAAAGCCTCGCGCCGTGCCGCCGCCAACCGGGCCGCTTCTACCTGTTCGTCAATCTCGCTGCGCGCTGTCGCCAACGCAAGGTTCAGCGCCTCCTGTTCGGTCAGCAATTGCGCCCGCACTTCAGAAAGCTCAGCCACTTGATCCAGTGCCGTGTCACGCTCTGACAGCAATCCCGCGACCTGTTCTTCGAACGAAGCGATCCGTGCGTCTGCCGCTTCCAATTCCGCCGCTTGCCGATCGCGCGTGGCCGACAGCGACGCAATGATCGCCTCTTGTTCAGTCAACCGCGCCCGCGTGTCATCTAAAGTCGAATTCAAAGCACCCAATTGGTTGGTCAAAGACGTGGTACGTTGCTGCTCTACGCCCAGTGCCCGCGCGAGTTCCGCAATTTCCGAGGACAACGTATTTAGCTCGTTTTCCTGCCCCATGATCGTGTCACGCAGAACCGCCTGGACCACCATGAAAATGGTCAGAACGAACATCAACACCAGCAACAGCCCGGTCATCGCGTCAACAAAGCCGGGCCAGATCGAGGCCTGGAACCGGGCTCCGGTTCGACGTGACAGGGCCACGGCTAGCCCTCGCCCTTGTCGGTCTTGCGCCCTGCATTGCGGGCCATGCGATCCAGCGCACGGCCAATAGCGTTCAGATCCGTCCGCAGTTCCGCCATGGTTTCCTGACGCCCCGCCGAAACTTCTTCAAGGATACGAAGCATCTGAACGTCAATCGACCGCAACCGCATCCGGCTTTCCGCATCCAGCCCTTCGTTCTCGGACTTGTGTGTCAACACGTCGATCAGACGGTCCTGACTGTCCGCGATCCGAGCAAACGCCGTTGCACTGGGCGCCGTGGCTTCCATCCGCTCGGTCATCCGCTCAAGCGTGTCGCTCAATTGACCCAGACGGTATTCCACTTCAGACCGGCCTTCCTCAGACCGGGCGAACAGCAATTGCATCGCCTCCATCTGCTCAACCATCTGGTCAAGGGTGACGCCTGCCGTACCCATGTCGCCAGCACCGTCCCCATCTCCGCTGGAAAAACCCAGCTTCGTGATGGAACTCAGCCATTCTTCCAACTCGCGGTAAAATCGGTTCTGACCGTGGCCTGCGAACAGTTCCAGCAAACCGACAACCAAAGACCCCGCAAGGCCTAGCAGCGACGACGCAAACGCGACGCCCATGCCAGACAACTGGCTATCCAACCCGTTCATCAAACGGGCGAACACCTCAACGCCACTCTCCCCATCTTCCGGAGCGAGCCCACGGATCGTATCCACAAGCGCAGGCACCGTAGTCGCCAGCCCGTAAAACGTGCCAAGCAAACCCAAAAAGATCAGTAGATTGACGATATAGCGCGTAATTTCACGTGCTTCATCGATACGCGTCGCCACGGAATCCAAAATGGACCGGGTCGAAGCAGTGTTGATCTGCATCCGTTTGCCACGCGACCGCAGCAGAGTCGCCAGAGGCGCAAGTAGCAAAGGCGCTTTGCTCTGGAAGCCGCGCTCACGCTCCTGTGCAAAATGTTCAATCCAACGTACCGACTGGATCAGTTGCCAGACCTGCCAAAAACACGCCAGCACACCAAGAACGAATACAAAAGCGATGAACCCGTTCAAATATGGATTAGCCTCGAACACGGGCAGAACCCGTGGCAACGCGAGAAAACCGCCAAAGCCGGTTAGCCCCAAAACAATGAGCATCATCAATACCTGACGGACAGGCTGTGAAAACTGTGGCTCGGCCTCGATGTCCGGTTGATCCATTCGGACAGTTCCTGACGCGTTTCTTGTTCTTCGTTGGCAACTCTAGGCGGTTCGCCGCCAATCGCCAAGCGGTTAAGCGATCAGCGCGCGCACACGCGCGCAAAGCCAGTCCAACTCTGCATCGGGAATGCCCAATTCCACCAGATGTGACGCCGTATTGAACAAGTATTCGCTGTTGGGGCCACGCCCACCCACCGCTTTTGCGATGATCTGTGCCTGTTCTTCCAAATCAAGCGAGCCACAATACTGATTATGATCTGGGTCGATCACATAAGTGACGGCAAGAACTTCACGCCCATCGTTGAAGGTTAGCGGCAAGATCTTTTCAAGATAGGCGGAAGACACCAGCTCGCGTTCTCGGAGATACGCCATCGTGGCGTCGTATTCGGCCTCGTGCATCTGCATCGCCAACCCGTCGCAAGCACTGTTCGAATGCGCATCCAATGCCAAAACCAAACCCGGGTCTTCTTCGGTGCCCCGATGATGGATCGACCGCATACAAAAACTGCGCGCATACCCCTCAAGCCGGGCATGGGCCGTTTCAACGGGCGTAAAGCCGGGGTTCCACAAAAGCGATCCGTATCCGAATACCCATAGCGTCATGATGCTGGTCCTGCCTTTCTGTGCGCGGTAAACACCAAAGACACGGCAGACAAAAGGGGGTGCGCAGGTGAAACGTCTTCTTGCGGTGATCATCGTGGCCACGCTGGCCTACAGTGGATGGTGGTTCTACGCGGCATATAATCTGCGCAGCAGTGTCGCTGATTGGTTCGCTACACAGCGCGCTGCAGGTGCGCAGGTAGACTACGCCGATTTGACGGTACGCGGTTTTCCGAACCGGACCGATCTGACTATCACTGAACCAATGATCATCGCGGCGGATGGCCCCTTCGGCTGGAGCGCACCATTTCTGCAAATTCTGGCTCTCAGCTACAACCAACGGCATGTGATCGTCGCGTTGCCCGACACCCAAACTCTGACCACCGGAAAAGGCGACGTTGCCGTCGCATCGGACGGAATGCTCGCGAGCGTGATCCACGACAACGGCGCGGTTGTTCGCAGCAACCTTGAATCCACGGTCCTGAACATGACCGGCCCTGATCACGCGCTGGCGATGGCCGACGTCAATGCAGCTCTGCAAAAGATCGATGCCAACCCGGCATCCTACCGGGTCGCTATTTCTATCGGCAGCCTTGCCGCCACATCGCCGCAGGTCGCGCAAAACATCAGCCCCGAGTCGCTCGCATCACTACGGGCCGAACTGGAACTGAGCTTTGATCATCCACTCACAGCAGACGCATTCGCCGGAGCGCTGCCGCAGGTGACGGGCATGACCCTTACCCGATCCGAGATCAACTACGGCGCCGTCACGTTCAAGGTCACCGGTAATGCAACCTTCGACGCTGCGGGCCGGGCCACAGGCGAAGTTACCCTTACCGCCGAAAACTGGCGCGATGCCATATCCAACGCCCGCGAGAACGGCGATCTACCCGCAGTCCTCAGTGAAGGCATTATTGAGCTGCTTTCGATGCTGTCCACGTTCAGTGGCGCGCGAGATGCGCTTGATGTAACCCTCGGGCTTGATCGCGGAACCGTCCTGATCGGCCCGATCCCAGTTGGAAAACTACCGCCCCTCGACTGGCGCTGAGCCTTGCCAAGTCGGCGCCGCACCGCAACACTGGCGGCAAACGCGAGGTGACATATGCCAGACGGGCTTTTTCAACGGATCGACGACGCGCGCGACGACCTGATCGCGCTGACGCAAGACTTGATTCGCATCCCGACGCTCAACCCACCCGGTGAAAACTACGCGGCGATCTGCGATCTGCTAGATGTGCGCCTGGCCCGCGCCGGATTTGAAACAACATGGGTCCGCGCTGAAGGCGCCCCCGGTGACAGTGACCGTTACCCACGATGGAACCTTGTCGCCCGGCACAAGGGCACCCGGCCCGGCGACTGCGTACACTTCAACTCCCACACGGATGTGGTGGAGGTCGGCCACGGCTGGACTCGTGATCCATTCGGCGGCGAGGTTGCTGACGACAAGGTCTACGGTCGTGGGGCTTGTGATATGAAGGGAGGCCTTGCCGCGTCGATCATCGCGGCCGAAGCCTTTATCGCCGAACACCCCGACTACGCTGGCGCAATCGAAATCAGCGGCACGGCGGACGAAGAATCCGGCGGCTATGGCGGGGTGGCCTATCTGGCCGAACAGGGATGGTTCGAACCGACGCGCGTGCAACACGTCATCATTCCCGAACCGCTTAACAAAGACCGCATTTGTCTTGGACACCGTGGCGGTTGGTGGGCCGAGATCGAAACCAAAGGCGAAATCGCCCACGGCTCTATGCCGTTCCTCGGTGATTGTGCCGTGCGTCACATGGGTGCGGTGCTGCACGCGTTCGAAGAAACCCTTTACCCAGCTATGGCGTCGCGTTGGACCGAGATGCCCGTCGTTCCCGAAGGTGCGCGACAATCCACGATGAACATCAATTCCATCCATGGCGGTCAACCGGAACAGGCCAGTGACTATACCGGATTGCCGGCCCATTGCGTGCCCGACAGCTGCCGCATCGTCATCGACCGCCGTTTTCTCATGGAGGAACCCATCGAGGCTGTCCGACAAGAGGTGATCGACCTGCTCGAAGACCTCAAAGCAAGGCGCGAAAACTTCGATTACGAGATCCGAGAAATCAACCGCGTGATCCCGTCAATGACAGATAAAACAGCACCCATCGTTACAACCGTACATGACGCGATCCACGCAGTGCTGGGTCAAAATCCCACCTATGTCGCCTCGCCCGGTAGCTACGACCAGAAACACATCGATCGGATCGGCAAGCTGAAGAACTGCATTGCCTATGGCCCCGGTGTTTTGGAACTTGCACACAAACCGGACGAATGGGTCGGCATTACCGATATGCTCGACAGTGCCAAGGTCATGGCCCGCAGCCTGCAAACCCTGCTGCTGCCCTGATCGTTTCAGTTTCCCCAATAACTTGGGGGGTCGTTTATTCTAGCGTCATTGGTCCAAACCAATTGACGACGAGGCAGCGCCGGCAACCGTTTCCGTCAAGTAAAACGCGGTTCTGCGCCCACGCAGGATCACCTTCTCATACCGCGATATTGTCGATCAGCCGCACCCCGGCCAGCCAAGAGGCAGCAAAAAGCCGCGACGGAACGTCGGCACTCTCCAAAAGCCCTAATCCATCTGCCGCGCGCAATTCGAGATAATCCACCCCGGTGAACCCGGCAGTTTCCAACCGCGCCAAGGCCTCGGGCAACACGTCCGACATGATCGCACCACCGCGCAAAGCCTCAGCTATGCGCTCCATCACTTCGTTCAAGACCGGTGCATAGACCCGCGCCCGATCAGACAGCAGCAAATTACGTGACGACATCGCCAGCCCATCTTCCTCACGAATCGTCGGGCAGCCCATCACTTGGATAGGAATATCGAGGTCAGCAGCCATCCGCGTGACAACCTGCAATTGTTGATAGTCCTTCTCTCCGAAAAAAGCCTTATCCGCCTGCGTCTGCAAGAACAGCTTGGCCACCACGGTCGCCACACCTTCGAAATGGCCGGGGCGCGTCGCGCCGCATAGGCAATCGGTCAAATCAGACACTGACACCGTTGTTGCAAATCCCTTGGGATACATCTGATCCCCATCAGGCACCCAGATCGCATCTACCTCAAATCGCTCCAGCTTTCGCGCATCGGACTCCTCAGTGCGAGGATAATTGGCTAGATCCTCGGGATTGTTGAACTGCTTTGGATTGACAAAGATCGTCACGATCACCCGGTCGCAGACCGCCTTGGCCGCTGCGACAAGGCTAAGATGCCCGTCATGCAACGCGCCCATAGTTGGCACCACGCCAACCACTTCGCCGCTCTGTTTCCATGGCGTGACCATCTCGAGCAGCCGGACTTTGTCCCGGACAATCGGAGCGATCACGACTTGCCCTCCGGCACGGCGTCCGCGAACACATGTTCGGCTGCTGGAAACGCCCGTGCCCGCACGTCCTTGGCATAAGCCACAACCGCCGCTTCGGCCTGTTCACCCAATGTGGCGTAGCGTTTGGCGAATTTCGGTTTGAATTTGGTAAACAGCCCAAGCATGTCGTCGACCACGAGTACCTGACCATCGCAACCGGCTGACGCGCCAATGCCAATTGTCGGGATCGGCACCTCTGCCGTGATCTGGTCAGCCAGCGTTTGCGGCACCTTCTCCAGCACAACTGCAAAGGCTCCGGCCTCTGACACCGCCTGAGCATCCGCCATCAACTGTGTACCTGCCGCACCACGACCCTGTACCTTGTAGCCGCCAAGAGTGTTGATCGACTGTGGCGTCAGACCGATATGCGCCATCACCGGAATACCGCGGACAACCAGGAACGCGATGGTCTCGGCCATGCCCTGACCACCTTCCAGCTTCACTGCACCTGCGCCGGTTTCGGCCATGATCCGCGCCGCGTTCCGAAACGCCTGCTGAGGGCTTTCCTCGTACGACCCAAACGGCATGTCGACGACCATCATCACCCGCTGCAAGCCGCGCTTTACCGCTTGTCCGTGAAGAACCATCATCTCCATCGTCACACCAAGCGTCGAAGGCAGGCCATGCAGCACCATCCCAACGCTGTCTCCGACAAGCACAAAGTCACAATGCGCGTCCATCAACTCTGCCATCGGCGTCGTGTAGGCCGTCAAACTGACGATCGGTGTGCCGCCCTTTCGTGCACGAATATCGTCGGGCAAAGGGGCAGTTTTTTTGGCGGTGGCGCTCATTTGGCGTCTCCTCTGGGGTCGCATCTGCGCGCGCATCTAGCAGGGCAGTCCACACCGCGCACTGCGCAAATTGCAGCATGTGCTTGATTGCAGGACGATTCGCGCTGACAGTGAGCGCAACAACAGGAGGGACACCATGACACACCACTTCCTTCGGGGCGTTGCCCTTGCGGCGCTTCTGTCTGCGCCTGCGATGGCGCAGCAGACCGATCTCACTATTGCGCTACAACTCGAACCACCACACCTCGACCCGACAAGTGCGGCCGCCGGGGCGATTGACTCTGTGCTCTATTCCAACGTGTTCGAAGGGCTCACGCGCTTCATGTCGGATGGATCAGTTGTGGCAGGTCTCGCCGAAAGCTGGGAGATCAGCGAAGACGGAACGACCTACACCTTCGCCCTTCGTGACGGCGTAAGCTTTCATGACGGCACAACAATGGACGCCGAGGATGTGAAGTTCACCCTCGACCGCGCCCGCGCCGAAGACAGCGCCAACGCTCAAAAGGCTTTGTTCGCAGGAATTTCCGAGGTCATCGTGATCGACCCTAACACGGTTGAAGTAAAACTCTCGGCAGCTGACGGCAATTTTCTATTCAACATGGCATGGGGCGACGCCGTCATTGTTGCGCCAGAAAGCATCGAGACCATCAAGCAAACGCCGATTGGCACCGGCCCTTTCAAGTTCGACAATTGGGTCCAAGGCGACCGGATCGAGATCAGCCGCAATACTAGCTACTGGGGCGACGCGCCCGCCCTCGAGGCGGCAACGTTCAAGTTCATCTCCGATCCCACAGCGGCATTCGCGGCAATGATGGCGCAGGATATCGACGCGTTTGCCGGCTTTCCGGCACCGGAGAACCTTCCACAATTCGAAGCCGACCCCCGTTTTCAAGTTCTGGTTGGCTCCACCGAAGGCGAAACGATCCTGAGTACAAACAACAAACTCCCTCCGCTGGATGATGTGCGCGTACGCGAAGCGATTGCCCACGCCATTGACCGTCAGGCGATCATCGACGGCGCGATGTTCGGTCTTGGCACGCCCATTGGTACCCATTTCGCACCGCACAATCCCGATTATGTCGATCTGACGGCGCAATCGAATTATGACCCCGAAAAGTCCAAAGCCCTTCTGGCCGAGGCCGGGTATGCCGACGGCTTCACCACAACTCTGAAACTGCCGCCGCCGTCCTACGCTCGACGCGGCGGTGAGATCATCGCATCTCAGTTACGAGCCGTGGGGATCGAGACCGAGATCACCAATCTGGAATGGGCCCAGTGGCTGGAAGAGGTGTTTCGAGGCAAGGATTTCGGCCTCACCATCGTCAGCCACACCGAACCTTTCGATATCGGTATCTATGCGCGCCCGGATTACTATTTCCAGTATGACAACCCGACGTTCCAAGAACTCATGACCACCTTGGGCACCACCAGCGATCCGGTTGCGAGATCTGAGCTTCTGGCGCAGGCGCAAACAATGATCGCAGATGACTACGTCAATGGCTATTTGTTCCAGTTGGCGTTCCCAACTGTCGCGGACGCTCGCATCACGGGGCTTTGGCAGAATGCACCGACTCAGGCGACTGACCTGACCGGGGTAAGTTGGTCGGAGTAAGCCCGCCGACCATGCAGCACGGTTCACAGCCCATCGCTATTCCCGTGCTGCATTTACGAAACCGAAACGCTGTTCCTTCAGAATCTTCGTACGAAGATTCTGGGGACGCCTCATAAAATTCTGAGGCTCGAGAAAACGCGTGGCACCCAACTAAGCAGTAAGACCAGATTGCCAAGCCATTAAGTCCAATCTAGACATCTGCCATGGCAATCCCAGTCGAAAATTTTTTCCTCAAGCCCGACACCAAAGGCACCCTTCAAGCCCGCATCCAACAAATGGTGGCTGAGGGCATTCTGTCGGGCCGGTTTCGCCGGGGCGAAAAGCTTCCTTCGAGCCGCAAACTCGCGCATCATCTCGGAGTCAGTCGGATCACTGTCACGTTGGCGTACACAGAACTTCTGGCCAACGACTATCTGACGTCACGTGGCCGATCAGGGTACTACGTTTCTGACGACGCGCCAGAACCACCGAATTTCGAAAACACGCCAAGACGGGAAGACACGGTCGACTGGTCCCGTGCGCTGGGCCAAAAATTTACTGGGGCCACAGCTTTGGTCAAACCGCAGGATTGGGCACAATACCGCTATCCGTTCCTTTATGGACAAACCGATCCGCAATTGTTCGACCACGCAAACTGGCGGCTTTGTGCTTTGCAAGCACTGGGCGCCAAGGACTTTTCTGCACTGACCCGTGACTACTATGATCAGGACGACCCCCAATTGGTTGAATTCATCTTGCGTCACACCCTGCCCAGACGGGGAATTGCGGCCAAGCCGGATGAAGTGTTGATCACCATGGGCGCACAGAATGCGCTTTGGATGACATCGCAGGTTTTGCTTAATCAACGCCGGCATGCCGTGATCGAAAACCCTTGCTACCCGTCTTTGCGGGGCGTGCTGACCCAATCGCGCTGCCACCTGAGCGCGTTGGACGTTGATGAAGATGGCTTACCTCCTGACCAAATCCCCGAAAACACCGATGTGATCTTCACAACGCCAAGCCACCAATGCCCCACATCTTACACGATGCCGCTTGCCCGACGACAGGCGTTGCTGACCCGTGCACGAGCGCTTGATGCACTGATCGTCGAGGATGACTACGAATTCGAGATGGCGTATCTCAAATCTCCGATGCCCGCTTTGAAAAGCCTCGATGAAGACGGGCGGGTCATTTATGTCGGCAGCTTTTCAAAGTCGCTCTTCCCCGGTCTCCGCCTTGGCTATCTTGTTGGCTCCGCCCCGTTCATACGCGAAGTACGCGCGCTGAGAGCGGCTGTCTTGCGCCATCCTCCCGGCCTGACTCAGCGCACAACAGCTTATTTCCTCAGCCTCGGCCATTACGACAGCCTGATCCGACGCACGGGAAAAGCCTTGAATGATCAGCGCGTGATCATGGAGCACGCAATCCGCAAATACGGCCTGACAATCGCAGGCAAAGGGACATACGGTGGATCTAGCTTTTGGATGCAAGCGCCAGATCACGTCGATTGCGAAGATCTAGCCAAGCGTCTGAGCAAAGTTGGTGTATTGATCGAACCAGGCACCGCCTTTTTTGCCGGAGAGGCGCCACCACGTAATTATTATCGCCTTGCCTACAGCTCGATCGCGCAGGCTCGAATTGACCCGGGCGTAGCTGAGATTGCCAAGGCCATAGAAACCACGCCGTTCACATAGAGGCCTCGACCCGGAAACCCTCCGGAATGCTGTCGCGCCCATCAAGCACCAATTCCGCCATCACTTCGGCCACTTTGGGTGCCATCCCAAAGCCGATCTTGAACCCGCCATTGGCGATAAAGTGCCCCTCGCGTCCGGGCCACGCCCCCAACATCGGCGCACGTGATCGGGCACGCGGGCGCACTCCAGCCCAGCGATCCACCACCGGCGCGTCTGCAAGCATGGGCATGGCCACAGCGGCGCGGGCAATCAGGTCGTCGCATTGGTCATCCAGACCGTCCGGGCTTTCGAACTCTCGCTCACTGGTCGATCCGATTGCGACCGTCCCATTTGCGTGCGGAATGATGTGCAAACCATCGACAAAGACCTGCGGCACCGGCCCCGCATCATATCCCAAAGCGGCGGATTGCCCCTTGATACCAGCTCCAACCGATTTGCCGATTTCATCGGACAGCTCCAGCAAACCACGCCAGCCAGCCGCCCAAATTACGGCACCCTGATCAGGCGCTTCCCGCACGACCTCGACACCGCGCGCCCGCAACGCAGCAACCAAAGCAGTACAAGCTTGCCTTGGATGCATCCTGCCGGTCAACGTGTCCCGGATCAGGAACCCCGAAGGCGAAAGTGGCGAAAATGCCCCGGCATCTTCGACAGCAATCACCTCCCACACAGCCCGCCCCTGCCACAAGTCGCGTGCGCCATCACAGCGTGAACGAGCCAACGCCAAGGCGTGGTCATCGGCAATCGGCTGTAAACGCCCAGTGCGCCCATACCCCGGATCGACACGCCCAACGGCCTGCACATCAGCCCAGAAGGCCTCGGCCATAAGCAAGCTTTCCAACTGAAACGCCTTCTTGTCGTTCCAGTTCTCCGGCACATGCGGCGCCAAAGCTCCAACCAGTCCACCGCTTGACCCGGACCCTGCCCCATGCGGGTCGACCACCTGCACATGTGCGCCACGTTGTGTCAAAACCCACGCGATGCTCAGGCCAAAGATACCCGCTCCGCGCACCGTAATTTCGGGCATTGCCATTCCGGTCTCTCCTCGCCAAGGTTCAGCTGTCGCTAAGGTATGTCATCATGAAACTCCAGACGGAACCGCTCGACTGGCGCGATGGGGATGTTCCTGTCTCCCGCCGGTTCGACGATCCCTATTTTTCGCTCGACAACGGGTTGGCCGAAACACACCATGTGTTTCTGGCTGGCAACGACCTGCCCGCACGATTCAAGGACGGGTTCCACATAGCCGAACTTGGTTTCGGTACAGGCTTGAACCTTTTGGCAACGCTTGACCTCTGGCGGTCCCACGAACAATCCGGAACTCTCCACTTCACCAGCTTCGAGGCATTCCCGATGCAAGCCGATGACATGATCCGGGCGCAACAGGCCTTCCCGGACCTTGCCTCAATCGCCGAGGAACTCGCCCCCTTTTGGGCTAATGGCGCAAAGGAAATCACCCTACCGGACCTCAAATTTGCCCTCATCGAAGGCGATGCACGCATCACGCTTGCATCCATGCCCATCCCTGCCGACGCTTGGTTCCTAGACGGATTTTCCCCAGCGAAGAACCCCGAACTGTGGGAACCGGATCTTCTGTCCCTTGTGGCCCAAAAGACCGCCCCGAATGGCACTGCAGCCACCTACACTGCGGCCGGTCACGTTCGCCGCGCCCTTGATGCCGCGGGCCTGACCACGACCCGGGTTCCCGGATTTGGCCGCAAGCGGCACATGACCATCGCCCGGAAAGCCCTCTGATATGACAGAGACCAACAACCGCTTGGGCATCTGGCTGATGGTGGCAACCACATTCGTATTCGCGATGCAGGACGGCCTGTCGCAACATCTGGCCAGCGAATACAACGTGCTGATGGTGGTGATGATCCGCTACTGGTTCTTCGCCGCCTTCGTCATGTTTGTCGCCAGTCGCCGGGCCGGAGGCTTGCGCGCGGCCGCTGCGACGTCGCAACCGCTTCTGCAAGGCTTTCGCGGACTTCTGCTAGCGACCGAAATCTGCGTCATGGTGCTTGGCTTCACCTATCTGGGCCTTGTGGAGAGCCATGCGATCTTTGCCTGCTATCCCCTTCTCATCGCAGCCCTGTCTGGCCCGATCCTTGGCGAACAAGTGGGCTGGCGGCGCTGGACGGCGATTGGGGTCGGGTTCATCGGTATTCTGGTCATCCTACAACCTGGCTTCGGCGTCTTTTCACCGCTTGCGATCATCCCGGCGGTTTCCGCGCTGATGTTCGCTCTTTACGGCCTACTCACCCGTTACGCCGCTCGCAAAGACAGCGCCGCCACCAGCTTTTTCTGGACAGGCACAGTAGGCGCAGCGTTCATGACATTGATCGGCATCTGGTTCTGGGAACCAATGACGCCAGCGGACTGGTCAATGATGGCGCTGCTTTGTGTAACCGGCGCGACCGGGCATTACCTGCTGATCAAATGCTACGACGTTGCCGAGGCCAGTGCGGTGCAACCTTTCGCCTACTTGCAATTGCCCTTCGCGGCGAGCCTTGGGATCATGGTTTTTGGCGAAGCCATCCGCCCTAATGTGGTCTTTGGGGCCAGCCTGATCGTCGGCGCGGGCCTATTCACCCTGTGGCGCCAGCGGCAAAAGGGTTGATCCCTTCAGCTCTTCTGAAAACGGAACCGGGTGAGGGTCACGCCCCAGCCGAGCGCGATAGATAGGCAGGCTTTCGGTCACGCGCATTACGTAGTTGCGAGTCTCGGTAAACGGGATGTGCTCGATCCAGTCGATGATATCCATGTCCCCGCGCCGTGGATCACCACGCTCTTGCATCCAGCGTTCTGGCCGACTTGGACCGGCATTGTAACCCGCAGCAATCATCACTGCATTGCCGTTGAACTGCTGCGCCAAGCGTTCAAGATAAGTCGCGCCAAGCACCGCATTGTAGGTTGGATCGGTCAACAATTTGGTCTCGGAATATTCGACATCCAGCCACCCGGCGACCTCTTGAGCCGTACGCGGCATCACCTGCATCAACCCGCGCGCACCCACCGGGGAAATCACACCCGGATCGAATTCGGATTCGCGCCGGGCAATCGACAGGACAAGCTCAGTCGGCACGGGATGCTGGATCTGCGCTAGAGGATGAAGTGCGTAGTAGGGCGCGTGAACCTCGTGTCCATATTGCGCCGCCCGCTTGCCCAGCATCACCTGCACATGGGGCAAACCCAGATCCTCCAACATTTGCCCCATTTGTCCGATTTGCGTCCGATCAAGCGACTCGGAAAGATGTGTCAGAAATCGTTCCGCCAAGACATTTTCTTCGGCATCCAGAAGCAGAATGGCTGCATTGAACACAGAGGATTGCGTAAAGATCGCATCGCGCCAATCGGGAAAAACCTCGGTGCCTGCAAGTAAGGGATCAGGCGGTAGCCCCCCCGCCTCAGCAGCCAGTAACCCGTAAAATGACGTCTGATATTGCGCACCAAACGCAAAGGCCTGCGTCGCGCCCGCTGCGTCCCCAGCCGCATCAAGCGCACGGCCGAGCCAATATCCAGCACGGCCCAACGAAATCGGAGAGTCGACCCCCCTGCGGAGCGCCCGAAAATGCGTTGCGGCCCGCTCTGGCGCATCTAGAAAGCGCAAGGAAAGATAGCCTGCCAACCATTCCAGGTCCGCAAAGGAAGACCCGTCCGCCAAGTGGTGCGACGCGGCAACATCGTAGGCATCCTGGTAACGCTTGTCCCACATAAGGCGCCGCACAAGATCATCCCGTTGCCGCGCCCAGATATCCGGTCGGCCCAGCGTTTCGCGTGACGAAGACCGCGCCAGTAGCAATTCCACAGCGTCATCGGTCCGCCCTTTGCGTACACGCCATGCAAACCGTTCATACGCCAAACCAGCATCCGCACTTAGGGTCGCGGGAATAGCTTCGATCAAAGTATCGACACCCGCAGCATCGGCACGCAGTGCCATTCGCGCTTCGGCCAATGCTCGCCAATCTCCCCCCACCAAAGGCAACATGGCGCGCGCGTTGCTTGCGCTGCCGCGCCAAAGCATCGCATCCAGACGCGCAGTGTGATGCGGATTGAGAAAATCGCCATAGCTTGCGACGAATGCGTCTTGTTCATCCGATGTCAGCGTGAGCGTTGTCCAAGCACGCAATACCACCTCATCGGCCGCCTGCCGGTCATCCGCAGTCAGCAAAGCTCGCGCCAGAGATAACGCCCCTGCCCCTGTTTCCGGAACA
The DNA here is from genome assembly GCA_947503115.1 of uncultured Marivita sp. Lineage (GTDB taxonomy): Bacteria > Pseudomonadota > Alphaproteobacteria > Rhodobacterales > Rhodobacteraceae > Marivita. The sequence goes on from CANNCS010000010.1 coordinate 21,431, forward strand.
TGGTCGGCATAAAACATACGGATCGCCTCGGCAGGAGCAGCGGTCATCGCGCTTTCGCTTTTCTCCTTGAGATAGGGCAATCCCGGCCAATCCGGGTTCCGTGACAGAAAATCCTGTACCTCGCGTGGCTTTCCAAGACCTTCGCGCAATGAATGCCAAAGGATCACATCCAAACCCGCTTGCCCATCGCCTCGGGCCTCGATCTGCGCTGCAGCCCAATTGCCATCGCGCATGAGGTCCATCGCTCGCTCTAGAGGGCGGGCATTGCCCTGCGCCGAAACAGCCAACGGAAGAGATAGCAGAACCGTCGTCAAGATCGCGATACGCCGAAACATGGCTTGCATTTTCTCCTACGAAAAAGGATAGACGGCTCGCTAAAGGATAACCCGCCCCCCGCGACCTTCAACTCACATTCGCGGGACGGGTGCAACGGCGCAAGCGCCACATACGAAAAAGGAGCGTGACGATGTTCAAAGGGTCTATGCCTGCACTGGTCACACCGTTCAAAAACGGTGCGGTGGATTTTGACACGCTCAAACGTATTGTCGAATGGCATGTCGATCAAGGCAGCCACGGCCTCGTGCCCGTTGGTACGACAGGCGAAAGCCCAACTCTGACCCATGAAGAACACGAAGAAGTCGTGACCTTCGTGGTCCAAGCCGCCGCCGGACGTATTCCCGTTATCGCGGGCGCCGGGTCGAACAACACCGACGAAGCGATCCGCTTTTTGCAGCACGCCGAAAAAGCAGGCGCGCAAGCGGGTTTGGTGGTGACGCCCTATTATAACAAACCGACGCAGGATGGACTGATCCGGCACTTCACGATGCTTCATGACAGCTGTGATCTGCCAATCGTCATCTACAATATCCCCGGTCGTTCGGTTGTGGACATGACACCCAAAACCATGGGCGAGTTAGCCAAGCTGCCGCGCATTGTCGGCGTAAAAGACGCTACAGGCGATCTGGCACGCGTCTGCGCACAGCGCCTGACCTGTGGTCCGGATTTTGTCCAGCTCTCTGGCGAAGACGCAACGGCTCACGGTTTCAACGCACAGGGTGGTGTCGGCATGATCTCTGTCACCGCCAATGTCGCCCCAGCACTCTGCTCGAAGATGCAAGAGGCAACGCTGGCGGGTGATTTCGTGACGGCGCTTGAAATCCAGGATCGACTGATGCCCCTGCATCACAGTATCTTCGTCGAACCGGGTCTGTGTGGCGCGAAATACGCAATGAGCCGGCTTGGCCTGTGTGACGAGGAAATGCGCGCACCGCTCTTCCCGGTCTCCCAGCCGACGCGAGACATGATCGACAACGGTCTGCGTCACGCGGGACTATTGAATTAAGCGCAATCACACTCTGCCAAGGGTTTCACCCAAAAGAAATCAAAAGGCCGCGCATTGCCAGCGCGGCCTTTCTTTTACCAATTGGTCAAATTCAGGAATCCAAGCCCTCGGGCTGCCCCACCACAACGAAGTGAAGCGCATCTGGCTTGAGAATACGGGCTGCAACACGCTTGATGTCATCCAGCGTGATCGCATTCACCAGATCGTTCCGTGTATTAACATACTCCACCGGCAGATCGTCCATCTGCATGCCAACAAGGATATTCGCGATTGTTCCGTTACCGTCAAAACGCAGCGGATACGCTCCGGTGAGATAGGTCTTTGCGGTGGCCAATTCCTCTTCGGTTACGCCATTCGCTGCCATCTTCGACCACTCATCCCGGATCACCTGAACAGCCTCGGCAATCCGATCATTCGCACTCGAGACGCGGCCGAGATAAAGCGCGGCGTGGTCCTTTGGAACAAGGTAACTGTAGACCCCATATGTCAGACCGCGCTTTTCGCGCACTTCTTCCATCAGACGCGCCTCAAAGCCGCCGCCACCAAGGATTTCATTCAGCACATAGGCAGCAAAGAAATCAGGGTCGTCGCGGGCGATTCCCTCATGACCAAAGATCGCAACCGATTGCGGCACGTCGAAAGGCACAATCGTTACACCTTCTTGGGTCGACACCGCAATGTCCTCCGGTTGCGGTGTTCCGGCTTCGGGCAAATCAGACAACAAGTTGTCCAGCAATGACGCCAGCTCCTCGGCAGAGATGTCTCCGGCAGCTCCGACATAAACACGGTCTCGGGCGAATGCGCCTTGGTGCGCAGCAATCAGATCGTCACGGGTCAGATCAGCCACGCTTTCCTCGGTCCCTTCAATGGCCGAGCCGTAGGGGTGATCACCAAACACCATATTGTCGAACGCCACCCCGACCAGATTGTCCGGGTCTTGCGCATCTGATCGGATGGCTGACACGATTTGTGCCTTCACCCGGTCAATTGCCGCCTGATCAAACCGCGGCTGCGTGATCGCATCGCGCAACAAAGCCAGCGCTTCGTCCTGATTTTCCGTAAGGAATCGCGCCGAGATCGACACCGCGTCGTCACCAATGTCAAAATCGAAACTGGCTGCCAGCGATTCTACACGTTCCGAATAAGCACGCGAATCCAGATCACCTGCCCCTTCTTCAAGTAGCCCAACCATCAGGTTCGTCGCGCCACGCTTGCCCGGCAGGTCAAGTGATGCGCCACCTTTGAACCGAAGCTCCAATGCGACAAAGGGGATGGTGTCTTCCTGCACCAGCCACGCGTTAATGCCACCGGGCGTTGCGACCTCGGCGATATCGATTTCCGCCCGCAACGGAGTCACTGCCAGCACCATCATAGCGATCAGAGAACCAAAGAACTTCATTGCGTTACCTCCTCGGCCGTCCGAAGGAACCCAGTCACGGCATTGTCACGGTCGAACACCTCCTGTGCGGCGGCGATGATTTCCTCAGGTGTGATGGACTGCAGGATCTCTGGCCATGCGTGAACATCTTCGATGGTCAGCCCAGAGGTCAGCGCAGCCCCGTAACGGCGGGCGAGCGAATTGGAACTGTCGAGTTCGTAAACTTGCGCTGCGCGGAGCTGAAATTTGATCCGTTCAAGCTGATCAGGATCAACACCCGTTTCGATGAACTGGGCGATGATGCGATCCATATCGGCCTCAGCCTCTTCGAGGCTTACCCCTTGAGCTGGCACGTTTACCACTCCAAAGGTCGTGTCGTCCAACGACAGACCACTGTAGAACGCCCCGGCATAGACAGCGCGCTTTTCCTCGAATTGCAGTTTCTGCGGCATCACCGATGTTTGCGAACCACCAAGAACTTCGGCAAGCATGGTCAACGCAGCAGCTTTACGCTGGTCGCCCGGATCACGTTCGGGCGCAAGATAGGTGCGCATCACATATGGCTGCGCCACCCGCGGGTCTTCGAACGAAATCCGGCGTTCGGCCATTTGCGGTGGTTCGGACGGCCTCACACGATCGGGCAACGCGTCATTGCGCGGGATCGGCGCGTAGTGCTCTTGTGCCAACGCCAGAACATTGTCGGGCTGGACATCGCCTGCGACGACAAGAACAGCGTTGTTGGGCGAATAGAACTGTTCGTAATACGCCAGCGCATCATCCAGATCGAGGTTCACCATCTCGTGCCGCCAGCCGATGATCGGAGTGCCGTAAGGGTGATTGAGGTATTGCGCCGCCATCCGTTGTTCGCGGAACAGCGATCCGGGGTCGTTCTCAACCCGCTGGTTGCGTTCTTCGATGATCACATCGCGCTCTGTCAGGATGTCTTCGCGGTCAAGTTGGATATTCTTCATCCGGTCCGCTTCCATTTCCATCATCAGCCCAAGCCGATCCGCCGCGACGCGCTGGAAATAAGCAGTGTAGTCGAAACTGGTAAATGCGTTGTCCCTGCCGCCGTTTGCTTTGACGACTTCGCTAAACTCGCCCGGTGCCAGCTTTTCAGTGCCTTTGAACAGAAGGTGTTCAAGAAAGTGCGCCACTCCGGACACACCTGTCTGTTCGTCCGCCGAACCGGCGCGATACCAAACCATGTGAACGACGGCTGGCGCGCGGTGGTCTTCGATCACCACAACATCCATTCCGTTCTCAAGCTGGAAAGTGGTGACCTGATCTTCGATCGTGTCCGCACTCAAGGGCGCGGCTGCTAGAAGGCACGCCCCGCTAAGGGCTATCAGGCGACGCATCGGCAGTACTCCTCCATTTTGAAGTAACGTACGATGCGTATCGGCAACTTCAAGCGTTCCAACAGATTCGTGAGCAGCTCCGAATGCAAGTGCCCACGAATTAGGTCTGTCAGCGAGGAGGAGCCGACGGGGTCAGCGCGCCAGCACGACGCGCCGCTTCGAGCGTCGCATACGGATCAAGCGTCTGATTGCGGTAGATGCGATTATAGGTATCCTGCGGAACAAGGCGCCAGTTGAACAGCGACCGGCGTTCGCGGAATTCCTGATCAGCTGCAGCCAATTGTTCGCGGATGCCCGGCTCACGGCCAAACCGCGACACGCGGGCCACAAGCGCCTGATCACCAGCACCGATACCGGCCTGCACATCCAGACGTGCCGGCGACCCACCCAGTACAGCAACCGCGTCTTTCAGTGGCGTCTGATCGGTTCGGTTCTCTCCGCCCGGAGTCGGATTCGGCAGTTCACTCAGGCTTTCCGGTGCTTGCAAAGGCTTGGACGGGACAATCGAAAATTCTTCGGGCGTGCCGGAAGGATTACGCAATTGGCGCAGGTTGGTGTCTCGATCCGCCGTGTCCTGACGGGAACCGCAGGCGGTCAATGCCACCAGTGCAAGTATGATCAATGCGCGCGGCATCATGTTGTCTGCCCGCCTCCGTAGTCGCCTCACTCTTGCTTTAGCGCATCAAACCGCACTCGTCACGAGGCGTTTTTCCCACCCGAGAACAGCGCCAGCCCAATCGCGCCTAAAAACACCGAAATGTCCGCGACATTAAAGGCATAAGGATTGGTAAAGCCGCAACAAGACATGTTTAGAAAATCTGCAACCGCGCCATAAAGCAAACGGTCCACAACATTACCAAGCGCACCGCCGATCAACAGCCCGGCAAAGATCAACCCCATACGCCCCGGAGGATCGCGCCGCATCCAGACCAGCACAAACAGGACAATCCCCAGCGCAACCGAGATCAGCACCCAACGTGTCCAATCCGCGTGACCTGACAAAAGTCCGAAATTGATGCCAGTGTTCCAAGCCATGCGAAAGTTGAGGTAGGGCGGAAACACGTCGATGGCCCCGACGCGGGCAAGGTCCATCGCATGAACCACCAACCACTTTGTCAGTTGATCCAAAAGAAAGACTGCTGCCGCAACGATGGCCACCAGACGCATGTTGTCTCCTTTGCCCTGCTCCGGGATTTTACCGGATGGTCAAATTCAGTGCCGGAAGTGGCGCATTCCAGTCAGCACCATTGCCAGACCGGCCTCATCCGCCGCTTTGATCACTTCGTCATCGCGCATCGACCCGCCCGGTTGAATAACGCAGGACGCGCCAGCCGCTGCCGCTTCGAGCAAACCATCGGCAAACGGGAAGAACGCATCGGACGCCACCGCGCTGCCCTTGGTCAGCGGCTCAGGCAGGCCCAGCGCCTCGGCCATACGCTCGGCCTTTTTGGCGGCGATCAACGCACTGTCCAAGCGGCTCATCTGGCCAGCGCCGACACCCACGGTTGCGCCGTCTTTGACGTAGACGATGGCGTTGGATTTGACGTGCTTTGCCACTGTCCACGCGAACAGCAGGTCGCGCATTTGGTCATCTGTCGGGGCGATCTTGGTCACGACCTTGAGGTCATCAAGGTTGATCCGCCCATTGTCGCGGTTCTGTACAAGAATGCCCCCCGACACCTGTTTCCACGCCGTTCCCGGCTCTGCGGTGTTAGCCAAACCCGGTGCCGTCAGAAGACGCAGGTTCTTTTTCTTGGCGAACACGTCTTTCGCGTCCTGATGCGCGCCGGGGGCGATGACCACTTCGGTGAAGATCTCGGCAATCGCTTCGGCGGTTTCACCATCGAGCGTCGAGTTCAACGCGACGATCCCGCCGAACGCCGACGTCCGGTCACAGTCAAACGCCTTCTGATATGCCTCTTTCAGCGTCCGGCCCGTTGCCACACCGCAAGGGTTAGCGTGCTTGATGATCGCGCAGGCAAATCCGTCTTTCGGCAGGAACTCCGACACCAGTTCAAACGCGGCATCGGTATCGTTGATGTTGTTGTAGCTGAGTTCCTTGCCCTGAAGCTGGGTCGCCGTCGCAACACCCGGGCGAGCCGAACCGTCGTGATAGAAAGATGCGCCCTGATGCGGGTTTTCGCCATAGCGCAGCGGCTGCGCCAGCGTGCCGGCAAACACGCGGCGGCGCGGAGTTTCTTCTCCGATGGCACCAGCCATCCATGTGCTGACGGCGGCATCATAAGCGCCAGTGCGGGCATAGGCGATCTGGGCCAGACGCTGACGGAACGCCAGCGTGGTCTGGCCGTCATTGGCGTCAAGTTCAGTCAGCAGTGCATCGTAGTCCTCGACGTCGACCACTGTGGTCACAAAAGCGTGGTTTTTGGCAGACGCCCGGATCATCGCGGGGCCGCCAATGTCGATATTTTCGATGCAGGTGTCATAGTCAGCACCCTTGGCGACGGTTTCCTCGAACGGGTAAAGATTCACCACCAAAAGATCGATTGGGCCGATTCCATGGTCGGCCATCGCAGCGACGTGGTCGTCGTTGTCGCGCAGCGCCAGAAGCCCGCCATGCACCATCGGGTGCAGCGTCTTCACTCGGCCATCCATCATTTCGGGAAAACCCGTCACCTCTGCGACGTCCTTTACCGGTACACCCGCATCCCGCAGCGTCTTCGCCGACCCACCTGTGGACAGCAATTCCACGCCTCGCGCATCCAGCGCCTTGGCAAGGTCAACAAGTCCGGTCTTGTCCGAAACAGACAGAAGCGCACGGCGAAGGGGGGCGAGATTGGTCATGACAGCGATAGGTCCCAGATGTTCAGTTCAGCAGCGATGTCGCGTCGTCCTGAACGAGGTCTCGCACCGCAACGGCGGTTTCCTGAGCCTTCGCCAGAGACCAGCGAACGCGGGTCGCATACTCCATTGCGCGAGCAGATAAAACGATCTGTTTGGTCGCGCGAGGTCGCAATCGACCTTTTTCGAGATAAACTGACGGCTCCAACGCAAGATCGCAGCGCCCTTCAAAGCGGAAAACCCAAATTTCGCCGCTGCGCAGCGCCATGCTGACGGCAGTTCCATTCATGTCGATGGCAGTGTCAACTTCGGGGTGAAGGTGGAATCGGATGTCGAACGGAATCCCTGCAAGACGACTGTCCTCAAGCTTTTGATCGAACCGCGCCTTGCCCGACCCGTCCAACGCAATCAACAGGTCCTCGCCCACAACGCCACGCCCATCAAAAGTCAGCTCCAGGATTCGTGCATGGGTCAGACCGTGGGACTTGAGATAGCCGTCATGACCGCCTTCGAACCGCACGCCATCCATCGCGCGAGACATCTCAATGGGCACTTCCTTGGGGATATCGTCTAGTAATTCCCTTTCGATCGGGCCGACCCGTGACGTGCTGCCAAGCCGAGAGCTTGAAAAGCCATCCAGGCAAAGCGTGGAATGCGACGGTGTCGCCCGCCCTGCGCGACGCCAATCTTCACCAAAGGTTGATCCCGATCCACAATTCACGATCAGCGGGCGCCGTCCTGACGTCAGTTCGAAGGCCAGAGTCGAAGCGTGGGCGTTAAAGCTTGCCTGCCCACCTGGTGGGGCCGAGGCGTCGATCACCATTGTGGTGCGCCCAGCCGCAAGCCGCGTATACCCCATCGCAAGGCCTTTGGGAGCTTGCGCCTTTGTGTTTGCTGCCGCCAATGCGGTATCCAGACGTCCTTCGACGCCGCGTCCACCGCCGTGAAAACGGGCAAGCCCGCCATCTGCGTGACGCAAGGCGCGCAAGGTCGGCACAATTCGTGTGATCGCCTGAAGGTGGGCGGGCTCGGGCGACCGTGCAGTTTCCTCAAGCACGTCCCGCGCCCAGATCAACAACGTACAGACCTCAAGCAATTCTTCGGGGTTGCGGGTTGGGATACCGCCCGCCTCATTGATCTGACGCGCACATTCCTGGCCCAGCGCCTTGATCGCGGGATCGGCCTGCGATTCCATCCCTTGAAGCGAAAGCCCGGCGCTGATCAACCCGGTGAGCGCTTCGAACCGGGGCAAGCCCGGCGTAGAGCTGTGCCAGCGACGATTGAGAAAGATCGTCTGCTGCGCAATCGACCGGAAGAACGCCCGTGATTGTTCAGGTGTACAGCCCCCCAGAACAAAGATCGCGTGATGCTGCCATCGAATGACCCGCCGCCCTGCCAACTCGGGAGTCCAGCCGGGGCCAGAGCCGTTTCCGTAGCGTTTAATCCATTCGAACAACCAGCTTTGCGCAGTCTTGCGCGTGGCTGCATCGCCAACGCTAGCCATGTCGTCCAACCAGACAAACCCATGGATTTCCTCAAGGAACACATCGTCCGGTGGTGTGATGTCCCATAAGATCGCACCAGGTGCTTCGACAAGGTGACCGGCAAAAAGCAGGTTGCCCGCAGTCAACTGTCGCCCGCGCGCAAAAGAACCGACGGTTCTGGGTTCAGGCTGCGCGACAAACGCTGTTGCGGGCTTGGCACGCGTGGACAGCCGTGCATGAACACGGTTCAAAAGCCGGGCCTGCGCCCGTTTTGCGGCGTCCATTCGGAACATCAGCTCTGCCTCTGTCTTGCGTTTTCGCAAGCGTTCTTATGCAGACACCATAACCGCGCGAATGAATCGAGTCACGGTGCAATTGTCACGCGGGCGATGCTTTGCCCGTCCGCTGCAAAATCGCCATGTAGAACCCGTCCATTCCGCCCATCTCCGACCAATACTCGGGGCGCAGACGCACGCCGCCTTCAGGACTGATCCACGCTGGGTCAAGACCAGGGGCATGAGGCGGTATGATTTCGATCTCGGCGTTCTGTGACAGCAGCCATTTGATCTGGTCCTCCCCCTCTTCGCGCAGCAAGCTACAAGTGCAGTAGACTAAGGCTCCGTCCGGTGCGATCTGACCCAGCGCGCGGGTCAGCAAAGCGCGTTGAAGTTTTACCAGATCGTCAATTCCCGTAAGGGTTTTGACATAAGGCAGGTCGGGATGCCGCCGGATCGTGCCCGTTGCGGAACAGGGAGCGTCCAGAAGGATCGCGTCGAACGCGCCGTCCTCAAAGGTCAACGCATCGGCAACCACTGTCTTGGCCGAAAGCTTTGTCCGCGCAAGGTTTTCGGTCAGCCGCGCCATACGTGCTTCGGAAACATCCAGCGCCGTTACATCTGCCCCTTTGGCCGCAAGCTGCATGGTCTTGCCACCGGGGGCTGCGCAGACATCCAAGATCCGCTTTCCACTGACATTCCCCAGCAGGTGAACGGGCAAGGCAGCAGCTGCATCCTGCACCCACCAATCACCGGTCTCGAACCCAGGAAGCGCCGACACTTGGCCCCGAGCAGCCAGCCGAACCGACCCAGTCGGCAGTAGCGTGCCACCCAGCTTTTCAGCCCAGCCCGCGGCGTCGGATTTGACCGACACATCAACCGGCGGCGGCACTGCATGGGCCCGTTCGATCTGCGCCACGACTGGTTTACTCCAGGCCTTGGCAAGCTTCGGACGCAACCATTTCGGCAGCATGGTGTCCGGTGCTTTCTCCCACACCGTTGAGTCCAGTGCAGTAATCTTGCGCAGGACTGCGTTAACCAACCCCTTCATCGGTGCGGTTTTCTTGTTGCGCCCGGCAAGCTTTACCGCTTCGTTCACAACGCCATGCGCAGCGCCGCCTGTCATAAACTCAACCGTCGCCATGCGCAGCAGGTTCATCACCCTTAAAGGCGGTTGGCGCTGCAGGTTTGGTGACAGCAGGTGATCGGCGCGCCCCAGATATCGCAGCGTTTCCGAGATCAGCCGCTGCGCTGTTGCGCGTTCGGGCGGGGTCAACTCTTGCCACACTGGATCACTGATAACATCCGACACCATGCGGCCTTCACCGATGATCTGGCTCAGCCCATCAAGGGCGACAAGGCGAGGAGAGGCAGGTGCGGGCACGTGATGATCCTGTAACGGGCCGGGGTTGTCCCGGACCGGAAGGCGCGTATATCAAAGGTAAGCGATATGGAAGACCGCGATGACCACTGACACACCCAAAGACCTGCCCCCTGCCGCCCAGCGCGCCTTGGCCGAAGCCGAAGAGCGCCGCAAGAAGGCCGCCGCCGAACAACCTCTGCCAAAAGAATTGGGCGGACGTGACGGGCCCGAACCCGTTCGCTATGGCGATTGGGAAAAGGGTGGTCTTGCGATCGACTTTTAAAAGTCAGCGCAACCGAAAATCTGCGGCTTGGCCTGCGCCCTGATCGGCAATGAAACGAACCTCAGACCCATTGGCGAGCACCGATTGGCAGTTATAGCCAAGGTCATCACCGCCCCAATTCAGGTCACGACAGAAAAAACCGTTTTTCCAATCCCAAGATCCGGTGACATCCCATGTGGCACCTCGCCCGGTAATTTTGCCGTCGGGCGACACCGTCAGCCGCACCAAGGGACGCGACAGTGTTTTGCCCTGCACCAGTGACACGAATTCAGACTTGTTCTCGACCCGCTTCAATTCAGCCAAGGCAGCCTGTGGCACAGCAAACGTAACAGCAGCGGCAACAGCGACGGCAATACGATTCGACATGTGATCCTCCGTGCGGGTGACTTGCATAATAATACGCAAGAAATGCACACATGGATCAAGAAGCCCCGATCACGCTGGCGTGATCAGTCGTCCGACAGCCCCAGCACATCAAGCATATCATACTCACCCGGAGCCTTGTCCTGCCCCCAAAGCGCCGCCTTGAGCGCGCCACGGGCAAAAAGCGCCCGATCGCTGGCGACATGACGCAAAGTGATACGCTCACCTGCCGCAGCGAACAGCACGTCATGTTCTCCTACGATGTCACCGCCCCTTATTGCGGTGAAGCCGATATCGCCACGCTTGCGCGCGCCAGTGATACCATCACGCCCACGATCCGACACGTCCCGCAAATCGACGCCGCGCCCTTCCGCAGCAGCTTCGCCCAACATCAAGGCGGTGCCAGAAGGCGCATCGACTTTTTGGTTGTGGTGATACTCGATCACTTCGATGTCATAGTCTTCATCCAGCGCCGCCGCGACCTTGCGCGTCAAAACGGTCAGCAGATTCACGCCAAGGCTCATGTTGCCGGCGCGAACCACAACGGCATGGTGGGCTGCGGCCTTGATCTTGGTCAGATCATCGTCGGAAAGCCCTGTCGTCCCGATCACGTGGACTGCACGCGCCTGTGCCGCCAACTCAGCAAACGCAACCGTCGCAGCGGGCGCGGTGAAGTCGATCACAGCCTGCGCGCGGGCGAAACACTCCAAGGGATCATCGGACACGATTACCCCCATCGCAGCCCCACCCATCGCGGTGCCCACATCTTCGCCCACCCAGTCGTGACCTTCACGTTCAACAGCGCCCGCAAGATGCATCCGGGGGTGTTTGGCGATCTCGTTCACCAGCATCTGTCCCATGCGCCCGGACACTCCGGTGACAACAACCCCGATTTCTTCGCTCATGACATTCTCCGCAGGTGGATTTCCGCCTCAATAGCGGCTGTCCCCCTGCTTGGCAAAGGCCGTCAGACCGCTTATGTGCCGAGTATGGCAAAAAACCGATCTCATAGCTCTGAGGGACCCAGCCAGCGACAGCTGCGCGTGGGTGAATTGATCCGCCGAACGCTGGCCGATGTGCTGGCGCGCGGGGATATTCACGATCCCGACCTGAACCGCTACTCCATCACCGTTGGAGAAGTGCGCACATCCCCCGACCTGCGCGTAGCGACAGCCTATGTGGTTCCGCTTGGCGGCAAGGGACAAGAGGACGTACTCGAGCTGTTGCACCGCAACCGCAGCGAATTGCGCCGCGCGGTGGCCAAGAACCTCACATTGAAGTTCTCGCCCGAGCTGCGGTTCAAGCTGGACGACACGTTCGACCGCATGGACGACACCCGCCGCATGTTCGAACAGGACACCGTGCGCCGTGACATCGAAAGCTAAGACGGCCTTTGCCGCACTTGTACTGATTGCGATCAGCGGATTTGCAGCGCAAGCAAAGGTGACCTGTTCAGAGCGCAGCTTTGATGGGCTGGCCTACACGGCCTGCGAGGTCGATCCGCGGGCAGACGATCTGCGGCTGTTTCTTGATGCCCCTTCTGGCGAAAAATATGGTCAGTTCTCAACGCTCGATGGTGCTTTGGCTGGCGAAGGCAACGCTCTGGTCTTTGGTATGAATGGTGGGATGTATCACGACGACCGTGCGCCTGTCGGGCATTACATCGAAGACGGGCAAGAGATCATGCGCGTCATTCCCAATGCGGGGCCGGGCAATTTCGGGCTGCTGCCAAACGGGGTGTTTTGCATTCAGAATGGCCGCGCCGATGTGATCGAAACTCTGACCTACGACGCCGCACGTCCCGACTGCCGCTATGCCACGCAATCCGGCCCGATGCTGGTGATCGACGGGGACTTGCACCCAAGGTTTCTGAAGGACAGCACGTCGCGCTACATCCGCAACGGGGTCGGCACATCCCAAGACGGCACGCGTGCGGTTTTTGTCATTTCCGATCAGTCGGTGACCTTCCACGAATTCGGCCGCATCTTCCGCGATGACCTTGGCCTGCCGAACGCACTGTTTCTCGATGGAAGTGTGTCGCGCCTGCATGCACCGCAATTGAATCGATCGGATTTCGGGCGTTGGCTGGGACCGATTGTCGGGGTGGTTGCCCCGCTTGAACGCTAGCAGGGTTGCGGTGGTGCGCAGGCCGCTCTACCTCTCTGCGGCACGACCATTGGCTCCGGAGGCCCCATGACAGACACGCTTGATGACCTGACCCAATGCCTGTTGCAGCGCGCCAAAGAGGCTGGCGCAGATGCTGCGGATGTGCTCGCAGTGCGCGGCAATTCGATGTCCATCGACGTGCGCAACGGCGTTCTGGAACAGGCAGAACGGTCGGAGGCCACAGATATCGGCCTGCGGGTGTTTGTCGGCCAACAAGTGGCCAACGTGTCGTCCTCGGATGTGCGGGCGGACAGTCTTGCGATCATGGCAGAGCGCGCGGTGGCCATGGCACGGGAAGCGCCCGAAGACCCCTATGTCGGGTTGGCTGACGCAAGCCAATTGGCCGAGAACCGGACGTCGGACTGGCTTGAACTTTATGATCCATCGCCCGAACCAACGCCGGCGCAGCTCGAACAAGATGCGCGCGATGCTGAAGCTGCGGCGCTGGCTGTGGACGGTATCACTCAGGTGTCGGCGTCGTCGGCCGGATATGGATCACAAGAGGTCCATCTTGCTGCAAGCAATGGTTTTTCCGGCGGCTACCACCGCACATCGCGATCGACGTCCTGCGTCGCTATTGCGGGGACGGGCACGGGAATGGAAAGGGATTACGACGGGGATCAGCGGATTTTCCAAAGCGATTTGCGGTCACCGACCGAGATTGGGAACTCTGCGGCTGAACGCACACTGGAACGGATGAACCCGCGCAAACCCAAGACAGGGGCCTATCCCGTCTTGTTCGATGAACGAATTTCGTCATCGCTGATCGGGCATCTGTTGATGGCCATCAACGGCGCTGCGATTGCGCGGCGGTCGTCTTGGGCTTTGGATCTGTTGGGGAAAGATGTTCTGCCACAAGGCCTTAGCCTAACCGAAGACCCACATCGCGTTCGGGTTGGGGGGTCGCGGCCGTTTGATGCCGAAGGTTTGGCGACAAAAAAACGAGAGATCGTAAAAGACGGGGTGTTGATGGGCTGGACGCTTGATCTCGCAACCGCGCGCAAGTTGGGGCTGCAGTCCACTGCCGGAGCTGCACGCGGGACAACTGGCGGGCCGTCTCCCAGCGTGTCGAATGTTGCTCTGTCTCAAGGGGTTACCGACCGCGCGGGGCTGATTTCAGAGATGGGAACCGGGCTTGTTGTAACGTCGATGATTGGCTCGACTATCAACCCCAATACAGGCGACTATTCGCGAGGTGCGGCGGGGTTTTGGGTCGAGAACGGGCAAGTGGCCTATCCAGTTAGCGGAGTGACCATCGCTGGAAATCTCATTGAAATGCTTAAGAAAATCACTCCGGCCAATGATGCGCGCCCATGGCTGAGCCGGGTCGTACCGTCCTTGCTGGTGGAAGGTTTGACGCTTGCCGGAGAGTGACCTTGATCTTCTGATCGACGCCGCGCGACAAGCCGGTGAGATTGCCCTTTACCACAAGGCTAAGGGACTGGAAGTAGAGCATAAACCGGATGATGCAGGGCCAGTTACTCAAGCCGATTTCGCTGTGGATCGGGCCCTTCGCGAGGCTTTGACGGCGGCGCGGCCTGACTATGGGTGGCTGAGCGAAGAGACCCAAGACACGCCGGATCGGCTGGACCGAAAGCGGGTGTTTATCGTCGATCCGATCGACGGCACGCGCAGTTTTGTCAAAGGCGAAAGCACTTGGGCCCATTCGCTAGCGGTGGTCGATCAGGGCGTCGTCACCCAGGGTGTCGTTTACCTTCCCGAAATGGATCTGATGTATTCCGCTGACAAGACGCAGGGTGCGTTCTGCAACGGAGAGCTTCTAAGTGTTTCTGATATCAGCGATATTCACGCTGCGCGGGTTCTGGCGACCAAACCGAACATGGATCAGATACACTGGCGGGACGCCGTGCCGGGCTTCGCCCGTTCGCATCGCCCCTCGCTGGCCTATCGGCTGTGTCTGGTGGCACAAGGGCGCTATGATGCGATGTTGACGTTTCGCCCAAGCTGGGAATGGGACATTGCAGCAGGAGCGTTGATCCTGTCCGAAGCCGGAGCAACGGTGACAGACAGGAAGGGCGAGGCGCTGCGATTTAACAACGTGGTGCCACAGACCGCAGGTGTCGTTGGCGCGGGTGCAGGATTGCACGAACAGATTGCCGAAAGACTGGCCTACACCGGGTAATCCAGCGGTTTCGTACGCTGTGCGTGATCTATTTGTACGGTTCGCTATGGGGAACACTAAGCCCGACTACAATCACTTGTGATTGAAGCGTTTGAGTAGGCGCTTTCAAATGCCCAGCGCATCCGACCGTACGGTTGTTGCTGTCGAATTGTACGTTTGATCCGTCCGGTTGCCCGAAATAGCACGCGTCAGTTCGGGGTTTGATGTCGTTTGCAGGATATTGGCCTATTGGCGAAACGGAAGCCGCGTGATGTGGCGATTTAAGCCAATATGCGACAGACGGATCATCCGACAACAGAGCAGAAACCGACCAATGCCGGCAACGGGCCGAATCCGTCAAAGCACCTCGATCACTTCCTTGTCGATGGCGAGCATATACCCGCGGCGGGCGATGTTTTTGATCAGCAATTCGCTAACCAGCTGGTTGCCCAACCCGTCGCGCAAGCGCTTGATTCGGGTGGCGCCTGCGGCCTCGTCGCAATCCGCTTCGGAGCGGCCCGAGATAATCGCCTCGATCTGGGCACCGGACAGGAGATCGTCGTCCAATCGCGCCTCGGCAAGAATCGAAATCGTTTCGATCATCGCATCAGTGAGCTTGAAACCCATCGTGTTCAGATAGACAGTGTTTTCTTCGCGGCTGACGATAAGCGAATTGACCTGAATGCCAGACCGTTCGATCTGAGCCATGCGGCGGTTGAGGATCACAAGCATCACGAGGAATACCAGGGCTGCGATCAGCATGGCGGTGGCAAAGATCAGCAGCACGAAGATCGTGGTGCGATAGCCTGCCAACGTGTCGGAAAACGCGGTGCCGGACTGGGCGAGGATTTCGAGCAGTTTGACCTCGGCCTGCGAGGTCAGATCGTCGTTTTCGATAAAGATCTGCTCAACCCGTGAATTGAACGCGTTGGCGTCGGGTAAAGTCAGGACAAGAAACACGCCCGCCAGCACCAAAAGCGCCACGATTCCACTGATCCCGATCACCACCAAGCGGGTGCCGGAGCGGCGCGCGTCAGTAACGGAGGTAGTTTGGTCCGGCACTGTCTTTCCTTTCGGCTAACCCTGTTTCATCAAAAACCGACACCACATTGAGCAGCGTCCAGCCCGCCTGTGCAAGACGGGTCTGCAATTCATCCCGCGCCGAGGCAGGTGTGCAGGGTTCGGAGATCTCGGCCACACCATAGTGCAACCGGAGGGGGGCATCCTGTTTCGCCTTGTAATCTGCATAACACGCGGCCTGTGCGGCGGCGGGAATACAAAATGCTGCGAGGAGCAGAAAGGGGAGCGCGTGTTTCATGGCGTCACCCTGCGACCAAGCCCCGCGAAATTCAATAACGTCGCCACGGTTATCGCATAACGAGGGGCCGATATTGCCTGACTTTCAGGGGTGAGCCGAGATGGATGTCACAGGCAGAGGGCCACCCCCCCTGCCCCAAACGACGCCATCTCAGGCCTAACCGACAGGGAAAGGAACCCTATCATGTCACGCAAATTCATCGCAGCCGTTCTGGCCGTTTCCACAACAATCGCCGCATTTTCCGCAGCACCCGCCCGTGCCGCATCGGAAGAGGACATCGCCAAGCTTTTGGCGGGGGCGGCGACGATCTTTATCATCGGCAAGGCGATCCAGAATTCTCGCGACGACGACGACCGCCGGGACAAGAAGAAAGAGGAGGTTCGACATTTTGTTCCCGACCACCGCGCCGGGCATGTGTCGAAGCCGCCAGTCTACACCCATCAAAAACCGATACCTAAAGTTGTGCCGCGTGACGTGACTCAGCGCCACAAAGAGGTGCTGCCCGCCAATTGCGTTCGGCGGATCGAAGGCGGACACGTTGGACGGGTCGTGATGGGCCGCTGTCTTAAGCGCAACAATTTCAATACGCGGAGCTTGCCCAAGGCGTGCCGCATGACCGTCGAAGCCCGCCGCGGTGAAGTGCGTGCCTATGCACTGCCCTGTCTCCGGCACCGTGGATACACACTGGCGCGCCGCTGAATCACACCAGATTTGCGGGGGCTTTGGTCCCTGGTTCCCCGCACCTTGCCCGCATGGTGGCCCCACATCATGCGGGCTTTTTATGTAGAATCGGGTTCTTCCAGAATTGTGAAGTTCCACATGCGGAACCCATTTGCACGGTGAGTCGTTGGGCTGTTATGCTGAACTCAGACATTACACGAGGTTTTGGGCATATGAACCGTCTCACACGCAGTATCTTGTGCGCGGCATGGGTGGCCGTTCCGGGAGTCGGCGCGGCGCAAAATCTTGATTTAAACGTCTCAGGCGGCAGCGATGATTTGAGAAGCGAGCTCAAGGATGCAATGTCATTGTACGCCTTGGTTGACGCCGAGGATGCGACGCCGCAGGCTTTGATCGCGGCCGCGCAGGCCGACTATTCACGCATCGTTGCGGCGCTTTACGGAGGCGGACGGTTTTCGCCCACCGTTTCGATCAAGGTCGACGGGCGCGAGGCTGCGGGAATTTCACCGTTCGAGGCGCCTCAGTCGATCAAAACGATCCTGATCGAAGTCGATCCGGGCCCAAGGTTCCGCTATGCTCGGGCCGAGATTGCTCCGTTGGCCGACGGCACAGAGATTCCGCCTGAGTTCCGCACGGGCGAACGGGCCAGCACCACCCCAATCCGCGATGCGGTCAGCGCTGGCGTGTCGGGATGGCGCAATGTCGGGCATGCGAAGGCGCGGCTCGAAGACCAGCAAATCATCGCAGACCATCCCAATCGCGAATTGGATGTACGTTTGCGCCTCGCTCCGGGACCACAATTGCGGTTCGGCGCGGTGGAGGTAACGGGTAATGACCGGGTGCGGCGGACACGAATCCGCGAAATCGCCGGTCTCCCGCAAGGGGACGTATTCGACCCTGAGGAAATCGCAGACGCGGAACGGCGGTTGCGCGATACTGGCGTATTCAGTTCGGTTGCGGTGTCAGAAGCGGAAACGCCGAATGCGGACGGAACGCTGGACCTTACCTTGCAGGTGGCCGAGCAAAAGCCGCGTCGGTTTGGTTTTGGGGCCGAGGTGTCGACGCAGGAGGGGGGCAAGATCAGTGCGTTCTGGCTTCATCGTAACCTGTTCCAAGGTGCCGAGCGGTTGCGTGTCGAAGGGGAAGTGTCGGGGGTTGGCACTGATGCGGACGAAATGGATTACGCTTTGACGCTGACCTATGGACGGCCTGCAACCTTTACACCAGATACGGAATTCTACCTGACCGCAGAGGTCGAGCGGTTGAATGAACCGGGGTTCACCAGCAATCAAGCCGGCCTGATCGCGGGGCTGTCGCATCGGTTTTCCGATCAGCTAACGGCATCCTTCGGTTTGGGATATCGGTATCTCGATACTGATGACGCGTTCGGGGAACGCGAGTTCCAGTTGTTGCTTGCGACTTTTGGAGCGACCTATGACACGCGGAACAATAGCTTGAACCCCAGCAGCGGGTACTATCTGTCAGCGACCGGCACGCCGTTCCTTGGGCTGGACGAGACCGAGAGCGGGATGCGCCTAACGTCAGACGCACGCGCCTATTTCGGGTTTGGGACCGACGACAGGTTCGTTCTTGCAGGTCGCGCACAGATCGGATCGGTTTGGGGGCCAAGCCTTGAGGACACGGTACCAGACTACCTGTTTTATTCTGGCGGAGGCGGCACGGTGCGCGGGGTGCCCTATCAATCGCTGGGTGTGACGCTTGACAATGACGAATTCACCGGCGGCCAAAGTTTTGCTGCCGTATCAGCCGAATTGCGCGCCACGGTTCGGGAAAATATCGGACTGGTCGGTTTTTATGACGCGGGCATGATCACCGAAGAAAGCGGTTTTGCCGGGGATTCCGATTGGCACGCGGGGGCCGGGATTGGCTTGCGCTACAATACTGGTATCGGCCCCATTCGGGTGGACATCGCAACGCCTGTGACCGGTGATGGCGCGGGCAAGGATTACGAACTTTACATCGGCATAGGTCAGGCATTCTGATATGCGCTTTATCGCGACGCTTCTTGTCTTTCTCTGGTGGCCACTGGCCGGCTTTGCACAGGACGGTGACGACGACCCCGGATATCTAGCGGGCCTGTTGCAGGATGCCTTGTCCGGTGCCGGGCGCGATGTGCGTATTCGGGGATTTCAAGGCGCACTGTCAAGCGAGGCGACAATTGCGTCCATGGTTATCTCTGACGATCAGGGGGAATGGTTCCGGGCGGAAAACATCGTTCTGGATTGGCGGCGCGCCGCGTTGTTGCGAGGCATTGTCGACGTGACCTCGTTCAGCGCCGAAAGCGTTGTGGTGTCGCGTGCGCCGGATGCTGGGGAAGAGTTGCCCAGCGCCGAGGCGGAGCCATTCAGCATCCCGGATTTGCCGGTCGAAGTGCGGATCGAGCGGTTCGCGGTTGAAGCGTTGCAATTGGGTGCGCCACTCTTGGGCGAAGCGGCCGAGTTTACGATCAAAGGCGCGGCGACGCTTGCCGATGGCGGGGCCGATCTTGATCTCAATCTTACGCGGGTGGACGGCAAGCAATCACAGATCGCGCTCGCCGCCAGCTATGATCCGTCGTCACGGGACTTGGCGGTTGATCTCAACGCCGAAGAGGCCGCTGGCGGGCTTGCGGCGACATTGCTGGGTATCCCGGGTGCGCCTTCATTGGCGTTGACGGTTCAGGGCAAAGGGCTTGTCGACGATTTCACAGCCGAGATCGCGTTGGCGACGGATGATCGCCCCCGTATTACCGGGACGGTGGACATTCTTGCACCGCAGGAAACCAGCACATGGGATGTGCAGGTAGACATCACCGGCGATCCGACACCGCTTTTGACCGAGGAAACCCGCGCGTTTTTCGGCACCGATATCGGTTTACAGGCGCGGGTGGTCCGCGCGGCATCAGGACGAACCGACCTGCCGCAATTTACGTTGACGGCGGACGCTCTCACGCTGAGCGGCAGTGCCGCGATTTCCGAGACCGGCTGGCTGGAGGCACTGGACGCCGAGGGGCGGATTGCGAACCCGACGGGCGGGCCTGTCATTCTTCCGTTTGGCGGTGGCGACACGCAGGTGGCGTCGGTCACGTTTGACGCCGCGCTGGACGGCGATTTGAGCTTTGACGCGAGGCTGGACGAGTTTGTCAGCCCGGATGCCACGCTGGATGCTCTGACGATCACCGGACGCGGGCAAATCGATCAGAAAAGTTTTGCACAGCAGGACGGCGAGTTCGGGTTGGACCTGACCTTTGTCGCCGACACGCTTTCGCTGACCGATCCAGCTTTGGCCGAGGCTGTGGGTTCCGAACTGGCCGGGGCGACACGGGTTGAGTATCGCAGCGGGCAGCCGGTGCGGGTGACCGGGCTAGAAGTGAACGGTGAAAACTATGGTCTAAATGGCACCGCAAGCTGGAGCTTCAGTGAAGTGATGCCTCTAGTGCTGGACATGAAACTGGTGGCCGAGAACATCACGCGGTTCTCAGCAGTGGCCGGACGCGATTTGGCGGGACGTGTCGAAGTTGCGGTCGATGGGCGGGTCGGGCCGATTTCCGGTATGTTCGATCTGGCGGTCGACGGTACCACGCTTGACCTGTCGGTGGGCGAGAACACGGTTGACCGTCTGTTGGCCGGCGTCGGGTCTGTGCGTCTTCATGCGCGGCGTGACGAAACCGGCACCACCCTTCGCGAGGTGCGGGTGGTCAAACCAGCGATTGATTTCGAGGCGAATGGCAAGATCACCAGCCTGGACACATCGTTGCGGTTCGATGGCACGCTGCGCAATCTGGACCGCGTTTTCCCGGGAGAAGCGGCCGGTTCAGCCAAGCTGAATGGTCGGATTATCCTGGCAGGGACGACCCTGCGCAATCTTGAAGTGACAGCAGATCTTTCAAACCAGAACGCAGTGGTGCGGCTTCCTTTTGCGGGTGGTCTCAGACTGGGATCAGGAACCATTGATCTGGCGGCGACCGGAGGGACGAACGGGCGATGGACGGCGGATTTGGAAGTGCGCGATCTGGATGCGCCGCAAGCATCAGCGGACACGCTGGCATTGACCGGTGAAGGGTCGATCAGTCAGACGGAGTCTGGCGGTCTTGTCTCTGTCGGCGGCGACCTGACAATTGCGGGATCGGCGCTGCGCCTCAGCGATGCACGATTTGGTCAGGCCTTGGGGAACACTCCGAGTGTCACGACGCGCTTTGACTGGGTTCAGGCATCAGAACGGTTGACGGTTCAGTCCTTTGGTCTTGCGACAGGGTCGATTGACGCCACCGGATCGGCTTTGATCACGCAAACCCTGAGCGCCCCAGATGCACAATTTGCGCTATCTCTGGTTGCTGACAGCCTTGCACCGTTGTCTGGGCTGGCCGGGCAAAACCTGCAAGGTCGAGCGACAATCGACGTGTCCGGAACCTATCAGGACGGTGGCGATTTCGACGTAAACGCGCGCGGTCAGGGCAGCGGGCTTGGCATCGGCAATGCGATCGTGGACCAGCTGTTGGCTGGAGTGACACGGTTTGAGGTCGGAGCGTCTGGACAGGACGGCGCTTTGGCGGAGGTGTCCGCAGATGTGCAGAACCCCGAAATCAGCGCGCAGGTGAGCGGTCCGTTGAGCAATCTGGCCATCGACGCGCGGCTGGCAAATGTCGGATTGATCGCGCCGGATTTCCAAGGTGCTCTGGTGGTTGATGGCACGGTTGGACAACAGGGCGACGCATATGTTGTTGATGTTGATCTGGACGGTCCGGGCGGAACAACCCTTGCCGTGGATGGGCGCGTGGCCAACGGCGGCAGCGCCAATCTGTCGATCAATGGTGCCGCGCCTTTGGGGCTGGCCAATGTGTTCATTGCGCCCCGGCGGCTGAATGGCCGTGCCGAACTGGATCTGCAAATTGCTGGTCCGCTGGCTTTGTCGAGCCTGTCGGGCACAATCACACCGCAAGGTGCTGAATTCAGCGCGCCTACATTGGGCATCATCCTGACACCCATCACTGGGCAGATCGGCTTGGGCGGTGGAGCGGCGCAGATCAACCTTGCGGCACAGGGCAATCACGGCGGGTCTGTGGACGTTGCTGGTCGCTTGGGATTGACCACGCTGGATGCGGCGATCACAGCGACGTTGAGCCGGTTTGGTGTACGCGACCCCGATCTTTACAACACAAGTGTTGATGGGACGGTGTCGCTGAATGGACCGATTGGGCGCAACCTACTGGTGAGCGGCGATCTTCGGTTGAATGAAACGGAAATTCAGGTGCCGTCGTCGGGTGTATCCGCTTTGGGAGAGATTCCCCCCATGGACCACCTTGGCGCGACGCGTCCTGTGATGCGGACACTGGACCGCGCTGGGATTGCGTCGGCGCAAGATACGGCCGTTGAAAATGCGAGTGGGCCGTCGAGCACGCGGCTCGACCTCACGTTGACGGCACCGGGGCAAGTGTTTGTCCGCGGGCGTGGGCTAGATGCCGAACTGGCGGGAGAATTGCGGCTGACCGGACCGACCTCGGATATCATCCCGCAGGGCGGGTTCGAGTTGGTGCGCGGACGTCTGGACATCCTCAATCAGCGCTTCACGCTGGACGAGGGGCGTATTCAGATGAGCGGTAGTTTCGACCCGGTGCTGCGGTTTGTTGCCGAGACAGACGCCAATGATATCACAGTCATGGTCATTCTGGATGGACCTGCGTCATCACCCGAGATCTCGTTCTCATCAAGTCCGGAACTGCCCGAAGACGAAGTACTTGCACAGCTTTTATTCGGGCGAAACCTGTCGAACCTGTCGGCTTTGCAAGCGCTAGAACTGGCAAACGCGGTCGCCACTTTGGCGGGGCGCGGCGGGATCGGCCTTTTGTCCCGACTGCGCGATGGGTTTGGTTTGGATGATCTCGACGTCACGCAAACCGACGATGGCGGCACGGCTGTACGTGCCGGCAAGTATATCTCGGACAACATCTATTCGGATGTGGTTGTCGAAAGCGGCGGTCGGGCTGAGATCAATCTGAACCTTGATGTGACGTCAGACATCACCGCCCGGGGCAGTGTCGACAATTCCGGCAATTCGTCGCTCGGCGTCTTCTTTGAACGCGACTACTAAGGTATCGACGCACGTGCGCACCGGGGAGACCTGACGGTTTTTCCCGGTGCTGGCAGCGGGTCACGAAAGTCCTTGCAGACTCGGATGCTGCTGCCTATATGACGCTCAACAGCGGCGTGTTGGCTTCGGTCGGCACCCACCGAATTCTTCAACGGGCCGCGCGCCCGTTTTTTTGTGTCTGGAGACCTACGAGACAATGTCTGACCTGATCGCCAAAGCCGCGATGGACCGACGTCTGGCCGAGATCGTCGCCCCTGTCATCGAAGACATGGGGTTTGAACTTGTGCGTATCCGCTTGATGAGCGGCAAGTTGGCGACGTTGCAAATCATGGCCGAACGCCCCGAGGGTGGAATCGAAGTCAATGAATGCGCTGCAATCAGCACTGCCGTAAGTGCAACGCTGGATGTCGAAGACCCGATTCTTGATACCTACACGTTGGAGGTGTCGTCGCCGGGAATTGACCGGCCCTTAACGCGGCTCAAGGATTTCGAGACCTTTGAGGGCTATGAGGCCAAGATCGAAACATCCGAGCTGATCGACGGGCGCAAGCGCTTCAAGGGCATCTTGGCCGGGGTCGAGGGCGACGAAGTGCTGATCAATATCGAAGAGGGCACGGTCGGGCTGAATTTCGATTGGCTGACCGATGCCAAGCTGGTTCTGACCGACGAGCTGATCAAGGAAATGCTGAAGGCGCGGAAGGCCCAAGGCTTCGAAGAAGAAAAATTTGACGACGTGATTGAGGCCGAAGGGCCCGAAGAGGAGTAAGACCGATGGCAATCACCTCCGCCAACCAGTTGGAACTGTTGCAGACCGCCGAAGCGGTGGCGCGCGAAAAGATGATCGACCCCGGGTTGGTTGTCGAAGCGATGGAAGAGAGCCTCGCGCGTGCGGCCAAGTCGCGTTACGGCAGCGAGATGGACATTCGCGTTTCGATCGACCGCAAGACCGGTCGCGCGACCTTCACCCGCGTCCGTACTGTGGTCGAGGAAGAAGAGCTGGAGAACTATCAGGCTGAGATGACCGTCGAGCAGGCGAAGCAGTATCTTGCCGATCCCAAAGTTGGGGACACATTTGTCGAGGAAGTGCCGCCCGTCGAAATGGGCCGGATCGCAGCACAGTCGGCCAAGCAGGTGATCCTGCAGAAGGTGCGAGAAGCAGAGCGTGACCGCCAGTTCGAAGAATTCAAGGATCGCGCAGGCACCATCATCAACGGTGTGGTCAAGCGGGAAGAATACGGCAACGTCATCGTTGATGTGGGCCGGGGCGAAGGCATCCTGCGCCGCAACGAAAAGATCGGTCGCGAAAGCTATCGCAATGGCGACCGCATCCGCTGCTACATCAAAGATGTGCGTCGCGAGACTCGTGGGCCGCAGATCTTCCTTTCACGGACAGCGCCCGAATTCATGGCTGAGCTGTTCAAGATGGAAGTGCCGGAAATCTACGACGGTATCATCGAGATCAAGGCGGTTGCCCGTGACCCTGGTTCGCGCGCGAAGATTGCCGTGATTTCCTATGACGGCTCGATCGACCCGGTCGGTGCTTGTGTGGGTATGCGTGGTTCACGCGTTCAGGCTGTTGTGAACGAGCTTCAGGGCGAGAAAATCGACATCATCCCGTGGAATGAAGACGTACCGACTTTCCTTGTGAACGCGTTGCAGCCTGCCGAGGTAAGCAAGGTGGTTCTGGACGAAGACGCCGAGCGCATCGAAGTCGTGGTGCCGGACGAGCAGCTGTCGCTGGCGATTGGTCGCCGTGGTCAGAACGTGCGTCTGGCGTCGCAGCTGACCAGCCTCGACATCGACATCATGACCGAGGAAGAAGAATCGCAGCGTCGTCAGAAAGAGTTTGAAGAGCGCACCCAGCTGTTCATGGACACGCTGGATTTGGACGAATTCTTTGCCCAGCTTCTGGTCGCAGAAGGGTTCACCAACCTTGAAGAAGTGGCGTATGTCGAGCTGGACGAACTGCTTGTCATCGATGGTGTGGACGAAAGCACCGCCGGCGAATTGCAGACCCGCGCCCGCGAATTCCTGGAAGAACAGGCCAAGAAAGCCCTCGAAAGCGCCCGCGCGTTGGGTGCCGAAGACAGCCTGATCAATTTCGAAGGCCTCACACCGCAAATGCTCGAAGTATTGGCGAAAGACGGCGTCAAGACACTCGAAGATTTCGCAACCTGTGCGGATTGGGAACTTGCCGGTGGCTGGACCACCGACAATGGCGAGCGCCACAAGGACGAAGGTCTGCTTGAACCGTTCGACATGTCGCTGGAAGAAGCACAGCATCTTGTCATGACCGCCCGCGTTCTTCTGGGTTGGGTCGATCCGACCGAGCTTGAGGAAGAGGCGGGCGAGGACGAAATCGAGGGCGATGACGACGCTCTCGAGGCAGAAGCCGACGACGCGCAGGCGTAACCCTGCTTTTGACTTAAGGACGACGACACACGTGACACGCGGCGGCAAAGATAAAGATCGGGAAAGCGGACCGGAACGCAAATGTATTGCGACCGGTGAGGTGCGCCCAAAAGCCGAGATGATCCGTTTTGTCGTCGGTCCTGACGATCAACTGGTTCCCGATCTGGCAGAAAAGCTGCCCGGTCGGGGCATTTGGGTAACGGCGACACGCGCTGCCCTTGAAACCGCGCTGAAAAAGAATTTATTTCACCGAGCGGCAAAAACACAACTGCGTCTGTCCGAGACACTTGTCTCTGATCTTGAGCCGCAGCTTGCGCGACGTGTTGTCGATCTGATAAGTCTTAGCCGCAAATCCGGCGTGGCGATTTCTGGCTATGAAAAAGTCAAAGACGCCCTGTCCAAAGAAGTCGCAGAAGTGCTTTTGCAGGCTACGGATGGATCGAGCCGCGGGAAATCGAAACTTAGCACTCCGCATTACGGCCATTACATCGGTTGGCTGACGGCGGATGAGCTTGGAATGGCCTTTGGGCGACAAACTGTGATACATGCCGCGCTTGGCGCTGGTGGACTCACGCAACGTGTTGTAGAGGAAGCCCAAAGATTGAAGGGCTTTCGCATCGGAACGTCTGATGCAAAGACAGCGGCAGGGGCCGCTGGGAAGGAAAAAAGAGCTAAATGAGCGATAACGACGGCAAAAAGACTTTGGGTTTGCGCGGCGGTCCCCGGTCAGGGAACGTGAAGCAGAGCTTTAGCCACGGGCGGACCAAGAACGTCGTGGTGGAGACCAAGCGCAAGCGCGTTGTGGTGCCGAAACCCGGTGCGTCCCAGTCTGGTACTGGCGGATCAGCCAGCGCGGCAGTTGCCGCTGCCGGGAACAAGCGCCCCGCAGGAATTTCCGATGCAGAAATGGAGCGCCGCCTAAGGGCGCTTCAGGCCGCCAAAGCCCGTGAAGGCGAGGAAGCGGCACAGCGCGAAGCCGAAGAAAAAGCCCGCGCTGCAGAACGCGAGCGGATGCGCGCCGAAAAAGAGGCCAAGGAGCGCGAACAGCGCGAGGCCGAAGAGCGCGCCCGCCAAAAAGCTGAAGACGAAGAGCGTAAGGCGCGCGAGGCGGCAGAAGCAGCCAAGCAGGCAGCGGCCGCCCCGGCCGAAGCTCCGGCTGCTCGTCAACCTGCCGGTGGTGGCGGTCCGAAGCCGTCGCAAGCGGCACCGCGCAAAGTGGACCGGGACCGTGAAGATCGCGGTCGTCGCAAAGGTGACGATTCCGAACGTCGGTCTGGCAAGCTCACGCTGAATCAGGCACTGGGCGGCGAAGGTGGTCGCCAGAAATCCATGGCAGCGATGAAGCGCAAGCAAGAGCGTGCGCGTCAGAAGGCCATGGGTGGTAGCCAGCCGCGCGAAAAAGTTGTGCGCGACGTACAGTTGCCTGAGGCGATCACGGTGGCCGAACTGGCAAACCGGATGGCGGAACGGGTCGGCGACGTTGTTAAATCGCTGATGAACAACGGCATCATGGCGACTCAGAACCAGACGATCGATCAGGATACAGCAGAACTCATCATCGAAGAGTTCGGTCACAAGGTGACCCGCGTTTCCGATGCGGATGTGGAAGACGTCATCAAGGAAATCGAGGACAAGGCCGAAGACCTCCAGCCGCGTCCGCCGGTCATCACTATCATGGGCCACGTCGACCACGGCAAGACATCTCTGCTGGACGCGATCCGTGACGCGAATGTGACCTCTGGCGAAGCTGGTGGGATCACGCAGCACATCGGTGCCTATCAGGTGACCACAAAGGATGGGGCAGTTCTGTCGTTCCTCGACACTCCGGGCCACGCGGCGTTTACGTCGATGCGGTCTCGCGGTGCTCAGGTGACGGATATCGTTGTTCTTGTTGTCGCGGCGGATGATGCGGTGATGCCGCAGACCGTCGAAGCGATTAACCACGCCAAGGCGGCGAAGGTGCCGATGATCGTTGCGATCAACAAGGTCGACAAACCAAGCGCCAACCCGACCAAAGTTCGGACAGACCTGTTGCAACACGAAGTTGTTGTGGAACAGATGTCCGGTGACGTGCAGGACGTGGAAGTGTCCGCGCATACAGGTCAGGGCCTTCCAGAACTGCTCGAAGCGATTGCTTTGCAGGCGGAAATCCTCGAACTCAAGGCGAACCCAGATCGGGCGGCGCAGGGTGCGGTGATCGAAGCGCAGCTGGACGTGGGCCGTGGCCCGGTAGCGACTGTTCTGGTTCAGAACGGCACATTGCGTCAGGGCGATATCTTTGTTGTGGGCGAGCAGTACGGTAAGGTCCGTGCGCTGATCAACGACAAGGGCGAGCGCGTCAAAGAAGCAGGCCCGTCGGTGCCCGTCGAGGTTCTGGGTCTGAACGGCACACCCGAAGCGGGTGACGTGCTGAACGTGACCGAGACCGAAGCGCAGGCGCGTGAGATCGCGGAATACCGTGCCAACGTCGCGAAAGAAAAGCGTGCGGCACTGGGTGCTGCAACGACGCTGGAACAGCTGATGAAGAAGGCGAAGGACGACGAGAACGTGTCCGAGCTTCCTGTGCTGGTCAAAGCGGACGTGCAGGGTTCTGCAGAAGCGATCGTTCAAGCTTTGGAGAAAGTCGGTAACGACGAAGTTCGTGTGCGTGTACTGCACTCGGGCGTCGGTGCCATCACCGAAACCGATATCGGCCTTGCCGAAGCGTCGGGCTGTCCAGTGATCGGGTTCAACGTGCGTGCCAATGCGTCGGCACGGAACACTGCGAACCAGAAGGGTGTCGAAATCCGCTATTACAGCGTGATCTACGATCTTGTGGATGACGTTAAAGCGGCGGCATCCGGCCTACTTAGTGCCGAGATCAAAGAGACCTTTATCGGTTATGCCCAGATCAAGGACGTCTTCAAGGTGTCGAACGTCGGCAAGGTTGCAGGCTGTCTCGTCACGGAAGGTGTCGCCCGCCGCAGCGCTGGCGTGCGTTTGCTGCGCGACAACGTCGTGATCCACGAAGGCACTCTCAAGACGCTCAAGCGCTTCAAGGACGAAGTGTCCGAAGTGCAGTCGGGCCAAGAATGCGGTATGGCCTTCGAGAACTACGACGATATTCGCCAGGGCGATGTCATTGAGATTTTCGAGCGTCAAGAAGTGGAACGCAAGCTAGACTAAGCTTGCGGTTCCCAGAAATAGAAAAGGGCAGCGTCACCGCTGCCCTTTTTCTTTTTGAGAATCGAATTCAGAGTTAGGCGGCCTTAAGAACTGGCAAACCTGTGAAGACCCTGTTCCCGACCCGAACGCAAATACGTCCATCGGGCAGGGTTTTCTCCAAAATCCCCTGCACAGACATACAGCTTCCGACGACTATTGTTTTTAGCATGCCAAATCTCCCCCAAGTTCTGACTCCTCTTGAGTAGAATGTTGCCAAAATCATTGCCAGAAAAAACATCCGCAAATCCAAAGATACACGCGGAAGGTTATTTTCTAGAGCCAATCCCTGAGAATTGGGATGAGAGGGATGTCCGCCGGGGGCATGGGGAAGTCTTTTAACTGGTTCACCCGCACCCATTTAAGCGCTTGGCCTTCCCTCGATTCGGGCGTGCCTTTCCATTTTCGGCAGGCAAACAACGGCATGAGAAGGTGGAATTTCTCATAGCTGTGTGATGCGAAGGTAAGCGGGGCAAGGCAGCTTTCCCAAGTGTCGATGCCCAACTCTTCTTGCAGTTCGCGGATCAGCGCCTGCTCTGGCGTCTCATTCTGTTCGACCTTCCCGCCGGGGAACTCCCACAAGCCAGCCATGGATTTTCCCTCGGGGCGTTGAGCCAAGAGGATGCGCCCATCGGGATCGATGAGCGCAACGGCGGAAACAAGTACGACCTTCACGAGCGGTAATCAGCGTTGATTGAGATGTAACCGTACGTCAGGTCGCAGGTCCAAACCGTCGCTGCGCCTTGGCCCATACCCAGATCAACGGTCATGGAGATGTTTTCCTGCTTCATGACCGCCGCGCCCTGCTCTTCGCGGTAATCTGGATCAACCCATCCGTTCGAGGCAACTTTGACATCACCAAAAGAGATGCTGAGCGTGTCACGGTCGGCGGGTGCTCCGGATTTACCGATGGCCATGACAACACGACCCCAGTTAGGATCTTCGCCCGCGATCGCAGTTTTCACCAACGGCGAATTCGCGATGGACATAGCGTGGATCTTAGCATCGGTATCATTGAGCGCACCAGTCACGGTGATTTCGACGAACTTTGTTGCCCCTTCGCCGTCACGAACAACCTGATGTGCCAAGTCCTGCATGACGTGGCGCAGACTATCGCGGAAGGCGATGTCTTGCGCGGTGACTGTGACTTCGGACGCTCCAGTGGCGGCCACTAAGAGCGTGTCTGACGTGGAGGTGTCGCTGTCGACGGTGATGCTGTTGAAGGTCTTTTCGTTGATCTCGGACACAAGCATTTGCAGATCGGTTTGCGCGATCTTTGCGTCGGTAAAGATGTAGACCAGCATCGTCGCCATATCTGGCGCGATCATGCCGGAGCCCTTGGCAATGCCTGCAATCGTGATTGTGCCACCGGGCAGATCGACTGTGGTCGTCGATCCCTTGGGGAAGGTGTCGGTGGTCATGATCGCCTTGGCTGCGCCGGCCAAACCCGTTTCATCCAGATTGCCGTACAGTTCTTCGACTTTGGCC
Source organism: uncultured Marivita sp. (assembly GCA_947503115.1). GTDB lineage: Bacteria > Pseudomonadota > Alphaproteobacteria > Rhodobacterales > Rhodobacteraceae > Marivita. The sequence continues at coordinate 51,554 of CANNCS010000010.1, forward strand.
GCGATGCGGTCATGCGGCAGGCGTTCGCCGATCACCCCGGTCGAGCTTGTGAAAACACGGCTGGTGGGTAGGCTAGACACGCGAGCGACCTCGGCGCAGATGGCCTGAATCGACTCGTCACCTGCCCGGCCGGTGAAGGCGTTGGAGTTACCGGAGTTAACGATGATCGCCGCGCCGCCCTCATCACCGAGGCGGATTTTAGACTGACAGTCCAGCACGTTAGCCGACCGTGTAGCGGATTTGGTGAACGCGCCCGCTACACAGCTGCCCGGATCGAGAATGGCCAGCATCACGTCGGTTCGACCGGCGTATTTGACGCCCGCAGCTGCGGTTGCAAACCTTGCCCCTTTGATGACCGGCAACGATGGAAAGTTGGCTGGTGCGAGGGGGGAAACCGATGTGATCTTGGCCAATTCTTAGTCCTCCAGAAGACCAATGTTGCTCAGGACAGAGGTATCGACCTCTTCCTTGGTGGTGCGGGTAACGTCAGCGGCGCTGGTCAGTTCGTCAATCTTTTGAGTGACGGCCTGCTGGCTGAGTTCGTTTTCGATCTCGCCGCGCACTGCGTCGAGTGCGGGCGCTTCTTGGGTGCGCTTTTCGTTCAGAATGATCACGTGCCAACCGAACTGTGTTTGCACGGGGCCAGAGATTGCGCCGACATCAAGACCTTCGACTGCGGTCTGGAATTCCGGCACCATCATACCCGCGCCGAACCAGCCTAGTTGGCCACCATTCGGGCCAGAGGGGCCGGTGGATTTCTCGCGGGCGACTTCAGCGAAATCTGCACCGCCATTCAGTTCCTCGACGATGGCGGCTGCCTCTTCCTCGGTTTCGACAAGGACGTGCGAGGCGTTAAATTCCTCGGCCTTTTCGCCTTGCAGATAGTTCTCTTCATAGAACGCCTGCACGGCCTCTTCTGTCACTGACTCGTCGACGATATCTTCGATGACCTGAGCTGCCGTCAATGTGCGACGTTCGTTTTCGAGGGCCAATTGGATACGTCGGCTTTCTTCGCCGCTGTCTTGTTGGCTGAGCACGGTCTGCTGCACGATTTGGTCCATAATCCCGTCCCAGAGCACTTCGTCTGGAAGCTGTTGGTACTGTTCCGGCAAGGATGCGCGGATCATCAACATGTGGCCCAGAGTGATCTCGGTGCCATTGATCGTGGCCACCACCGAATCCGCTGTCAGCGTGTCCTGCGCCTGAACCGGCAGGGCCAGCATCAGGGCAAACGCGCTTGCAGACAATTTCGTGATGAGATTCGTCATGTTTGTTCCTTCCAGAGCCACCCGGATCGAGGGGGCGACATTGACAGTGTATTTCCCTGACCTTACATCGCCACAAGGCGCTGTGAAGCCAGTCGTTCCCCTGTGACATATGGGCTGTGTGCGAGGCGAGCAAGCAGATGCCGCACACGAAGATGTCAAAGCTGAAAGTGAATGAATGCTGGGATTAGGTAAAGTCGCGCGCAAGGTGTTCGGGTCTCCGAACGACCGTAAAGTCAAGGCGACCCGCCCGCTGGTTGAGAAAATCAACGCACTGGAAGCGGAATTTGAAAAGCTAAGCGATGCGGAGCTGATCGAGAAAACGGCGGAATTGAAAGCCCGCAATTCCAATGGCGAAGCGCTTGATGCGCTGTTGCCCGAGGCGTTTGCGAATTGCCGTGAAGCGGCGAAACGCGCGCTGGGGCTTCGAGCCTTTGATGTGCAGTTGATGGGCGGAATTTTCCTGCATCAGGGCAATATCTCGGAAATGAAGACCGGTGAGGGCAAGACGCTGGTTGCGACTTTCCCAGCCTATCTGAACGCGCTCACAGGGCGTGGCGTGCACATCGTGACTGTGAACGACTACCTTGCAAAGCGTGACAGCGAATGGATGAGCAAGGTCTATGGCGCGCTGGGGCTGACCACCGGCGTCGTCTACCCACGCCAACCGGACGCGGAAAAGCAGGCGGCCTATGCCTGTGACATCACTTACGCCACGAATAACGAACTTGGGTTCGATTACCTGCGCGACAACATGAAGTCCGAACTGGCGCAGATGTATCAGCGCGATCACTACATGGCCATCGTCGATGAGGTGGACTCGATCTTGATCGACGAAGCACGGACGCCGTTGATCATCTCTGGCCCGGCGCAGGATCGCAGCGAATTGTATGTCGCCGTTGATGCGCTCATCCCGTCGCTGACCGAAGAACATTACTCAATGGATGAAAAGACTCGGAACGTGACCTTCACTGATGAAGGCAACGAGTTCCTGGAACAGACATTGCTTGAGCTGGGCCAGCTGCCTGAAGGGCAATCACTTTACGATCCCGAAAGCACCACACTGATCCACCACGTGAATCAGGGTCTGCGGGCGCACAAGCTGTACCAGCGGGACAAAGATTATATCGTCCGCGATGGCGAGGTAGTTTTGATCGACGAATTCACCGGGCGCATGATGGCCGGGCGTCGTTTGTCCGAAGGTCTCCATCAGGCGATCGAAGCGAAAGAGCGCTGCAAAATCCAGCCCGAGAACGTGACGCTCGCGTCGGTGACGTTCCAGAACTACTTCCGTCTTTATGAAAAACTGGCCGGCATGACCGGCACTGCGGCCACCGAAGCCGACGAGTTTGCCGAAATCTACGGCCTGGGTGTCGTCGAAGTGCCGACCAACCGTGGGATTGCGCGGATCGACGACGACGATAAGGTTTATCGCACGGCGCAGGAAAAATTCGACGCCATTGTGACCGAAATCAAAGAGGCGCACGAAAAAGGTCAGCCGGTTCTGGTGGGCACCACGTCGATCGAAAAGTCCGAAATGCTGAGCCAGCTGCTGACAAAGGCTGGGCTAAAGCACAACGTTCTGAACGCACGCCAGCACGAACAGGAAGCGCAGATTGTGGCCGATGCCGGCAAGTTGGGCGCAGTGACCATCGCAACCAACATGGCTGGTCGCGGGACGGACATCAAACTAGGCGGCAACGTCGAGTTCAAGATCATGGAGGCGATTGCCGCCGATCCCGAAGGTGATCCCGAGGCGATCCGGCAGCGGATCGAAGAGGGACACACCGCTGATGAAGAGGCCGTCAAGGCCGCTGGCGGACTGTTCGTTCTGGCGACCGAACGTCACGAAAGCCGCCGCATCGACAACCAGTTGCGCGGTCGCTCGGGCCGGCAGGGTGATCCGGGGCGGTCTTCTTTCTTCCTGTCGCTGGACGATGACCTGATGCGCATCTTCGGCTCTGAACGTTTGGACAAGGTGCTGTCGACGCTGGGCATGAAAGAGGGCGAAGCGATTGTACACCCCTGGGTGAACAAATCGCTGGAACGCGCGCAGGCCAAGGTCGAAGGCCGCAACTTTGACATCCGTAAGCAGTTGCTCAAGTTCGACGATGTGATGAACGATCAGCGTAAGGTGATCTTTAGCCAGCGCCGCGAAATCATGGAAGCACAGGATCTGGCCGAAGTGGCGCGCGACATGCGCCATCAGGTGATCGACGATTTGGTGGACACGCACATCCCACCAAAAACGTATGCAGATCAGTGGGATACAGAGGGCCTCAAGACAGCGATTCAAGAATTTGTCGGGGTTGACGCACCTGTTCCGGCTTGGGGCGACGAAGAGGGCGTCGATGCCGAAGTGATCCGCGAACGGCTTGAGGATGCGTCGGATGAAATGATGGCCGAGAAGGCAGAGGCCTTTGGCGCGGACACCATGCGCCAGATCGAAAAGCAGGTTCTTCTTCAGACTATCGACGGCAAATGGCGCGAGCACCTGCTGACGCTTGAACACCTTCGGTCGGTTGTTGGCTTCCGGGGTTATGCACAGCGTGACCCACTGAACGAGTACAAATCCGAAGCATTCCAACTGTTCGAATCCATGCTCGACAGCTTGCGTGAAGACGTGAGCAAGCAGCTTGGCAAGGTCCGGCCGATGACCGAAGACGAACAGAAGGCGATGCTGCAACAAATGGCGGCGCAACAGGCCGCCATGGCACGCACGGCAGAGACCGATGCACCGAAGCAAGCCGAGGTTTCGGGCACCGAAGAAGCTGCGCTTGACGGATTCGACGAGTCCGATCCGACCACATGGGGGAACCCCGGCAGAAACGATTCCTGTCCTTGTGGATCGGGCAAAAAGTTCAAGCATTGTCATGGACGGCTGGCCTAAGGCCGTCCTGCCACATTGCCGTCTTAATGTGACCGAATCCCTGCCCTAGGCAGACCTAATTCCTCTGGCACACCTACCGTTGTAATCCGTGCATCGGGAGTCTGTCATGGACCGGAAGTTCACAGTTCGTATCGCTGCAATCACGCTATGCGTCGCCCTCGGGATTGGCGCTTTCATGCAATCCTGGCCGGCTTCCTCACCGAACCATGCTGCCAAGCAAGCACCGCTTGTCCTCTCGGACGTTCAGGAAGTGTCATCTTCCCCACGAGGCGTTGTCCCTGTGGACATGCCGGTGATTGCATCGCTTCCTGATCACATCGTGGCAGCCTCGGTGAGTAGCACCGTCGAGCCTCTTGATATCGTGATCCCCGAAACTCCCACAGACACAGGCTTTGCATGCGATGTGGCGATGACAGCGACCCCCATTGCGGGTGCAATGATGAACATTGATGTGACCGCCCCCTGCCACGGCAGCGAACGGATCACACTGCACCACAATGGGTTGATGTTTACCGCACTGATGCAGCCTGATGGGAGCTTGTCGGTGGATATCCCTGCCTTGACCGTACAGGCGCTTGTCGTCGCATCCTTTCTGGACGGTGGTGGCGCCGTGGCCATGGCCGAGGTGTCTTCGGTGCCGTTCTATGACCGAGTGGTTCTACAGTGGCGCGGCGACGCCGGTTTGCAATTGCATGCCCGGGAATTCGATGCGGAATACTTTGCCGATGGACACATCTGGCATGGCGCCAGCGGCGACCCGACCCGGGCAGCGACCGGGCATGGAGGGTTCCTGACCGCGCTTGGTACATCAGATACGCCTGACGCGCTGATGGCCGAGGTCTATACATTTCCAACCCGTATGACCGATGTTGCAGGAACCGTGGCTTTGACCGTCGAAGCCGAGATCCTTGCATCAAACTGTGACAGCAGCGTCGAGGCGCAGACGCTTGAGATTCGTAACGGCGGCACGTTGACGTCGAAGGAACTGACCATCGACGTGCCGGGATGCGACACTGTCGGGGATTTCTTACTGTTGAAAAATATCGTCGAAGACCTGACAATCGCCGCAAAATAAGCGGGCGGTTCAAAGGCTCTTTGTGAGATGAAACAGTATTGTGCGGCACTCTGGGCCGCACTTTTCCTAGTAATGAGTGGTGTCGCCCTGCGTGCCGATGACGTGACCCTGCGGTCGCGCGATGGGGCGATTGAATTGTACGGCACGCTTTTGGGCTTTGACGGTGAATTCTATCGCGTCGAGACACAGTATGGCGAACTTACCGTGGATGGGTCTGGAGTTCTATGTGAAGGACCGGGATGCCCGTCCCTGACCGCATTTGTAGCGGAACTATCGATTTCGGGCTCATCGACCATCGGTGACGTTCTGATGCCAGCATTGGTCGAAGGCTTTGCCTTGCAGAACAATTTGAAGACCGAACGGATCAACATCAACGACACTCATTTCGAATATGTGTTGTCCCCCCCCGAGGGTGACACTCCGGTGGGCCGGTTCCAGTTTCGGGTATCAAGCACCGACGAGGGTTTCGCCGATTTGCTCGCCGATGAAGCCGATCTGGTGATGGCCCTGCGGGAAATCAGGGGTGGCGAATTGGCCTTGGCGGCTGAGGTCGGGTTGGGGCAATTGGACGATGTGAACCGCAGCCGCGTTTTGGCGTTGGATGCGATGACGGTGATCGTTTCACCGACGAACCCCGTGTCAGCGCTATCAGTATCCGATCTTGCACGCATCCTCGCCGGAGAAATCGACAACTGGCGCACATTGGGCGGCGCTGATGCGCCAATCTCGATCCATTTGCGGGACTCTCAATCCGGGATCTCGCAGGCGGTCGAAGATCGGATCATGAAACAGGCCGGATCAACCTTGGTCGAAAGTGTGACGCGACATGCGACCAACACGGACCTCGCCCAAGCGGTGGCACGCGACCAGCTTGCTATCGGTGTGGCAAGCCATTCTGAAATCGGCAACAGCAAGCCCCTCGCGTTAACTGGGACTTGCGGGTTTCAGTTGCGGTGCCAACCGCCTGACGATCAAGACTGAAGATTACCCGCTGACTGCGCCAATGTTCCTCTACATTCCGGCGCGCCGGTTGCCCAAATTGGCGCGTGAGTTTTTGACCTACACTCGAACCGGGCCAGCGCAGATTATCACTCGTCGCGCAGGATTTGTTGACCAAGCACCCGAAGAGATCGCCCTGAACGCACAAGGTGACCGCTTTGCCAATGCAATTCGCGTTGCAGACGGAGAGGATGGCCTGACGTCGCTGAAGCGGATGGTCGACACTTTGACCCCGTTGCGGCGCCTGTCCACGTCGTTCCGTTTCGAGACGGGGGCTGCGCGGCTTGATGCGCAATCACGCTCTAACGTGCAGCAATTGGCCCATGCCATCGAGGCCGGGGTCTATGACGGGCGGCAGCTGGTTTTCGTCGGGTTTTCTGATGGCGAAGGTCCGGCTGAGAGCAATCAGCGGATTGCTCAGCAGCGGGCGCAAGCTGTGAAACTGGCCATCGAGACCGCCGTTGAAACAGCCGACCTGTCGCAAGTGCAACTGTCGACGGATGCCTTCGGAGAGGCGATGCCAATGGCGTGCGACGACACTAGCTGGGGACGACAGGTGAACCGTCGGGTCGAAGTTTGGGTGCGGTAAAGCCCCGTCAGAGATAGCCTTCGGATTTAAAGCTGACCTCTGTCGATTTGCCGATAACCAGGTGGTCGTGCAGGGTGATGCCGACCACCTCGCAAGCACTCAGAATTGTCTCGGTCATGTCGATGTCCGCAGTTGATGGTGTTGGGTCGCCTGACGGGTGGTTGTGCACCAGGATAAGCGCCGATGCGTTCAGCTCCAGCGCGCGCTTGATTACCTCGCGCGGGTAAACAGGGACGTGATCGACTGTGCCTTTGCCTTGGATTTCATCAGCGATCAGGACGTTCTTGCGATCCAGAAAAAGGATGCGGAACATTTCGGTTTCACGGTGGGACATGGACACGCGGCAGTAATCAAGTAGCGCGTTCCAGCTTGAGATGATCGGGCGTTTCAGAACCTTGGCCTGATACCAAAGGGGCTGGCTTCTGACTCATTAGGGATTTCTGAGGTTCCCAGCTCGCCCGCGCTCTGATTCCATGG
>CANNCS010000011.1 GCA_947503115.1 uncultured Marivita sp.
GCCATGGAATCAGAGCGCGGGCGAGCTGGGAACCTCAGAAATCCCTAATGAGTCAGAAGCCAGCCCCTTTGGTATGACAGCTCCAATCACGGCACCGAGAAACGCGCTTAGGATTGGTCTTTTTACCATCGTGTTTTCCTGACTGTCGTCATTTCTGCCTGCAGACAAAGAGACGATCTTGACTGTCATTGCGGTTGGGTGAGCTCGGGTGGCCCCGGCTGAGCGTTGTCTGGCGGGGCACAGTGCCAACTGTGGCACTGTGCAAAACAGAAAGCAGCTTTTATGCGCTGTATCTGTCTAAACTGGATTTGGTCTGCCAGGTCTCACAACGAGATGTTCAAACCAACCTATTTAGTCCCTTGGCAAACTTAGTACGGATATTGCGAGGGCTTGGTTTTCTGCGGCGACTCTTTGCTGAACAGCGGCGCAGGCTTGAAGGTCGCCAGCCATGCAGGCAGCGTCCAGTTGTTCGCGTGCTGAAATTTCGGCAGGCGTTTCGCAGGCACTTAATGCGAGCGCCGCGAGAATAAAGTAACGTTTCATCTAAAGTTCTTTCTCATTGTTGTCTTTTGCCGTGCTGCCACCCTCAAGCAGATGTGGCGCAGAAGTGCTCTTGGCTCGTGTTGAGTTTCATCGTGCCTACGGTGCTTTGAACTTCGCCCGAACACATTCTGCAGGAATAGGTTTGGCGTAATCCGTCCTGTCCGTCGTCCGCCCCAACAGGCGGAGACACCTTTTCTGCGCGATGGCCGGCAGGGGGGGATCTCATGTGTCCTTCCCGAGCGATCAGGACGACACTTCATGGCAGTTGCGGCACTTCAGAAGGAGCGCCAGCGCGTGCGAATGTGTTGGTTGCTGAAGTGCCCCCTTGCTGATGAGCGGGCAAACCTGATTTGATTGCGGAATACAAAGAGAATTGAATGACTTTTGAAAGCGCCGCCACATTCCTAAACATCGTCTTAGTGGGCATTTGCCTTTTTAGCGCGCACCTCTTGATGCTCAGGAGGCGCGATCCGGGCGTTTATCTGCCGCTTGCTTTGCTTTTCCTGTTTCAGGGGATCGCGACGGGCGTGGCGCTTTTTGCCGACGTCGTTGATCGCAGTGGCGATGGCTGGGTGTCTCGCGTCAATTTGATGACCGGTGCGTTGGAGATCGCAATTCCCTTTCTCTTTTGGGTCTATGTGCGGGCTCTCACTACGGAAGGGGAAACGGAGCGTATTCCAAAGCTCTGGAAACACATTCTTCCAATAGTCGTCGTTACGCTATGCTTCTGGTCGCTTATGTTCTTGCCAGTTGAGCTTGCAGATGCCGAGTTGGCGGATGACGATCCGCGCCTTGTCCGCGTCGCGTTCATTCTCATGGCCGTTCTGGTGGCGGACGTGGTGTTTAAGGGCATGGTCGTCACGTATGTTTATTTGATAATTCGACGTTTGATGGCGTACCAAACGCGCCTCAAAGACGTCTTTGCCAGCACAGAGAACAGGGAACTGACGTGGCTTTGGGCGATTATTGTCAGCGCGGGCTTTTATGTCTGCGTCAACATCGCGTTGACCGTTTTGATCGCGTGGGGGGTGTTCTCAGAGGACGCAACCGAGGACAAGATTTCAGCCTTACACAGCCTTGCGGTGCTTGCGCTGTTCTGGGTGATCGGTGTCTGGGGGTTGCGGCAGCGTCCCGGGTTGGTCCGACGTTTTGAGTCTGAAGTAGATCAACCCGAACTGCCGCCAGCGCAGAAATACGAAAAATCTGCCCTTGATGCCGAGCGCGCCAACCGCATTGCGCGTAAGATCGAAGCCGCGATGTCACAGGATTTGCTTTACCGCGAACCTGACTTGTCGCTGTGGGATTTGGCAAAACATATCGGTGTGACATCCCATTATGTGTCGCAGACCCTGAACACACATCTGGGTAAAAGCTTTTTCGAGCTGGTAAATGGCTGGCGGATCAAGGACGCGCTCACGCAGTTGAAGACGACAGACGCCACCACTCTTGTGATCGCTTATGATGTTGGGTTCAATTCGCGTTCGGCTTTTTACAAGGCGTTTAAGCGCGAAACCGGTAAAACGCCGTCTGATCTTCGCGATTAGCAGTGTCCTTTCTGGTTGGGGGTCTCGGTGATCCGTTCACATTGATTTAGCGGCCGATGCCGTCAGAACTGCGCTTGCGCGTTTGCGTGTCACACGAAGTGTTGGAACAGATCCCGCAGCGTGACACGCGCGCGCAGGCGCGTGGCCAGAAGGAACAGGCCGGCTGCTTTGCGCTGCAGGTAGAGCACCTCGGTTGGCGGAATATGCTGTATCGACCGATCGCGCCCCAAGGCCATGCCACGATCCCGCAGGTCTGACACCAGTGAAGTATCGCCAAAGTCGAACCCGTCTGGCTGCAGCATTGGGGCGTTGGCAATGTCGACCATCGCGAGGATCTCGTTCCGGGTTTTTTCAGGCAGGGCATCGGACAGCAAGCCAAGGTCTCGCAGGGCGTCAGCAATTCCGGGCAGGTTGTTTTGCAACGAGGGTTGCAGCACGGCGCGGGACCGTGCTGCAAGATCGGGTGACAGCACACGCGTTGCGCCGAAGTCGAGCAGCACCAGTTTGCCAGTGTCTGGCTGCCACCGAAAATTGGCGAAGTTGGGGTCGGACTGAACGAGGTTGAACTCGAACACTTCCCGCATCATCAGGGTGATCAGCCTTTCGGCCGTCTGGTTGCGCGAGGACTGGTCTGCGTCCTCCAAGCTGTCGATCGGATCGGAGGGGATGTACTCCATCGCGAGGATATCGCGCGTGGAGAGGTCGTCGTGGTGGGCTGGGACGATGAAGCTCGGGTCATTTTTCAACAGCGCACCAAATCGGACAAGGCTGCGGGCCTCTTGGTCGTAGTCGGCCTCTTCATGCAGTTGCGCGCGAGCATCCTCGAGCAGCGGTTTGAGGTCTAGACCTTTGGGCATCATGCCGGACAGGCGCATGAGACTGGCAAGGTTGCGCAGGTCGCTGTCGACGCTGTCGCGGATGCCTGGATATTGCACCTTGATCGCCAGATCGCGCCCATCGCGGGTCTGGGCGCGGTGGACTTGGCCGATGGAGGCGGCGGCGATTGGGCGGACGTCGAACTTTTTGAATCGTTTGGTAAAATCTGCGCCCCATGCCTTGACCAGCACCTGTTTGAGTTGGGCGGGCGGCATGAAATGGGCTTGTGCCTGCAAGGGGCGCAGCACGGCGGCCAGTTCAGGAGTTAGCAGATCGCCCGCTTCGAGGGACAAGAGTTGGCCCATCTTCATCGCCGCGCCGCGCATCTGGGACAGTTGTTTTGTCAGGCGCTGGGCGTTTGATGGGGTCAGGAACATGTCGCGGGGTGATGGGCGTTGTCCGCGCAGCAAGTGTTTTGCGCCTTCGGCGGCAGCCGAGGTCAGCAGGCCTCCGGCAAGACCGCCCATTCGGGCAGCCCGGGTGGCGCGTCCAGTTGGAACGGCGCGACTGCGCGTGTCGATGTCATCTTTCATGCCGCAGAGGTAACGCCCGGTTGCGCCGGGGCAATGCGGGCGCGCGCCAAAAGTAAGGTCTGGCGCGCGCGGTGCGGTTGCTTATTCGGCCGCCGCGAGTTTTTCTTGCGTCTTGGTGTCGAAATCGGACGCGTCATGGCGTTCGTGAAGCTGTTCACTGGGATCACCGGAAACGCGGGCCACCATGCGGCCACGCTGGGCTGCCGGGCGTGCGTCGATGGCTTTGGCCCAGCGGACGACGTTGGTGTAGCTTTCGACATCAAGGAATTCGGCGGCACTATAAAGTCGGCCCAGTACCAGCCCGCCATACCACGGCCAGATCGCCATGTCGGCGATGGTGTAGTCGGGGCCGCTGATGTAATCGCTGTCGGCCAGTTGCCGATCGAGTACGTCAAGCTGGCGCTTTGTTTCCATCGCGAAGCGGTTGATTGGGTATTCCATCGGTTCCGGCGCGTAGCTGTAGAAATGGCCAAAGCCGCCGCCCAGATACGGCGCACTGCCCATTTGCCAGAATAGCCAGCTGAGCATTTCTGCGCGGTTTTCTGGCGCGCCAAGGAAGGCGTCGAACTTTTCGGCCAGATGCATCAGGATCGCGGCAGATTCGAACACGCGCACGGGCGTGTCGCCGGAATGGTCCATGAGGGCGGGAATCTTGGAGTTTGGATTGATGTCGACAAACCCCGACCCAAACTGATCGCCATCGCCGATCTTGATCAGCCACGCGTCATACTCGGCGCCGGTGTGACCTGCGGCCAGCAGCTCTTCCAGCATGATGGTGACCTTTTGGCCGTTCGGGGTGGCGAGGCTGTAAAGCTGGAAAGGATGGTTGCCGATCGGCAGTTCCTTGTCGTGGGTCGCACCTGCGATGGGGCGATTGGTGCTGGCGAATTTTCCGCCGTTTTCCTTGTCCCACGTCCAGACTTTAGGGGGGGTATAGCTGTTGGTCATATTGACTGTCCTGATCACTGATGGCTTGACGCCAAACCTAGGGAGTGTTGGTCCACGCTGCCAGTGCAGCGGTGCAGAGCTTCTGTGCGAATGGGGTCAGAGCACACCGATTTCAGCCAATGCGCCTGCAAGTTCGGGGGGCAATGTGTCGTCGTTCTGGCGCGATTTTCCCAAGTCAGGCGGAGCGTCTTCGGGTTTTAGATAACGCCAGCCCTGAAACGGGCGTTTCGGGGCGGTGGCGGTGCGAACCAATTCTGGGTCCAGAACGATGCCGCAGCGGCGGATTCCGTCATCACCGATCACTTCTTCCAGACCTATAATGCGCTGACGCGCTTGCAGCAGCCCCTTGACGACCCAATAGATCGATCCGCCGTTAAGCAGTTCGGTTTCGCGTTTGGGCCACATGCGGGTGAGGTGATAATATTGGCCCAATGCCCGCTGTCTTGAGCGGTTCTGCTGCCAATCCTCGATCTGCTCTACACTGTCGGATCCGACAGAGAGTTTGATGAGGTGAATTGTGCCTGCCATAGTGTCTGTCCCCTGTCGGTCAGATCATAGCGGGCGGGGGGCCGGGTTCAAGCGGCGCTGACGGCTTTGGGGGGCGGTCACTCGGGCGTTTTGCGGGTCTTGGATTTGGATGCGGGTGTTTTGCCGCTTTCTGCCGCGTCACGTTCAAGCCGGGTCTTGCGCAGGCGCTGGGTTTTCGCTTCGCGCTGTTCGGTTTCCGTATCCAGCATTTCGCGGACGACACGGGTCGTCTTGTCCATCACGGTTTCTGCCCGTGGCTGCGGAGCCTTGAAGAGCGTGTCTTTTGTCAACTTTGCCATCATTTAATCTCCTTGACGGTGGGGGCTTTGGGGGCCGCGTCTTGAGGGGTGACGTCGTCAAACGCAAAAGCGGGCGCAGTCCGAGAACCGCGCCCGCTTTGAATTCAGTCGTTCAGAGGCTTATGCCAGAGCAAGGTTTGTCGCGCTTTCGCGGCCGTCACGGCCACTTTCAACGTCGAACGTCACAGCCTGACCATCGTCAAGCTGGTGGATGCCGGCGCGTTCCAGCGCGGAGATGTGTACGAAGATGTCCTTCGAACCATGCTCGGGTGCGATAAAGCCAAAGCCTTTTGTGCCGTTGAACCATTTCACGGTGCCATTCGCCATCGTGTTGTCTCCTAGAATTATTTTGCCATCCGCAACATGCGATGGCCTGGCTCAGTGTCGTCGTAGGATCGACTGAGGCCGTTAGGAAACAGAAGGTCATCGGAAGAATCTTTGCCTGTCTCACATGGGGGGGATCAGGTGAGATTACAATGCTTATTCCCGTTATCGGCGAAATTTGCTGGGTTAGGTTGAGGTTCGGTGGTCATTTTTATCCACAGGTTTCTCCACAGATGGCGCAGTATCTGGTAGGGTGATTGTCCACGCAATCTAGACGTTGTGGATTTGTCAATTTTTGCGCTATCTTGTCCGTCTGCTGCCACAGAGGAATCGCCGCCATGTCTCGCTTTACCGCTCCGATCGCTGAACAGATCTGGGATATGAAGTACCGCCTGAAAGAGTCGGATGGTGCTGCATTGGATGGCACGGTCGAGGACACATGGCGCAGGATAGCGCGGTCCCTGGCCGAAGTTGAGGCTGAGCCGAAGCTCTGGGAAGAGCGATTTTTCGGTGCGCTTGAGGATTTCAAATACCTGCCCGCAGGCCGCATCACGGCGGGTGCTGGTACAGCCCGGTCAGTGACCTTGTTCAACTGCTTTGTCATGGGAACAATCCCCGACAGCATGGGTGGCATCTTTGAGATGCTGAAAGAGGCCGCACTGACGATGCAGCAGGGTGGCGGGATCGGATACGATTTCAGCACGATCCGGCCCAAGGGGGCGGGCGTCAAAGGCGTGGCGGCGGATGCCTCTGGCCCGCTGTCGTTTATGGATGTTTGGGATGCGATGTGCCGCACCATCATGTCGGCCGGATCACGCCGGGGGGCGATGATGGCGACGATGCGCTGCGATCACCCGGATATCGAGGACTTTATCGGTGCGAAATCAGATGCAGCGCGGCTGCGGATGTTCAACCTGTCGGTACTGGTGACCGATGATTTCATGGCTGCGGTCAAGGCGGACGGATCGTGGGATCTGGTCTTTGACGGTACGGTCTATCGCACCGTTCAAGCGCGCGATCTTTGGAACCGCATCATGCGTGCGACCTATGAATATGCCGAGCCGGGTGTGATTTTCATCGATCGGATCAATCAGGCCAACAATCTCAGCTACGTTGAGACTATTGCAGCGACGAACCCGTGCGGCGAACAGCCTTTGCCGCCCTATGGTGCGTGTCTGCTGGGGTCGATCAACATGGCGCGGCTGGTGACGGACCCGTTTGAGGACGCTGCTGCGTTGGATGTGAACGCGCTGAATGAGCTGGTCGCAACCGCTGTTCGTATGATGGACAACGTGGTCGATGCGTCGCGGTTCCCGCTCGAGGCACAGCGGGCCGAGGCGCAGGCAAAGCGGCGCATCGGTTTGGGTGTCACGGGGCTGGCGGATGCGCTGTTGATGCTGGGACTGCGCTATGGCTCGGACGAGGCAGCGCGCCAGACAGAGCGCTGGTTGCACGCAATTGCCCGCGCCGCATATCTCGCGTCGGTCGAGTTGGCCAAGGAAAAGGGCGCGTTCCCGTTGTTCGATGCAGAGAAGTACCTTGCATCCGGCACAATGCAGATGATGGACGAAGACGTGCGCAATGCGATCCGTGAACATGGCATTCGCAATGCGCTGCTGACGTCGATTGCGCCGACTGGGACGATTTCGCTTTATGCGGGGAACGTGTCGTCGGGAATCGAACCGGTCTTTGCCTATGCCTATACCCGCAAGGTTTTGCAAAAGGATGGGACGCGGACCGAGGAAGAGGTGGTCGACTACGCGGTTCAGATGTGGCGCGACAAGTTCGGGGACCGGGAGCTGCCCGATTATTTCGTAAACGCCCAGACATTGGCACCACTGGAGCATGTAAAGATGCAAGCAGCGGCGCAGAAATGGGTGGATTCGTCGATCTCCAAGACGATCAACTGCCCCGAGGACATTTCCTTCGAGGCGTTCAAGGACGTCTACATGGAGGCGTTCGAGACCGGCTGTAAGGGATGCACGACCTACCGTCCGAACGATGTAACAGGGTCGGTCTTGTCGGTGTCCGAGGATAAGAAGTCGGACGCGCCTGAGGTGGTGACGTCGTCGGACGAAGAACCGCAGCATCCGCATGGCGACGTGATTTACATGTCCGAGCCTTTGGACCGACCCAAGGCGCTGGAAGGCGCGACTTACAAACTGAAATGGCCCGACAGCGAGCACGCGATTTATCTAACGATCAACGACATCATTGTCGGCGGGCATCGGCGGCCGTTTGAGGTGTTCATCAACTCTAAGAATATGGAGCATTTCGCTTGGACTGTGGCGCTGACGCGGATGATCTCGGCAGTGTTCCGGCGCGGTGGCGATGTGTCATTCGTGGTCGAAGAGCTTAAGGCGGTGTTTGACCCACGCGGCGGTGCATGGGTACAGGGTAAATACATCCCGTCGATCCTTGCAGCCATCGGTGGTGTGATCGAACAGCATATGATCGCCATCGGTTTCCTTGCAGGCGAAGGGATGGGGCTGAAGTCAGACCCGCAGGCGCAGGTGGTGAACCTGCAAGGCGGTCGCGGCAAAGCGTGTCCGTCTTGCGGTCAGTACGACATGCGCATGGTCGAAGGGTGCATGACCTGCGGATCATGCGGCCACAGCAAGTGCGGGTGAATCGGCTCTGACGGCCCGCCTTAGCTGCGGGCCGCGATGCAGGTCTGGCGTTGTTCGCCCAAGCCTTCGATACTGAGGACCATTTCGTCTCCTTCGCGCAGGTAGACCGCTGGTTTTTGTCCCATGCCGACGCCGGGAGGGGTGCCAGTCGCGATCACGTCGCCCGGATGAAGCGTCATGAACTGGGACAGATGAGCAATCACGGTCGCAACCGAGAAGTGCATCGTTGTGGTGGAGCCATCTTGCATCGTCTTGCCGTTGACCGAGAGAGACATTCCCAGGCTCTGCGGGTCCGCCACTTCATCTGCCGTCACAAGCCACGGTCCCATCGGTGCGAAGGTGTCGTGGGATTTGCCTTTGACCCATTGGCCCGAACGGTGAAGTTGGAAGTCGCGTTCGCTGACGTCGTTGACGATACAATAGCCGGCCACATGCGATAAGGCGTTTGCTTCGGAGACGTATTTGGCTCGGGTGCCGATAACCACGCCCAGTTCAACTTCCCAGTCGGATTTGGTTGACCCGCGCGGGATTTCTACGGGGTCGTCTGGCCCGGAAATCGAAGAGGTCGCCTTGAAGAAGACGATGGGCTCTTCGGGCAGCGCCATGTTCGCCTCCGCTGCGTGATCGGCGTAGTTGAGACCGATTGCGATTAGTTTTCCGACGGCACCGACGCAGGCCCCGATCCGGGTTTGCGCATCGACAAGGGGTAGGCTGCTTGGGTCAACGCTACGAAGCTTGTCGAGAGCGTCAGAGGATAGAGTTGCCCCTGTGATGTCATCAATGTGGTCGGATAGATCACGGATATGTCCATCCGCATCCAGCATCCCGGGTTTTTCTTCTCCGGCCTCTCCGAAACGCAACAATTTCATCGGGTTTTCCTCCGTTTTTTGATTGTATGCACTGAGCCAGCACAGCCTCGGGATGTCCAGAGCCAAGACCGGATTTGGGTGTTACGACCGGGGTCGGCCGGGTGCGAATCGTAATGTGAATTTAATATAGTCAGTTTCTGGTCGCGGGTGATTTTGCGCGGAATCTGCGCGTCAGGCGGCTTTGAACCGCTTAATTTGGCTTAACTTTCTTCCAAACCCGCAAACGCCGTGGTTTCCGTCGAGCATTGTCCTGCGTATACTCGCGTTAAAGAACAGCACGGAACGGACGTGTGACCAGAGGGATGTATGCCGATGATACGGTCTGAGTTGATTCAAAAGATTGCCGACGATAATCCGCATTTGTACCAGCGCGATGTCGAGCGGATCGTTAATACCATTTTTGAAGAGATCATCGACGCCATGGCGCGCGGAGACCGGGTCGAGTTGCGAGGCTTCGGCGCGTTTTCGGTCAAGAAACGCGATGCCCGGACTGGCCGTAACCCGCGCACTGGCGAGGCGGTTGAAGTGGAAGAAAAGCATGTGCCGTTCTTCAAGACCGGCAAGTTGCTTCGAGACAGATTGAACGGGAAGTAAAGACAGATGCGATACATTCGCTATGCATTTCTTGCGGCGCTGGCCATTGTGCTGGTGTCCGTCGCACTCGCTAATCGCGGCATGGTGATGCTGCAGCTTCTGCCCTCGGGACTGGCTGATGTGGTTGGGATGAACCAGTCGATTGAATTGCCGCTGTTCATTGTGATCTTTGGCGGCATTATCGCGGGTCTTTTGATCGGTTTTGTCTGGGAATGGCTGCGTGAGCACAAGCATCGGGCCGCCGCGTCCCAGCGTCAGGCCGAGGTCAAACGGTTGGAGCGCGAGTTGCGCCGTACGAAAGCCGAGCGCGACAAGGACAAAGACGAAGTTCTGGCGCTTCTTGACGAGGCAAGCTGAGCAGTTCCATGACCCCCGGCATTCGCGTTAAAATCTGCGGGTTGACCCGACCCGAAGATGTGTCCGCTGTGGCGGATGCAGGGGCAGCTTATGCCGGGTTCGTGTTCTTCCCCAAGAGCCCGCGCAACGTGACGATTGAACAGGCGCGACATCTGGCGGTTGAGGTGCCTGTGGGCGTGGCCAAGGTCGCGCTGGTGGTGAACGCTGATGATGCTCTTTTAGATGCGATCACCGCCGCAGTCCCGTTGGACATTCTGCAATTGCACGGGAGTGAAAGCCCCGAGCGTGTCACCGAGATACGGTCGCGATATGGCCTGCCTGTGATGAAAGCGGTCGGTGTGGCGGATCAGGAAGATGTGGCGGCGCTCGATGTATACGCCGAAGTTGCCGATCAGATTCTGGTTGATGCCAAACCGCCGAAAAACGCGGATTTGCCCGGTGGCAATGGTGTGTCTTTCGATTGGCGGCTTATTTCGGCGCGGCGATGGACGAAACCTTGGATGCTCGCCGGTGGTTTGACGCCGGACAACGTGGCCGAGGCAATAGCCCTGACCGGGACGCAACAGGTGGATGTGTCTTCGGGAGTGGAGTCCGCGCCCGGGATCAAGGATGCCGGGGTGATCCGGGAGTTTGTTCAGGCGACGCGGATACCGGTCAAACTCTAGCGGACCCTTCGACATGTTGGGGATGGAAAAGCTGGGGCTCTGCGCCAGACCCCGAGGTGTTTGCGAAACAGAGAAGAGGTTGGGTCAGGTTGCAGACCCAACCGCGTCAGAGACCGATTTGAACCCATCGCGTTTGAGCAAAGCGTCCAGCCCAGTTGCGATTTTCGGCACGAGGCTTAGCCCTTCATAGGTCAGCGCAGAGTAAAGCTGCACCGCCGACGCGCCTGCCTTGATCTTGATATAGGCGTCTTCGGCGGAGGCAATGCCACCAACGCCGATGATCGGCAGGCGGCCTTCGGTCGCGCGGAAGAGGTCTGCCAGCACGCGTGTGGATTTTTCGAACAGGGGGCGTCCCGACAGTCCACCTTTTTCGGGTCCGTGCTTGGACATGAGGCCGTCACGATCAAGTGTCGTGTTTGTGGCAATCAGTCCGTCGATACCGGCGGTCAATGCGACATCCGCCACATCGGAAATTTCAGTCTCGCTCAGATCCGGTGCGATCTTGAGAAAGATCGGGATTTGCCGATCCAGCGTATTGCGGGTGTCCATCACTCCTGCGAGCAAAGCTGCAAGCGCGTCTTTGCCTTGCAGATCGCGCAGTTTCTCGGTGTTGGGTGAGCTGACGTTAACGGTCGCGAAGTCGAGATGCGCGGCGCAGGTGGCCAGCACCGTTGCGAAATCGCCTGCGCGGTTTTCGCTGTCTTTGTTTGCGCCAAGGTTGAGGCCGATGATCGCATCGCTCGGCCTATTTTCCAGACGTGCGGCGATAGCCGTCATGCCGTCATTGTTGAAGCCGAAGCGGTTGATCACGGCGCGGTCTTCGGTCAGCCGGAAGAGGCGCGGTTTGGGATTGCCGGGTTGTGGGCGCGGGGTTGCGGCACCCACCTCGATAAAGCCGAATCCGGCGCGTGACAGCGGGCGCAGCGCTGTTGCGTTCTTGTCGAAGCCAGCGGCAAGGCCCACCGGGTTCGGCAGTGTCAGCCCTGCCAAAGATGTACGCAAGCGCGGGCTGGTCACAGTGCCAACCGAAGGCGTCAGCCCAAGCTGTAGGGCTTTGAGTGCAAGGCCGTGTGCGGTTTCGGGGTCAAACCGATGTAACAGGTGCAATCCGGCCTTTTCGATCAGACTCATGTGATGTCGTCCGGGAAATCGTGGCCGCTACCCTGCATCGGAAGAGGTTTGGCCCAGACCACATCGGACAGCCGCAACGGGCCATAGAGATGCGGGAATAACGCGCCGCCGCGGGACGGTTCCCACCGCAGCTCACCGGTCATGCTGTCTTCGTCATAGGCCAAGAGCATCAACCCGTCGGCCCCCGAGAAATGTTTAGATGCTGTTTCGCGCACCTGCTCGGCAGTTGAGAAATGCACATAGCCATCGGCTATGTCGATTGGCGCGCCGGCGGTTTCACCGTCGGACTGCAAGGCGGCCCATTCATCAGAGCGAAGGATTTTATAGATCATGGCTTGGGATGTGCCGTCTGCACGCCGCCACGTCAAGCATTGTCATCTGCCTGTTGGAAATGCGGCCTATGGGCAAATGCGTCTGTGTCCCTAGGGTAAGTTTTGACTCCCCCCGCAAGGCGATGCACGATTGCGCCATAACAATCCGACAGAGAGGACTCACATGTCTTACCGACTTCTTTCAAGTGCCGCAGCGCTCGCGTTGACTACTGGTGTGGCACAGGCCGATTACACGCTGCATGTTATTCACATCAACGATTTGCACAGCCGCATTGAACCGATCAACCGCTTTGATTCGACCTGTTCCTCTGACGACAACGCCGAAGGCAAATGCTTTGGTGGTGTTGCACGGGTCAAGACCATGATCGACCAGCTTCGCGCCGAATTGGATGGTCAGAACGTCATTGTTGTCGATGCGGGCGACCAATACCAAGGCTCGCTGATGTACACGACGTACAAAGGCGACGTCGAAGCCGAGATGATGGGAAAGATCGGATTTGATGTGATGGCCGTGGGCAACCACGAATTCGACGATGGCGATGAAGGTTTGCTTAAGCTGATCGACAATGTGTCTTTCCCGGTGATTTCGGGCAATCTCGATGTGAGCGGTTCGAACCTCCTTGCCGGGAAAGTGCAGAACCATGTGGTTCTTGAAGTGGGTGGGCAGAAGATTGGCATCGTGTCTGCGCTGGCCACAGACACGGTGGAAACGTCGTCGCCGTCTGAGGCGGTGATCTTTCAAGATGAGATTGACAGCATTTCCGCTGATGTTGCTGCGCTTACTGAAGAAGGTGTGAGCAAGATTATCGCTTTGACCCATGTCGGTCTGCCGAAAGATCTCGCGATTGCTGCGGCAGTGCCAGGACTTGACGCGGTCGTCGGCGGTCACAGCCACACGTATCTGTCTGCAAGCGATCCTGACCGTCAGGGCGCGTATCCGACTTTTGCCAGCCAGGAAGACGGCACGCTGGTTCCTGTCGTGCAAGCCTACGCGTATTCCAAGTATGTTGGTCATCTGGAGTTGACCTTCGACGACGACGGCAACCTCACTTATGCGTCGGGCGATACGATCCTGCTGGACGCCTCGGTTGAAGAAGATGCCGAAATCGTTGCGCGGGTTGCCGAATTGGCGGGTCCCATCGAAGAGATGAAAACCCGCGTTGTTGCAGAAGCAGCCGAGGCCATCGAAGGCAGCCGTGATGTCTGCCGCGCGATGGAATGCGCAATGGGCAATCTTGTTGCTGATGCGATGTTGGATCGGGTGAAAGATCAGGGCGTCTATATTGCGATCCAGAACGGTGGTGGTTTGCGTGCGTCTATTGATGCGGGTGAGATCACCATGGGTGAAGTGCTTACGGTGCTGCCGTTCCAGAACACGCTCTCGACATTCGAGGTGACAGGCGCGCAAATTCTTGCCGCGCTTGAAAACGGTGTGGGCCAAGTGGAAGATGGCGCTGGCCGTTTCCCGCAGGTCGCGGGAATGAGCTTTACCGTTGATCTCACGCAAGAGCCGGGCAGCCGTATCTCGAACGTCATGGTGGGCGATGCGGCACTTGATGCCGAGACCACGTACGGCGCGGTGTCCAACAATTATGTTCGCAATGGCGGTGATGGTTACCGCATGTTCCGTGATGCAATGAACGCCTATGACTACGGACCCGATCTGGCGGATGTGACAGCCGAGTATCTGGCCAAAGTTGGTCCGTACCAGCCCTTCACGGATGGTCGGATCACCGTAAATAAATAAAATAGATGCAGGCCGGGCTGTTATGTCCGGCCTGCCTTTTTGCCCATGTGTGGACGTTTTGCCCTGACCCTGCCGCATGATGCGATGGCGCAATTGTTCGATGCGGTGCCGTCAAACGCGTTGCCTGACATTCCCAACTTCAACATTTGTCCGACGAATCTTGTTCATGCGGTTCACGTGCTTGAGGGGCAACGGCGGCTGGTGGCGATGCGCTGGGGGTTCCTGCCGCATTGGTACAAGGCGGAAAACGGTGGGCCTCTTCTGATCAATGCGCGGGCTGAAACGCTTGCGGAGAAGCCTGCCTTCAAGGCGGCGTGCCGCGAGCGGCGCTGTCTTATCCCGGCGACCGGGTTCTATGAATGGACCAAGGATGAAGCAGGTAATCGCCTGCCGTGGTACATCTATCCGGCTGATGCTGAGTTGCTGGTTTTCGCCGGGGTCTGGCAGGATTGGGAGCGCGACGGCGTGGCCCATCGGACCTGTGCCATTGTCACCACAGCAGCGAATGACCGGATGTCGTCGATTCACCACCGCCAGCCTGTAACGTTGCGCCCGGAAGATTGGGCGCTGTGGCTGGGCGAGGCAGGGCACGGCGCGGCGACGTTGATGCATGCGGCGCACGAAGATGCGATGGACTTCTATCGGGTTGACCCGATGGTGAATTCCAACCGCGCCGCCGGTGCTGAATTGATCGACCCAATCAACGCCTGATCGGGGTTTTCCCTACGCGCGCTTGGCGGTAGCTTGGCGCGGATCAGGGAGGCTTTCATGTCCAACGCACATATCGAAGCGACCATTGCGGAGCTGCGCACGCTTCTTGGGGATCGTCTGTCTACCGGGCAGTCGATCCGGGACCAACACAGTCACGACGAGGCCTATACGGCCCCTGTGTTGCCGGACGCGGTTGCGTTTCCAGAGACGACACAAGAGGTTTCGCAAATCCTGCGTGTGTGTTCGCAGCACGGTTGTCCGGTTGTTCCCTACGGTGTCGGTTCGTCTTTGGAAGGCCATATCGTACCGGTGCAGGGTGGTATTACAGTTGACACCAGCCGGATGAACAAGGTGCTTCAGGTCAACGAAAGTGATCTTGATGCTGTGGTCGAACCCGGCGTCACGCGGGTACAGTTGAACGAGGAACTGCGCGCGACAGGGCTTATGTTTACCGTAGATCCGGGCGCCGATGCCAGCTTGGGTGGGATGGCAGCAACGCGGGCGTCGGGGACCAATACGGTTCGATACGGCACGATGGCGGACAACGTGCTGGCTTTGGAAGTGGTGCTGCCGGACGGGCAGATCATCGAAACCGGAAGCCGGGCGCGGAAATCTTCGACCGGGTATGACCTGACGCATCTGTTTGTCGGGTCAGAAGGCACGTTGGGGATTATCACCAAGTTGACGGTCAAGCTGCGTGGTCAACCCGAACATGTGGCGGCGGCGACTTGCGCTTTTCCCGATATTGCGAGTGCGGTGGATACGGTGATCCTTGCGATCCAAATGGGGTTGCCGCTGGCTCGGGTCGAGCTGCTGGATGACGTGCAGATGAAGGGTATGAACATCTACAATCCCGATATGGATTTGCCGGAAGTGCCGCATTTGTTTTTGGAGTTTCACGGCTCGGAGGCGGGGGTTGCAGAGCAAGTTGAGAGTTTTGCGGCACTCGTTGAGGAGCACGGTGGATCAGATTTTCAATGGGCCACCAAGACGGAAGATCGCAACCGACTTTGGCAAGCACGGCACAACGCCTATTACGCGGGCAAAGCGCTGCGACCGGGATGTGAGGGCGTCGTAACCGATTGTTGCGTGCCGATCTCGGCGCTGGCGGACTGTATCGCCCGCACTAAGGAGGTGATCGCGCAATTCGGTCTTATGGCCCCGTTGGTGGGTCACGTGGGCGACGGAAATTTTCACCTGCTGATCTTGGTCGATCCCAATGATGCCGACGAAATGGAGCGCGCCAAGGCTTTGGCCAATCAGGTCAATATGCTGGCTCTGGAGTTCGGTGGTACGGTCAGCGGCGAACATGGTGTGGGTTTGGGCAAGCGGAAATACCTTCCCGAGGAACATGGGGCTGCCTATGCGCTGATGGGGACGCTCAAAAAGGCGATTGATCCCGACAATATCATGAACCCTGGCAAGTTGGTGACGTTGAACTGAGGCAACACTGGCTGCGTCGGCGCAGTCTTTTCTGTTGACGGAAAGGTGGGGCGCTGCCCCCGTCGCCCTTTGGGCGACTCTCCCGAGGTATTTGTAAAACAGAGAAGACTTGAACTTAGAGGTTGGTCGCGCCTGTGGTCATGCAAGTCCATGCAATCCATTAAACCCATCCCAAGAGTACCTGAAACTGCGCGGTAAAATCAGTGGAGCCACGCGCTAAAGCTGTGTCTATATGTTGGAACGCAGCGTCACGGGCATCCTGTCGTAGCGTCGGGCTGTCTTGTTTTGACGAAATATCCGCTAAACAGGCATGCCACAGCGCAGTTGCGCGGGGGTAGACTGATAAAAGGGAGGGGACG
The DNA here is from genome assembly GCA_947503115.1 of uncultured Marivita sp. Taxonomy (GTDB): domain Bacteria; phylum Pseudomonadota; class Alphaproteobacteria; order Rhodobacterales; family Rhodobacteraceae; genus Marivita. The sequence continues at coordinate 16,434 of CANNCS010000011.1, forward strand.
CCATGACGTTTGCGAGTTTCGAGGACCGCAACGCGATCGAGAATGAAATGCCTTGGGTAGACCGGGATGTGCCGGCGACGCTTTTTGGCCAGTTGAGTAAAACGGCGGCCGCGTTCCCGAACCGTCCCGCGGCAAGTTTCCAACTGCTGTCTGGCCCAAAGGACAAGGCTGAGACGCTGACTTGGTCACAGTTGTTGTCGCGCACTGTCCAAGCCGCGAACCTGTTTCGCAAGTTGGGGATTGGTGAAAACGACGTTGTCGCCTATGTGCTGCCCAACAGCACCGAAACGATTGTGACCTTGCTAGGTGGCGCGATTGCAGGCATCGCCAATCCGATCAATCCGCTGTTGGAACCCGAACAGATCGCCGCGATCCTGCGCGAAACCGAAGCCAAGGTTGTCGTCACTCTCAAAGCCTTTCCCAAAACCGACGTACCGCAGAAGGTGGCCGAGGCCTGTCGCCATGCACCCAAGGTGCATACCGTGCTTGAGGTTGATCTGAACCGCTACCTTACGCCGCCGAAATCGTGGATCGTGCCATTGGTGCGACCCAAGAATCCCGGTGGCCATCATGCTGATGTTCTGAACTTCAATGCCGAACTCAAAAAGCAGAACACCACGCTCGACTTTTCTGACAGCGCGGGCGACCGGGTCGCAGCCTACTTCCATACTGGCGGCACCACGGGCATGCCCAAAGTCGCGCAGCACAAGTATTCGGGTATGATCTACAACGGTTGGCTGGGGAGCCGACTTTTGTTCATGGAACAGGACAGCATCATGTGTCCGCTGCCCTTGTTTCACGTCTTTGCATGCCATGTGATCCTGATGGCCTCGGTTGTGTCCGGCGCGCATACGGTGTTCCCGACTCCGCAAGGCTATCGTGGTGACGGTGTGTTCGACAATTTCTGGCAACTGTGCGCGCGTTGGAAAACCACCTTTGTGATCACCGTGCCGACCGCGATGTCCGCGATGATGCAGCGCCCGGTGGACGCCGATATTTCAACCATCAAGACAGCGTTTTCCGGGTCATCTCCACTGCCGCTGGAACTGTTCCACAGGTTTGAGAAGGCCTGTGGTGTGAGGGTGGTTGAAGGCTATGGCCTGACCGAGGCGACCTGTCTTGTGTCTTGCAATCCGCCGGATGGGGAAAAGAAAGTGGGGTCTGTCGGGATTCCGTTTCCTTATACAAATGTGAAGATTTTGACCCAGAAAAACGGGGCGGTTGTGGAGTGTGGGGCAGACGAAATCGGAGAGATTTGTGTGTCGAACCCGGGTGTCTTTGCCGGGCACACCTATACGGAAGAGGTCAAGAATGCCGACCTCTTCCACTTTGGCACCCATCTGCGCACGGGTGATCTGGGCCGGATCGATGCGGACGGCTATCTCTGGATTACCGGGCGGGCGAAAGACCTGATCATCCGCGGTGGCCACAACATTGATCCCGCCGAGATCGAAGAGGCGTTGCTTGCCCATCCGGCTGTCGCCTTTGCGGGGGCGATCGGCCAACCCGACGAACATGCAGGCGAGTTGCCTTGCGCTTTTGTAGAACTTGTAGACGGTGCCAGTGTGACCGAGCAGGAGTTGTTGGAGCACTGCAAGGTTCATGTCCACGAACGTGCGGCAATCCCAAAGCATATGACCATTCTCGACGAGTTGCCAAAAACCGCTGTGGGCAAGGTGTTCAAGCCGGACCTTCGCAAGAATGCGATCACCCGGGTGTTCAACGCGGCGCTGGACAGTGCGGGTTCCTCGGCACGGGTCGTCTCGGTGGTGGATGACAAGACCCTTGGTCTGGTGGCGCAGGTGGACTTGCATGGTGCAGGGGCAGAAGATGTTGGCCATGTGCTTGGGAATTTCGCCAACCGGTGGGAGGTTGCGGAGTAAGACAGTTTCGGACCGGCTGTGCCGGTCTGACGGGCGCGCGCCTCCGGTGCGCGTTCACTTGCATATTTTTCAAAAAGAGAAGCAGGGGATTGTACCTTTGCACCCAACGGAGGCTTGACGCCTTTCTGCGAAAAAGTGTCATGCTTGGCGCATGACGGATGTTCCTGCCATCCCGGACGACATTGTGGCTGCGTTGGATGCACAGCATGACAGTGTGCGTCCAGCCTTGGTCCGCCTTCGCGGACTGATCTACGATGTCGTCGGCACGGTACCCGGCGCGGGCGACGTGACCGAAACTCTCAAATGGGGGCAGCCATCCTATACAGTTTCGACGGGAACGCCCCTGCGATTAGGCGTGACGAAGGCCGGAGTTCCAGCGCTGTTTGTGCATTGCCAAACCCGTGTCGTGTCAGAGGCGCGGGCGCATCTGGCGGCAGACCTCGAGTTCGAGGGCAATCGCGCCATTCTGGTGCCGCAAGACACCGCTTTTCCCGAGGCAGCGTTGCGGCAGGTCATTCATGCCGCGTTGAGCTATCGGCTTGCGCGTTAGCGGATGATTGGGTCGATCAAAGTCACCGGCAGGTTCAGCGCTTGTTCCAGCGAATGCGCGACTTGTAACAATCGTCCTTCGCCTCGTGGGGGGCCGATCAGTTGCAGGCCGACTGGCATACCGGAAGGGGTGAAGCCGACGGGAAGAGACAGAGCGGGAAGGCCCGCGACTGTGGCCAAGAAGGCGAATTGCAGCCAGTCTATGTAGTCGCGCATCGGGCGGCCTGCGACCTCGGTCGGGTATTCGACCTCGACCGGCAGAGGGGCCAAACCGTTGACCGGGCAGGCCAGTACATCATGGGTATGAAAGAAGTTCGCCATGGTATTGTAGATTGTGGCGCGGTCCCGTTCGGCCTGCACGTAATCGTCAAACGTCATGGCACGGGCATCGGTGAGATTGCCCTTGATCGTGTCCTTGTAATGCTTGGTGATGCGTTCAGGTGTCACTTGGTAGCTGCCCATGAAGGACAAACAGCGAAGTGCGCGGAAGGCCTCATCCAGTCGGGGGAGGTCGGGGCAATGATCCTCTACTGTGACATCTGGCAGGCGCAGGTTGTCGAGTGCGTCACGCAGGACGGTATCGATTTCCGAGGTAACCGCGCCAAAGCCGTTAAGATCGGGCGTGTAGGCTATGCGAACTTTGCCAGCGTCGCGTCGTGCCGTCTCAAAGTAAGATGTCTCGGGGGCCGGGAAGGAAATCGGCCAGACCGGATCGAAACCAGCCATTGCATCGAGGAAAAGCGCGCAGTCCAGAACGTCCCGTGCCATCGGTCCATCGACACCGCCATTGGTAAAGCCCAGATGTGCCGAACTGCCGCCAGCAATTCCGGGAGAGGGGCGCAAGCCGACGATGCCGCAATAATTCGCTGGGCTGCGCAGGCTACCGCCGAAATCAGAGCCATGGCTGAGCCAGAGCTCTCCGGTGGCCAGAGACACTGCCGCGCCTCCCGAAGAACCGGCGGCATTCATCCGTGTGTCCCATGGATTACGTGTGGCGCCGAAGATCGCGTTGAAGGTGTTGGCACCGGCCCCCATCTCGGGGGTGTTGGTCTTGCCGAGCACCACGCCCCCGCGATCTTCGAGTCGCAGCACAAGCGGGTCAGACGCGCTGGGCACATGGTCGGCCATGCCTTCGGTGCCGAAAGTTGTGCGAACGCCTTCGACCGCATTGAGATCTTTGATCCCGATGGGCAAACCGGCCAAAGCGCTGTCCTTGGCTGCAGATGCCGCGCGCGCACGGTCGGGGCAGGGGGTAACCACGGCGTTGACCGCAGGCTCCACCTGTTCCATGCGTGCCATGCTGGCGGTGATCAGATCGTCCTTCGTCACCTCGCCCTTGCGCAGAAGGTCGATTACGTCACGCGCAGATTTCGCGCAAAGCTCGGGGCCAGAAAAGGCTGTGGTGGGGCGCGTCACGATCCGCAGAACATTCCATGCAAATGCGCGATCAGACGCGCGGTGTTGTCGTCGTTTAAGCTGTAATAGATGGTCTTACCGTCCCGACGGGTCTTGACCAGTTTCTCATCGCGCAAGCGGGCGAGCATCTGGCTCACCGCGGCTTGTCGGATGTTGAGCAGGGCTTCCAATTCACCCACGGATTTTTCACCTGCACCAAGGTGGCACAGGATCATCAGCCGGCCTTCATGCGCAAGCGTCTTGAGATAGGCAGACGCCTGTGCAGCGCTTTGGGCCATGTCCTGTGCGGCATCTGGTGCAACACTCGTATCATTCATCGGAGAACCCCCAGTAACCCGAGCGCTTTTAACACCGAACTGCGCAGGTTTTCAAAGAATTATCACGGTTCGCCCTGCGGCAGAGGTGTTGGTGCGCCGCCGGTGAAGGCATTGCCGTTCTTATAGTCACATGGCGCTTCTTGCATTTGCAAGTGTAGGCCAGTGCCGGTGAACGGATGCGCCCGCGCAAGGTCTTCGTCCACATCTATGCCCAAACCGGGTGTGTCGGGCGCAGTGATGAAACCGTCGTCCACCCGGATCGAGTTGCGGATCAGAGCGGCATGGAACGGAGTTTCGATGCTTTCGGCCAGAAGCACGTTGGGGATCGAGGTACTCAGATGCACATTTGCGGCCCATTCGATCGGGCCTGCGTAAAGATGGGGTGCCATTTCCGCATTGAAAGCTTCGGCCATTCCCGAGAGCTTCTTCATTTCCCAAATCCCCCCGGCGCGGCCCAAGGCAGGTTGCAAGATCTTTGCTCCTCCTGTGCGCAGAAGGGTCGCAAACTCGGCTTTGGTGCTCAGGCGTTCGCCCGTCGCAATCGGGATGCGCACAGCGCGTGCCACTTCGGCGAATTCGAGCAGGTTGTCAGGGGGGATCGGCTCTTCGTACCAAAGGGGCAGATAGGGTTCGATGGCCTGCCCAAGACGGATCGCGCCGGAGGTTGTAAACTGGCCATGTGTGCCGAACAGCAGATCAGCCTTATTGCCCACCGCCGCGCGGATCGCTTTGCACATTTCGACTGAGAGCGCGATGTCGGTGAGCGCGGGTTGATGGCCACCACGCAGAGTGTAGGGGCCAGCCGGATCGAATTTCAGTGCGGTGAAACCCTGACCCAGATAATAAGCGGCTGCTTCGGCTTGGGCGTCAGGATCGGTCCAAAAGCTTTCGATATCGTGATGGGGCAAGGGATAAAGATAGGTATAGGCGCGCACCTTGGGGGTCATCTGCCCGCCCAGAAGCGCCCAAACTGGACGGTCGCGCGCTTTGCCGAGAATGTCCCAGCAGGCAATTTCAAGGCCCGAGAAGGCACCCATTACGGTCAGGTCGGGGCGTTGGGTAAAGCCTGAAGAATAGGCACGGCGGAACATCAGTTCGATGTTCTCGGGCGACTCGCCGTACATGTGCCTTTCAAAGACGTCTTCGATGACGGCCTTCATCGCATCGGGGCCAACGCTGGAGGCGTAGCATTCGCCCCAACCGATGATGCCGGTGTCGGTCGTGACTTTGACCAGCGTCCAATAGCGCCCACCCCATCCCGGAGCGGGGGGGGCGGTAGTAATCACATCAAGCGCGTGCAGTTTCATGGGCGGTCCCTTTCTTGTGGGCGGAGGATGCCTTGACGCATCCTCGCGTTTCCATTGACGGAAACGCACGTGTGGCTGATGTGGGTCAAAAGAGGATCACGTTGCGCTTGGCCTCGCCTGCTTTGGTGTCGGCGATAGCCTCGTTGATCTGGTCCAGCGACCATCTGCCAGAAACCAGTTCATCCAGCTTTAGACGGCCTTGTCGGTAAAGGTCGGCGAGCCACGGGATATCGCGGCGGATCACAACGTCGCCCATCTTGGAGCCGACCATGCCTTGCGCCATGTAGGCCAAAACCACGGGTTCGTATTCTGCCATTGCACCAGAATGCGGCATCCCGATCATCACCATGCGCCCACCCCATCCAAGGTAGCGGGGCGCTTGGTTGTAGGCTGGGATCGCGCCCACAGTCACCGCGATCAGGTCAGCACCGCGCCCCAGAACTTTGTGGACTTGACGCCAAGGCGCTTTGCCGGTGGCCAGTACGCCATCCGTTGCGCCAAAGGCTTTGGCGGTTTCCAACTTTTCTTCGGTCATGTCGACCGCGACGATGCGCCGGGCGCCCGCGATCCGTGCGCCTTGAATGGCGTTGAGCCCCACACCGCCTGCGCCGATCACAACAACGTCTTCGCCCGCACGCAGTTTACCTGCGTTCACAATCGCGCCGACCCCGGTGATCACGCCACACGCCATGAGCGCCACCGCTTCGGGCGGCATGTCTTCGGGCAAGGGTACGACTTGGCTCTGATCTACCACCACCCGTTCGGCGAAGGCGCCGCAGTTCATGGCCTGGGCCACCACTGTGCCGTCTGAGCGGCTGAGTGGAGAGGCATCAGCATCCGGTGTTTCGCATATCGTGGGTTTGCCGCTGGCGCAGTTGGTGCAACTGCCGCAGGACTTGATCAACGTCACCACAACACGTTGTCCGATCGTCAATCCGGTGACAGACGCGCCAAGCGCCGTGACGCGCCCGGCGGCTTCGTGGCCATAGACCGCAGGCAGGTCACCACCCCAAGCGCCTTCTGCAAAGTGAATGTCGGAATGACAGATCGCCACCGCTTCGAGCGTGACTTCGAGTTCACCTGCCTGCGGCGCGCGCAGTAAAACGTCTTCGATCTGTAGAGGTTGGCCGAATTCGGTGCAGACGGCGGCTTTGATGCGGGTCATGCGGTCTCCCTTGTTTTGGGGTCAACCTGAGGGCGTCGGAGTCCAAGCGCAAGCGGGAAGTCGACCCGAACAGGTCAAGCCGCGACAGAGCTGCGGCGTGGCGTCAAAAAGACCGCAAGTGCGATAAGGATCAGAACCAGAGACAACAGGAATGGTGCGCCGGGGAAATAGAGATCGGCTTCAGGGCGCGTGTATCGGGCAAACACCCCGGTCATCACCATTGGCGCAATGATCATTGCGATCGCACCAACCGAAGTCAGCGCGCCTTGCAATTCGCCCTGTCGCTTGTCGCCTACCGCCTTGGACATGATGCCTTGAAGGGCAGGGGTGATCACAGCTCCCAATGCCGCAAGCGGTGTGAGGATAAGCGCAACGGTTCCCGATGTGACAAAGGCCAAAGATCCAAAAGCGAAAAGATCGAAAACAAGACCATAGATCACGGTTCCCCGCTCTCCGAGCCGGGCAAGGATCAGGCGGATCAATCCGCCTTGGACCACCGCCATCATTATTCCGAAAAGGCCGAGCGACAGGCCGATCATGCCGGCGTTCCAGCCGAACCGCGCCTGTCCGTAATAGGCCCAGACTGCCGGGTATACGAAGAAGGCCACCTGATAGAGGAAGAAAACTGCAAAAAGGCGCCCCAAGCCTGGCAATTCGCTAAGTGACTTGAACGCCCCAAATGGATTGGCGCGGCGCCAGTCGAACGGGCGGCGGATTGCATCGGTCACGGTTTCGCGCAACACGAAATAGCCCAGTACCGCGTTCGCGCCTGCCAGCGCCGCTGCGGCCCAGAACGGTGCGCGTGTGCCCCATTCGCCTAGCAGGCCGCCCAATAGCGGACCGATCACGAAGCCCAGCCCAAAGGCCGCGCCGACAAGCCCGAAATTCTGCGCCTTTTTGTCGGGGTCCGAGATGTCGGCCATATAGGCGGATGCGGTGGCTTGTGTGGCCGAGGTGATACCGCCGACCAACCGTCCAACCAGCAACAGCCACATACTGCCGGCAACGGCCATCACCACGTAGTCTGCCGCCATCACAACAAGCGAGATCAAAAGCACAGACCGTCGCCCAAATCGGTCGGACAAGTTACCAATCACTGGGCCAAAGAGGAATTGCATCACCGCGAACACAGTTGTCAGCACTCCGCCCCACAGGGCCGCATTGGCCAGATCACCGCCTGTGACCTCGCGGATCAGGTCGGGCATTACCGGAATGATCAGGCCAACCCCCATCGCGTCGATCATCACGGTAATCAGAATAAAGACGACAGGCAGGCGCATGTGCAGAGCTTTCCGGGTCAGGCCAACGCGCCTTCAGAGTGTCAGGCTACACTTGAGAGTTCGCCAGTCAATGCGCCTGTGAGGCAATAAACTCGGTCAAAACTCGGGCGTATTCGTCTGGATTTTCAACGCAGGGCAGATGGCCTGCTTTGCGAATGAGATGGAACTGCGACCCCGGCACAAGGTCGGTGGTTTCGCGCACAAGATCAGGTGGGGTCGATCCATCGTCGCTGCCTGCGATGCCCAACGTTGGCAGGCGCAGTGCTGCGGTGGTGGTGTAAAAGTCGGTGCCAGCTATGGCGTGACAACACCCGATATAACCTTCGGTCGGGGTGCGGACCATCATGTTGCGCCAAAACCGGAACTCTTCCGTAGTGCGGAAGGCAGACGTGAACCATCGGGACATGGTTGCATCTGCCAGCGCCTCGACTCCACCCACTTCGACATCAGCGATCCGCTGCGCCCATATCTCGCGTGTTGCGATCCGTGCGGCGGTGTTCGACAGGACAAGCGCACGAACAAGGTCCAACCGCTTGGCGGCCAGTCCCTGTGCCGTCATGCCTCCTATGGAAAGACCGACGAACACTGTATTGGTGACACCGAGGTGATCCATCAACCGCTCTGCATCGCGCACGAGTGTGCCCATACTGTAAGGGGCCGGGCTGCTGTCCGACAGCCCGTGCCCGCGCGTGTCATAACGGATGTATTTCAATCCGGTTTTCGGCAGCCGCGCGATCACTTTGTCCCAGAGGCGTAAATCAGTGCCGAGGGAATTGGAGAATACAACTGGCGCGCCACCGGGATCGCCGTCGATGTGGTAGTGCAGTCGGATGCCGTCAAGATCGGCGATATCCATATAGCGGTGTCCTTGTCGTTTTCGCCTCTGGTTATTCAATACCTCAGGGGGCAGTGACAACCGAACGCTTTGCAAACCCGGGTGCGTTAGGTCACGCGCAAATGCGCCATGATCTGACCGTGATCGCTGGCCAGCTTGTTATAGGGTGCTTCGGGGTGACTGCCGTCGGTCAGGTGATCGTTGAGTACGCTGAAATACGTCATGTCTCCGATGCGGCCTTCGAAGTCGGGGTCGAAATGGCGTGACAACCAAATCTGGTCAATGCTCTCGAACACGCCGCCAAAGGCCGAGGTGTAGACCATGTCGCGCAGGGATTTACGCACAAACAGTTTTTCTGCCGAGCGAAGACGGACTCGTTCAACCGCTTCGGTAATCTGTTCGTTTTCTTCGGCCGAGTATCGGTCAGACCGATGCTCTGCATCATGGCGGAGCATCCAACCGTAGTTCTTGAACGGGCGTTCTCCTGCGATGATTTCGGAACTCACAGCATGTTCCCCATCGTTGTAGTCGCCCATCGCAATCACAGGGTTCCCGGCATTCAATTCGGTCACAATCGCTTGTCTAAGGACCCACGCTTCTGCCATCCGGCGCGTTGCTGCGCGAAGAGCCCCCATCGCGCGTCCAAGTGCATCGTAGTTGGTCAGGTCTGCCTCGGTTGGATAGGTTTCGCCAGTAGGTTTGATGTATTCCCCCAGCTTGGATTTCAGATGGCAGTTGAACACGGTTACCTCGTGACCACCCATCGGAATGCGTACTTTGAGAATGGGGCGAGACAGGCGCCGGAGCACGAATTGGCCCGCATCTCCGGCATCAAGCCCGCGCAGGGGTGCAAAAGGAATAACTAGTGGTTGTGGTAAGTTCTGAATGATCTCGGGCGCACCAGAAAATCCCAAGCGCGACAGGATCGCAACGCCAGGGCGTCGTTCACCGGGGATACCAGCATCGGCGGAATTCGGGGCGAACGCCAGCGCTGCGCCATGGTAACCGCCGCTTTCAAGCCTGCGAAAGATCGCCTTTTTGCGATAGGGTTTTGTTTTGTCAGGTTGGGCTGCATTGTTCAGAATTTCGGCCCGTTCGGTGGTCTCTGTTATCACTGCTTTTAGGGCGGCTTCCTCGAAGATTTCCTGAAACCCGACCACATCCGCATCCAGCGCCAGCAATTGGTCGGCCATCCAATCCGCTTTCCACGCATATTCTTCCGGCGTGTAGGTCTGGAACTTGTAGTATTCCTGATCTGCTCCGATCAGGTTTTTGACGTTGAAACTCGCAACCGTGACGTCTTGCACTACCCTTCTCCAAACTGCTCCAAGGCGCGGAGAAATACCGCGCGGTCCACGTTGCCGCCGGAAATGGTACAGATCACCGTATCGGCGTCGATCTGGTCAGCGTGATAAAGGGCTGCCGCCAAGGCCACGGCGCCACCCGGTTCAGCAACCAGCTTGAGCCGTGCAAATGCCTGAGCCATCGCTGTCTGCGCCTCGGCATCGGTTACCACGATTCCCGAACCACAAAGTCGATGCATGATCGGAAACGTCATGTTCCCCGGCTGCGGTGTAACGATTGCGTCGCACAAACCATTCGCGCTGCCGGTGTTTCGTTCGATCTGGCCTGACGCCAAAGATCGTGTCACGTCATCGAAACCTTCCGGCTCTGCAGGACGCACCCGCATGCCCGGCGCATGTGATTCAAGTGCCAGCGCGATGCCAGATGTCAAACCGCCACCGCCACAGCACACGATCACTTCGGCCTCGGTCACGCCCAGTTCTGCCGCCTGTGCCGCGATTTCGAGCCCGCATGTTCCCTGTCCTGCGATCACTTCGGGTTCGTCATAGGGTCGGATCAAGGTCAACCCGCGTTCTTCCGATAGTTTGGAGCCAATGACGTCCCTGTCTTCGGTCGCGCGATCGTAAAGCACCACTTCGGCCCCCAAGGCACGCGTGTTGTCGATCTTCATCTTGGGTGCATCGGACGGCATGATGATCACCGCGCTGGTGCCAAACTGTTTGGCGGCCAAAGCCACCCCCTGTGCGTGGTTGCCAGATGAAAAGGCGATCACACCGTTCTTGCGTTTTTCGTCTGACAGGGCCGATACCGCCGAACGCGCTCCACGATACTTGAAGCTGCCAGTGTGTTGCAGGCATTCCGCCTTTACCAGAACACGCCTGCCCGCAATTTTTTCCAGAAACGGCGAAGACAAAAGCGGTGTGACCCGTGCGTGACCTTTCAGGCGGCGCGCTGCCGCCTCAATGCGTTGAATGTCCATGGATTACCTCAGCATATCCAGCCAACGCTGCAAGGCGTTCAGGCTTTCGGGTTCGTCAAGAAAAGGGATGTGGCCGCGATCTGGTACGTCAACGGCGATCATGTCCGGACGGCGGCGTTTCATTTCAGCAAAGGTTTCGGGCGACAGCAGATCGGAATTCGCGCCGCGAATGCACGCGAGAGGCAGTCCCGCAAGAGCATCAAACAATGGCCAGAGGTCCGGCATCGGCTGCGCACCGCCCTCAAGCACCGCTTCGCGCAAGCGGGGGTCGTAGGTCAGTTCCAGCCCGTCCTCCGTTTGGTTGAACAGGATCTCTGCTTCGCGCTGCCAGCGTTCTGCGGGTACGTTCTGAAAAGCGGTGAGCACACGAGCGCGGGCTTCGGCCATCTCGGTATGGGTTTTCAGTACAGGCGGTCGGCCAAGGTAATCCTTGATGACGTCAAGACCTGCAGGTGCGATCTCGGGGCCTATGTCGTTGAGCGCCACGCCCAACAATCGGTCCTTGACTGTGGCGGCCAGAACCATTGCGATCAATCCGCCGCGCGAGGTGCCCAGTACGGCTGCCTTTTCCAACTCCAGATGATCTAGCAACTCCATCGCATCGCGGCCTTCGACCGGGATCTGGTAGGTGGCTGGGTCGCCCCAGTCGGATTGACCGCGCCCGCGATAGTCGAGGCGGATCAGGCGCACGCCTTCAAGATGCGGAGCCACGAATTCGAAATCGCGCCCGTCACGGGTGAGGCCTGCAAGGCACAGCAGCGGCAGGCCGTCGCCTTCGTCGGTATAGTGCAGCGACAATCCGTCAGACGTTGTGAAACTGGGCATCAGGCCAGCTCCGGGATTGTGGTCAAGTCGGACAGGATGTGGGTAGGGCGATGCGGCAGGCGGTCCACGGGGTCTCCCGCGCGGTTAACCCAGGCGGTTTCGAAACCGTACCCAGCCGCGCCAGCGATATCCCAGCCGTTCGAGGACACGAAAAGTACGTCATTCTTGGTGCAATCGAACCTTGCGCCGACCATATCATAGACGACGGAGGATGGTTTGAAGATGCCGACATCTTCGACTGAAAGGACCGCATCCAGAAACTCGCCAATCCTCGCGCTGTCTACTGCACCTTCAAGCATGTCCTTGCTGCCATTCGACAAGATTGCGCAGGTTTTGCCCGCAGCCTTGAGCCGCGCCAGCATCATTGGCACTTCACGGTAGGCAGCAAGTTCCCAATAAAGCGCCAGTAGACGCTCGCGCAGTTCCGGGTCGTCTGTAAGCCCGACCTTCTCCATTGCCCAATCGAGACCGTCTTTGGTGACCCGCCAGAAAGGGGTGTAGTCGTCGGTGATCGTGCGCAGCCACGTGTATTGCAGCTGTTTCAAACGCCAGTGTTCCGCCAGTTGCGGCCACACAGCCTTGAGAGCATCTCGTCCCGGTTCGTCGGCTGCGACACGCGCCGCAGCTGCCACATCAAACAGCGTTCCATACGCGTCGAACACACACACCTGTGCCATAATCGCAGCCTCCCGTTTTCCGTTTGAGCCGCAAGGTGTCAGATCAAGACGAAGGAGGGAAGCGCTGTTTCAAGGTCAAAAGTCTGCACTGGTCCATGCAACGCGGTCGCCGTTGGGGCGCAATGGCAGGACAGGGCGATAGAGCCGTTGATAGGATTGCGGGTGATAGTCGCAAATCAAGGTGTCGCTGGCATCCTTGATGAACAGATAGGCGCCGTTTCTATGCTGCCATGCTACTCCGCCGTAGCTGGCGATGGTCATAGCGGTGATGTGATTGTTGGACGCCCAGAAGCCGTAATCATCGGTCCCGTAGATGCCACCGCGGATTGCTTCGGGTTCATCCTGCTTGGTTTCTTGAACCAGACCTCCGACATAGTCGTCGACGGCTGCCTTGATAATTCCAGTGACTGTGGCTGGCACGACCAGAATCCAACCGGCAGCTGCGCCTGCCGCGCCCACCCCGTAGATGAAGGCATCACCGGCGTCGGGCCCATTGCCCGTTACGGCCCAGACCACGGGTTGTACTGCCAAACCGGCAACGTTGCCTCGCGCGCCACCTAAGGCGCGCTCAATCGCAAAAGCCGCAACGGTGACCGCCGCATTGGTTGTGGAATTTTCTCCAGACATCAATTCCCCTTTCGAAAGGTGGCCACGCCGATCTCAAGAAAAAAGGGCCATCCGCGCGGGCCGTTAAAACGCATTAAGCATCGACGCAAATATTGGGCCGGGCTCGGAGGTATGCTGTCATAGGCAAGGCGGGTCGCGCAAGTCGGGATACAGACAGGGCAAAACGCACGCCTTGGTGCGCTGCAGCTTGCCGAAACCGGACCACGCGTTGCGGAAATTTCGGATGACGTTTCTTGAGCGAGCGAAGTAAGGAAAAAGGAATGCGCAAAAACAAACCCCCGAAAGCGCGGGGCTCCGGGGGCTGTCAAAATCAAAGCGTGTTGGAAAGAACTGCTTAGAGCATACCTTCGCGCTGTGCCTTTTTACGCGCCAGTTTGCGCGCACGGCGGATCGCTTCGGCTTTCTCGCGTGCTTTTTTCTCGGACGGCTTTTCGAAATGTTGCTTGAGCTTCATTTCACGAAAAACGCCTTCACGCTGCAGCTTTTTCTTCAGAGCGCGGAGCGCCTGATCGACGTTGTTGTCACGAACACTAACCTGCATGTGGTTTTCACCACCTTTCTAAGTTGGATTTGCAAGGATTTGCAGGAAGGCGCCTGATAGCAAGGCGCGCGCTGTTTGTCCAGTCATCCATTCACAAGATTGCGCGGCCGGTCTGTATCGACCAACGGGTTCGCGGGGTTCAGAAATATAGCCAATGAGAGCAAAGCAAAGATGCATTCGTAGACTTCCCAGCGGCGGCTTTCATCCAAAAACGGGATGATCACGGTGACCACCAATGCAAACATGGCGTGATACGATTGTGGGACCGGAATGATCATGCGGCTGACCAGCCTTTGCACCCAAGCCACACGTGGCCAAAGTACAGGCAAAACAATAAGATATGCCAGAATGAAGTAAGACAGAACGGGTCCGAAGATCAGTTCGTCCAGTTTCACGTTTCCGATGACTAGGTTGTGGAACGTGAATTCCTGCTGATCGTTGTTGTTCTGAAAATATTCAGGGCTTTCAAAACCGATAAGGCGCTGGCCCCAGGAAACCTCTTCTCCGCCTGCCCAAACATAAACAAGCCCGTATAGCACGCCCAAAATCACGGCGCCTCGGGGAAGTACCGCACGAGCATCCAAGGCCCGCCACCACAACGCAATGCCACAGGCCGCCAGCAGCAGCGCGGTTGCGTTTTCGACAACCGAGTCTTCCGCGCCGAACTACGTGAAAAAGACATCTCCTGACATGGCCGAGGCGATGAAGGCCGCAAAAAGAACGGCGGTGGCCAAACAAAGAAGCGTGATATCAGTCATTTGCCGTGTCACGGGGGCAAGTCCTGTATTGGAGCAGGTGAGGGAGACGAAAGCTGATCTTTATCTCAACCTGTGAACGAACCGAAAGCCCGGAAGGTTCCTGTAAGGATCACAATTTCGCGCGTCAGATTGCTTGCGCGTATCAGGTCGCGCCAGCCAGAAAAATGGCGCATATCGTGTCGCAGTGGCGCTAGGCCATCGTTCGCTCTACCTTTGACGGACAACAGGCTCAGGGCCAGACCCTATCGGAGGTTAGATAATGACAGACACACCGCGCGATTTCGCAACAGAGATTCTGGATGCGGCGTTGATGCATGTGCCCTTCGACGGCTGGTCGGAGACCGCGTTCAAGGCAGCTATCGAAGATGTCGATATCGCCCCCGCTCTTGCGCGAGGACTGTTCCCACGTGGCGCAATCGACCTAGCAGCCGCCTATCATCGGCGCGGCGACGACGCGATGATTGCTGCGCTGGATGCGCGCGACATGTCAGACATCCGGTTCCGCGACAAGGTCGCGTTGGCGGTGCGGTTGCGGCTCGAACTGGTTGAAGACAAAGAGGCTGTACGCCGCGGAGCCACGCTTTTTGCATTGCCAATGCATGCTGCCGAGGGAGCCAAGCTGATTTGGGGCACGGCGGATTGCATTTGGACGGCGTTGGGCGACGTCTCGCGCGACATCAATTGGTACACCAAACGTGCAACTCTGTCCGGAGTTTATTCTTCCACAGTGCTGTATTGGCTTGGAGACGATTCGCTCGACAATGAAGCGACGTGGGCTTTCCTTGACCGGCGGATCGACGACGTCATGCAGATCGAGAAGGTCAAGGCGCAGGTGCGCAAAGCGCCGGGGTTCGGGCGTTTTTTGAAAGGTGCAGAAACGGTTTTGTCCCGGATCAAGCCGCCCAAAGCGCGCCGCGATGATCTGCCAGGCGGATGGACTGTCCCGCGCTAAACTTACCGGATCGGGTCCAACAACGCATCGGTCGCGGTGCAGTCGCGGATGACATCCCGACCGCATGGGACGGGGTCCAACGATTTTGACAAACAAATGCGGGCTTCCTGAATGCGGCCGTCTTTGCAGGTGATTGTGATCATGTCCGGCTCTAGCTGCGGGTTGGCCTTGATAAACGCCTCTTCGACGACCTTGGCGGGTAGCTTTACGGCCTTGTCCAATTGGCGGAATACCGGGGGGCGGGCAATTGCGTCAAATGCTTGACGTGAAAGGCCGTAGTACTGCGGGGCTGACAAACCGCTACAGACGCCGTGTTTGTTCCACTGGTGCCATGCCAAACCAGATGTGCCCATGATATCGGCCATATCGTTGGTCATGGTTCGTGATGGATTGCGTTCCACCGTCGGGCAATAGGATGGCCACCCACGGTTATATTGCGGCCATAATCCGTGCAGCACCCATCCGAAATCTGCATCGCATTGTGGCGATTGCCGCGCATCCCCTTCGATAGCGCACCAGGTAGGTGACCAACTGAGCGACATCACATAATAGTCAAAGTCGCCCGCCCGTTCGCCTTTGGCCCATGCGCCTGACACCGCGATCAGCCCCAACAGGGCAAATACCAATACCCGCATTCCCTCTTCCCTCTTTGCCTCGGCGCGACTATAAGGCCGCCAAGTTCCCTGACAATGGAAACCGTCCCGGCAGACCGGGACCTCTTGGACCCGCTCCGAGAGACCGAAAAAGCTTTGCGTAAGGAGACGCGAGATGGGTAAACCGATTATGGCTAAAGCCACCGCAGTCTGGCTGGTGGACAATACAACACTGACCTTCAAGCAGATCGCGGATTTCACGGGGATGCACGAGCTTGAAGTTCAGGGCATCGCGGATGGCGATGTCGCCGCCGGGGTCAAGGGATTTGACCCTATCGCTAACAATCAGCTTGATGCGGACGAGATTGAAAAGGGTGAGGCCAGCCCGTTGCATAAGCTCAAGCTCAAGGTTTATGCCGCCGCGCAAGGCGAAGAAAAGCGCCGTGGTCCGCGTTATACACCGCTGTCCAAACGTCAGGACCGACCGGCATCGATCCTGTGGCTGGTCAAGTTCCACCCAGAGCTTAGTGACGGACAAGTCTCCAAGCTGGTCGGCACCACGAAGCCAACCATTCAGGCGATCCGCGAGCGCACACACTGGAACATCAACAATATCCAACCGATCGACCCGGTCGCCTTGGGCCTCTGCAAGCAGTCCGAACTGGACGCCGCTGTTGCCAAAGCTGCGAAAAAGCAGGAAGCGGTGATGACCGACGATGAGCGCCGCAAGCTCGTCTCGACCGAGCAAAGCCTCGAGATGGACGCTGAACCGCGTCTGCCGAGCGCGATCGAAGGTCTTGAAACGTTCAGCCTTTCGGGATCGTCGTTCGACACGGACGAGAGTGAGAAGAAAGAAGACTACGCCGACGCGGACAGCTTCTTTAACCTGCCCGATGGCACACATGACGATGATGAGGACGACGAAGACGATCGTCTCTGACAACGGCTGCCACTTGATTTGAAACCCGGTCCGCCCAGCGGTGCCGGGTTTTTTCTTTGATTACGACGTCTTGCGCATTTCCTTGGGAGCACCGGTCGCCATGTCGGTTCCCATATAGGACTGGCCGTCGTCTTTCCACGCAGCAAAGCCGCCCGCCATGTGGGCGATCCGATCTTCGCCAGCCGCAAGGCACAGCTTGGCCACCCGTGCAGAACGGACACCTGATCCGCAATGGAACACGATCTGTTTCTTGGACTGGTCCGGCATGTGGTTCGGCGCGAATGCCTGCATTGGCGCCAACAGTGCTCCGTTGATCCGCTCAAGCGCAAATTCCTGAGGCGTGCGCACGTCGATCAGGACAATTCTGTCTTCATTGAAGGCCGCGGCCACTTCGGTTGGCGTCCAGTGTTCAAGGGGGCCGTTTTCCGTGTTCTCGATGTCCATATTGGTCTCCTGAATTCGCATCGGCATGGCCGCAGTTTTGCCGCAAGCACGGTATCGAAACGAGGGTTTTCTGGTTTTGATGTGCGTTAGAAGGGTAGGGGTCGTCTAAATCGGTTTGCGTGCGTTCATCGCAGCGGTGATGGTACCCTCGTCAAGGTAATCCAGTTCACCGCCAATCGGCACGCCCTGCGCCAATGACGTCATCACCACGCGCCCGTCCAACTGATCTGCAATATAATGCGCCGTGGTCTGCCCATCGATCGTCGCATTAAGGGCAAGGATCACCTCGGTGATCTCTTCGCTGTCCACTCGGGAGGATAGTTTGGGAATACGCAGTTCCTCTGGGCCGACTTGATCCAGAGCTGACAATGTGCCGCCCAAAACATGGTAGCGACCCTTGAATACCCCTGCGCGTTCCATCGCCCAGAGGTCGGACACGTCTTCGACGACACACAGTAAGCCGTTGTTGCGCTGGTTGTCCTGACAGATGTCGCAGATGTCCTGAGTGCCGACATTACCACAATTCAGGCACTCGCGCGCATCTTGCGCAACCCGAGTCATCAATTCGGCCAGTGGCCCCAGCAACAGCCCTCGCTTGCGGATCATGTGCAGCACGGCGCGGCGGGCCGACCTAGGGCCAAGCCCCGGCAGCCGCGCCATCATCCCTATAAGTGCCTCTATGTCTCCACCGTCACGCATCAGATCACCGTTATCCTCGGGCGTTGACCTGCTCGATCAGAACGGCAGGTTCATTCCCGGTGGCAAGCCCAAGCCTTCGGTCAGCTTTGCCATTTCTTCTTGTGCCTTGGCCTGCGCCTTCTGCTGCGCATCCTTGATAGCGGCAAGGATCAGGTCTTCTACCACTTCTTTGTCGTCGCCATTGAAGATCGACGGGTCGATGTCCAGTTCGGTCAACTCACCCTTCGCGGTCGAGGTCGCCTTGACCAGACCTGCGCCGCTTTCGCCGGTCACGGTCAACGTTGCAAGGTCTTCCTGCATCTGGGCCATCTTGCCCTGCATTTCCTGCGCGGCCTTCATCATCTTGGCCATGTCGCCCATTTGGCCCAAACCCTTGAACATGTGTTTCTCCGTAGGTCAGCGCCCCTTTATCGGCGGCGCGGTGTAAAAGATCATCCCCACACATATTGCAGCGATGATGCCGATGAACAAGGCGGGCGACCCAACGCAGCCTTCTGCCATCGCAAGTTTGCGCGAGGCCGGCGCCAGCATCGTGAGGAAAGTGACGAAGGCTGTCCAACCTAGTACCACAGCGAGCGATCCCCATTGGCTCTTAAAGCGGATCGCAACAGCGGTGCCCAACAGCAATACCAAAGCAGCAGGCGAGGATGCCAGAAACACCGCCTCCTGCACCGCGCTCACAGCTGCGCCGTCCCATCCGGGTCTATGCACAGAGCAGTCCTGCGCCCATGCCACTCCTGGCAGGAGCGACAGGATCATTCCTCCTCGAACGGGTCCCATTCGTCTTCCACTTCAGGCAAAGCCTCGGCCTCGGCCACGGCGGCCAATTGATCTGGTGTTCGTACTTCTTCGATCACCGCGCCGGGAAAGGCGTCCAGCACGGCTTTGACCAAGGGGTGTGCCGCTGCCTGTGCCTTGATCGCCATCTCGGCGGCGTCGCGGGTTTCCACAATGGTCTGTGCATCCGACCCGTTAACCAGTGTCACACCCCAGCGGTTTCCGGTCCAGCGCTGCAATGCGCTACCTAACCGTTGCGCTAAATCTGCAGGGGCGTTGTCGGTTGGCGTGAATTCAATACGTCCCGGTTGATAGGCCGCGAGCCGCACGCAGCCTTCAATCTCGACCAAAAGTTTAACGTCGCGGTTCGACCGGATCAGTTCAATCACATGCTCAAAGGTCGGATATCGGGCAAGCGCCTGATCCGCGGCAATCGCTACTGCGGCCCCACCATACGACGCATGGGGGCCCGAAGAGGAGGAATGGGTCGGGGCAGGGCTGCCCGTTGCCTGCGTTCGAGTGGCTCCGCCTGCAGACATTCCTCCTCCCGATGGAGGTGGAGGGGGCGGTGTATCCTGCAACCGTTTTACAAGGTCTTCGGGGCTCGGCAGTTCCGAAACATGGGTCATGCGAATAACCGCCATCTCAGCAGCCATCATTGCATTTGGCGCTTGCGCCACCTCGTCGAGCGCCTTGAGCAACATTTGCCAAAGCCGCGTCAGCGGGCGCATGCCCAAAGCGTTTGCAAAACCCTGACCACGCTGGCGTTCATCGGGGCTAATGGTCGGGTCTTCGGCGGCTTCCGGCGTGATCTTGACGACGGAAATCCAATGCGTGATTTCAGCCAGATCGCGCAGCACAGCCATCGGGTCGGCGCCATCGGCGTATTGCGCCGATAATTCAGTCAACGCGCCCGCTGCATCGCCCTTCATTACCAAATCGAAAAGGTCCAGAACGCGGCCCCGGTCGGCAAGGCCCAGCATCGCGCGGACTTGCTCGGCTGTCGTTTCGCCAGCGCCATGGCTGATCGCCTGATCCAAAAGCGATGTCGCATCCCGCGCCGACCCTTCCGCCGCGCGGGTGATCAGCGCTAAGGCATCATCCGTGATTTCGGCATTTTCGCGCGTGGCGATCTTGCGCAGCAAAGCGATCATCATCTCGGGTTCGATCCGACGCAGATCGAACCGCTGACAACGCGACAGGACCGTGACCGGCACCTTGCGAATCTCGGTTGTCGCAAAGATGAATTTCACATGCGCGGGTGGTTCCTCAAGCGTTTTGAGAAGCGCGTTGAACGCGCTGGTCGACAGCATATGAACTTCGTCGATGATGTAGATCTTGTAGCGAGCCGAAGCAGCCCGGTAATGCACGGAGTCAATGATTTCGCGGATGTCACCAACACCGGTGCGCGACGCGGCGTCCATTTCCATCACGTCAACATGGCGGCCTTCCATGATCGCCACGCAATGTTCGCACTGGCCACACGGGTCGGTAGTTGGGCCACCAGAGCCGTCCGTCCCGATGCAATTGAGACCTTTGGCAATGATCCGCGCGGTGGTGGTTTTGCCGATCCCGCGAATCCCGGTCATGACAAAGGCCTGTGCGATGCGGTCAGCCTCAAACGCGTTCTTCAGCGTGCGCACCATAGCCTCTTGCCCGACAAGATCGGCAAAGGTTTCGGGGCGATACTTGCGTGCAAGCACCTGATACGGGGTTGCGTCAGTCATTCAGGCATCCTTGGTTGCCGCCAAACCTAAGACGGGTATTGGCCAGCGTCCACCGCTTGTACGGCAGTTTTATGAGTCATCCGTTCCAGCGCACCGATCCGGCTTCGGAAATGTCGTACCCCTTCAAGGCTGCGGCATGTTCTGCAAATTCGGCTGATTGCAAAAAGCGAACAAAGCGCTGCATTGGTGCGTCGAAAAATGCGCGACGGCTGATCAGCAAATCGAAGTTCTCTTCGACGAGAGGTACAAAGCCAAGATGGTGCTGTGTGGCCAGCGCTTCGAGTCCAAAGGTCGCGTCTGCCGAACCTGTTGCGACGTCTAGAACAGCATCCGCTTCGCTGCGCGCGACCGGACGCATACGGATCGTGTCTTGAAGGATGTCGGCCGCGTTCAGCAGATGATCGAAAAGGCTGCGCGTCCCCGCGCCGACCTGTCGAGGTGTCATGGTGCGCCCGGTCAGATCGGAAAGGCTTTTGATTTCCGACAAAAGGTCAGGTTTGATCACCAATCCGCGCTTGCGTTTGGCAAAGCCCAACAAGACCGCCGAAGCGCCCTGCAACGCAGTATCCACGGCAGCAATATTCCACGATCCGGACGCGGCATCGAACAAATGCAGGCCCGCCGCAATCCCTTCATGCGCGACGAAGCGATCCAACCCGTCTTGCGATCCGTCAAAATATGTCGCGATCCCGCATTCCGATTGCCTGAGAGCCCAATCCAGCAACGGATCATGGCTGCCCAGAAACACCGCGGGACGAACCCCATGCGTTTGTGCCGAGCCGTTTTGCCCACGTTCTAACCATCGCCGCACGGCTTGTTCGGGGAACAACAGCTTCCCGGTGACCTTGGAGCAGGGCACCGCGCCCGTTGCCGCAAGATCATAGACCTTGCGTTCCTTGATCCGCAAAAGCGCGGCCAATTCCGGCACAGTAAGATATCGTTCGGCTGAGGACGTATCAGTGTTGGTCATAGCGTTGCGACTATGTCTTACAGTCCGTCGCGCGGCAAGACGCGCAAAGCAGAGTTTCCACGGGTGCCTATGGTCTTTGCCGCCAATCTTTGCATTCTTGCTATGACGCAGAGGCAGGAGAATATTGATGGCAGATTCCGGTTCGACCGACTTGCGGCAAGGCGAAGTCGCCGTTGATCCTGCGCAACCCCACGATGCAACCGTACAATTCATCGGTACGATTCGTACGCCTTACACGACTCGCGATCTCTGTCCCCGTCAGGGCAATCTGGATGGCCCCGACTGCCGGCTTGAACTTCGGCCCGAATGGGCTCAGGCCCTCAAGGGGATCACGAAGTTCGAATATCTCGATGTGCTTTACTGGCTGCACATGTCCCGCCGGGATCTGGTTTTGCAAAGTCCGCGCGGCGACGGTGAGACCATAGGCACATTTGCCCTGCGGTCCCCGGTTCGGCCGAACCCGATTGGCGTGTCACGCGTCCGCTTGATCCGACAAGACGGTTCAAATCTGATCGTAAAGGGTTTGGATTGCCTCGATCAAACACCTCTTATCGACATCAAGCCGGACCTCTGCGTGTTCACCCCACAAGCGCCACACAAGAACGCCGACGGCGCATGACAGTGGCAAAATGCCTCGGATCTGCAGATGAAGGCGAAAGATAAGTAGGCGGATTGCATCGCATCGGGTAGAACGCTGCGACAGTGACAAAAAAAGCAGGCTTATGTCCGAGCAGTTTACCATTCCTGGGCATTCGCCCGTACCGACCGCCGCCAAAGATTGGGTTAAAGTTCTCGCCAAATACCGCGAACCCAATGCGACGCGCAGCTCTTTTGAACTTGCCGCGACCCTTGGCCCATTTGTGGCGCTTTGGGCCGCCGCTTGGTGGGCTTTGGGCGTTAGTTATTGGCTTACTTTCGCAATCTCCTGTGTGAACGCGGCGTTCCTTCTGCGGCTGTTCATCATCCAACATGATTGTGGCCACGGGTCATTCTACAACAACCGTGCGCTCAGCGATTGGTTGGGTCGTATTTTGGGTGTTCTGACTCTGACACCCTATGACGTGTGGCGCCGAACCCATTCGATTCACCACAGTGCCCATGGCAATCTTGAACGCCGTGGCATCGGTGACGTACACACGATGACCGTTGCCGAATACAACGCGCTCTCGGGTTGGAACAAGCTTATGTACCGGCTTTACCGCCACCCAATTATCCTTTTCGGCTTGGGGCCGGGATATCTGTTCCTGTTCCAGAACCGTATTCCATTGGGCCTGATGTCGAGCGTTCGCTACTGGGCCAGCGCGATGGGCACCAACGCAGCGATTCTGACTGGCCTTCTTGTGATGCTGTATTTCGGCGGTCTGATGCCAATTCTGTTGATTTTCCTTCCGTCAACGTTGCTTGCGGCGACGGCGGGCGTTTGGCTGTTCTACGTCCAGCACCAGTTCGAAACCACGTTCTGGGAAGGTGAGGAAAACTGGCAATTGCACGACGCGGCCCTGCATGGAAGTTCGCACTATGTCATGCCCGCCGTTCTTCAGTGGTTGAGTGGCAATATCGGCATCCATCACGTGCACCACCTGTATAGCCGTATCCCATTCTATCGCTTGCCCGAAGTGGTGCGCGATCATGCCAGCCTTGCGGATCACAACCGCATGACGATCCGCGAAAGCTTTGCTAACGCGCGTCTGCATCTGTGGGACGAAGGTTCGAGGCGGTTGTTGTCATTCCGTCAGGCGCGGGCGTTGTAACAGCGCCCCGCACTTCTCCAAAGTCGCTTTGCTCGACTTCAACAACTGAACAACACAAACAAAAAGGCCGCCTCGAAAGGCGGCCTTTTCGTTATTCTGTAAGCGTGGATTAACGCTTGGAGAACTGGAAGCTACGACGCGCCTTGCGCTTACCGAACTTCTTACGTTCCACAACGCGGCTGTCGCGTGTGAGGAAGCCGGCAGCCTTGAGCGCCGAACGCAGGTTCGGATCGTACAGCTGCAGTGCCTTGGAGATACCATGCTTGACCGCACCGGCCTGACCAGAGAGACCGCCGCCTTTGACGGTCGCCATAACGTCGAACTGGTCAGCAACGCCAGCCACGTCGAACGGCTGGCGCAGAATCATCTGCAGAACCGGACGCGCGAAGTATGCGTTCATTTCTTTGCCATTCACGCTGACCTTGCCGGAGCCCGGCTTGATCCAAACGCGGGCAACTGCGTCTTTACGCTTGCCGGTGGCATAGGCACGGCCCAGCGCATCACGCTGCGGCTCACGCGGGGTTTCAACCACTTCCGGCGCAGCATCAAGGCCTGCGGCGGTGTTCAGCTCTTCGAGAGAATTGAGTTGCTCAGCCATTATTTCGCCGTCCGGGTGTTTTTGGAGTTCATGGATTTCACATCCAGCACTTCGGGGCTCTGGGCCTCGTGCGGGTGCTCAGCGCCAGCATAGACGCGCAGGTTGGTCATGACCTTGCGGGACAGGCGGTTGCCCGGAAGCATACGCTGAACCGCTTTCTGGACGACGCGCTCGGGGTGTGCACCCTCGAGGATCTGCTGCTTCGTGCGGGATTTGATGCCGCCCGGGTAGCCGGTGTGCCAGTAGTAGTTTTCCTGACGCTTGTTGCCGGTCAACTGAATCTTGTCCGCATTGATCACGATGACATTGTCACCCATGTCCATGTGCGGAGTGAAGGACGGCTTGTGCTTGCCGCGCAGGCGAGTGGCGACGATCGCAGCAAGACGGCCCAGAACGACGCCTTCAGCGTCGATCAGGATCCATTTCTTGTCGATGTCTGCCGGTGTTGCAGAGTAGGTTTTCATCGTGGGATGTCCCTGACGTTGGATTGGTAAGGCAGGGTGCAGGCACCCCATGTATTCCGATGCGCGGGTTATAAGGATTGCCAAATCCCAGTCAAGCGACGTTTGTTCTAATTAATATAGCAATATCAAGTGTTTAAAAATAAGGTATTATTATACCCCACAATTTCCGTGGGATCAGGCGTTTGTCAGGTCCAACTTGCGATAGACCAGATACTTCTCGAACGCAGCTGGGTTTGCATTGCCGTCATAGCGAGGTGTTTCACTGAACCCGAGCCGGTCGTAGAGGGCCAGCATTGAGCTGTTGCCGCGCACCGTATCCGCAAGGATCGTTGTCGCCCCCAATTCCTTGGCTTTTTCAATCCGCATTTCGATCATGCGGCGACCTAGACCATAGCCACGGGCAATATCGCGCACATACAGGCGTTTCAATTCAGCCCGGTGGTCGTCGATCATCCGAACAAAGCCACAGCCCAACAGATATCCAGAGCTGTCTTGCGCCAAAAGAATGCCGCCATTCGGCGGCAGGAAATCATCAATTACGTCAAGGCTGGATTGTACATGGTCTTCGACTGACAGGCTGGGCCCGCCAACCGCCATCAATCGCTCGAGAATCTGGGCGTAGTATTCGGTCAGAATGTCGGACAATTCGTCGAGATCAGGCCGCGTTTCGACGAAGGCCAAGCTGATGTCTAAACCCATTTAAGTCTCGTGATAGGTGAGTCGCGCTGTTTAGCCTAGCGTCCGAATTGGTGGCAGGCGACCGTTTTTTGGTCATTCCGGCGGGAAATCAGACACTTATCTGCTCCGGAGGGTGCCCAAGTAGCTCCCGTAGCTCCAACATGGCGTTTTCGAAGTCTTGTAAAGGGACTTGTGCATTCACCGCGATGCGGACCGCATGTGGCGCGCGTCCGTCGCGCAGGGCGAATTCATCTGCGGATCTTATCTGTATGCCGCGTGCTTCTGCGGCCCGGCAAAACGCGGCAGCGCGCCAGCCTTGTGGCAAGGGCAGCCATAGGAAGGGAACGTCCTCGTGCCAGGTCAGTTTGTATGTCCCGAGCGCGTTTACCGCGACGCGTACATACTCGGCCATCCGTTCCCGGATCGCTGCAACGATGTCGTCGGTTTCGGGCAGGGTCAGAATGCGCTCGGTGGCTTCGGCCAAAGGTTGCGCAATTCCAAAGAACCCATGTTCTGCAATCTGGCGTAGGTCCGGGCCACGCCCGCGTGGCGCAATTGCAAAGCCGATCCGAAGGGCAGGGGTCAACACTTTGGATATCGAACTGAGATGCCATGTCCGTTCGGGCGCTAGAATCCGGTAGCTCGGTGCTGTGATGTCCGTGCGGCGGTAGCAATTGTCCTCGATGATCTGAATATCTTGTGCGCGGCAAACCTCAGCGATCTCGCGGCGACGGTCGGACGGGGTGCAGTTCAGCGTCGGATTGTGTACATCGGGTGACGTACACAAGACCTGTGCATTTGTTGCACGTGCGATCTTGGCAAGAGCGTCTGGCAGCAGCCCTTTCTCATCACTGGGCAACCCTGCCACATCTGCACGCAGCAGGTCGGCGGTGCGGCGAAAGCCGGGGTAGGCCATGTCTTCGACCAATACCGTGGGTCGAGGGCCATGCAAAATTGCCTGCAGAATGACGCTCAACCCATTCTGCGCCCCATGAACAAGCACTACATCGGTTTCGTCGATCCGGCCCAACGGGGCGGATCGCAGCCAATGTACTGCCGCTTCGCGCAGCGGGCGATAGGCGTCGCGGGTGGGATAATGCAGCAAACGGTCTGGCGCAGATGTGCCGATACGGGCGAATGCATCCTGGATAAGCGCCACCTGACCAAGATCGGGAAGCTGCGGGCTGAATAGAGATAGCTTGCCGTCCTGGATCGGAACTGAAACGTATTCGCGGGGGACCTGCGCTGTACGGGTCGTGCGTTCTGCGACAAACGTGCCCCGACCAACCTCGGCCACGGCATGCCCTGCATTCGTTAATAATGTATAGGCCCGCGCCACTGTTCCAGGTGTGATGCCAAGCGACCACGCGAGTTCCCGGACCGGCGGCAGTTTATCACCGGCGCGAAGATCACCGGCTTTGATCGCGGATTGTATCGTATCTGCCACCCGTTTGTACTTGGGCCCAACGGCGGGCTGGGGCAGCGAAACAATCTTGTCTGGGGAAATTGTATCCGACACAATCTTTCTCTGGAGCCTTGTTTGACTCGAATGTATCCATTTTTGTATCGCAATGACAATACTCTTCTTGCGATATCTTATTATTGTGTCGATACATTTTGAGGAGTACACCCATGGCACACGCAACTTACGCCCCGCAGATCGCCTATCTTGGCGGACAGTCCAACCTGTCCCCACTGGCTGTCGTCGCGCTGCGCGTTGCGGTGGCAGTCACGGTGTGGTCCGAACGCCGCCGCACGCGGCTGCATCTCAAACGTCTTGATGATCACCTGCTTCGTGACATCGGATTGGATAGGTTGACCGCCCAAAGGGAAGCCAACCGAAAGTTCTGGCTGATGTAAATCCCTGCGTCAGGCAGACTTCTGGGGGCGCAAAGACCGGCTTTGCGTCCCTTTTTTCGGGCTTGTCGGATCAACCGTTGTATAAAACGCCCCAACGCGCCAACAGCCGTTGCTGCAACTTGCGCGACGCTACGGCATAGGATCGGCCGCCCGGTGGATTTTCCCGTTCATCACGGCTGAGGGAATCTCGTCTTGGCAGGTCAGCCGAGAAATAGGCAAACGCCAATTCCGTGCCATCGGGCAGGTCGATGAACCCTCCGAGACCGCTTACGAAGTTTAACGTTCCGGTCTTGGCGTGTACCTGTACGGGGTGATCGTCGATAATCTTGCGATCTTCAGTCCGCAATGGGTGCTGCTTGAGAAGGGGCTTTATTCCCATGGACTTACGCGCTGCAATCAGCGCTTTGACCATGTCACGTGCCGACACGCGGCTGTCGTCACCCAGACCCGAGTGATCTTCGAGCGCAACGGACGTCATCCCGAGCGTGTCCTTGGCCCATGCGTTCATCGCCTCAGCTGATGCAGCAAGCGATGAGATCCGCCCGGTCCTTGCAACAGTTGCTGTCAGGCCAACACATTCTGCGGTGATGTTGGTTGAGTATTTGAGCATGTCACGCAGGATCACACGCAACGGCGCGCTTTCATGTGTGAGGATGGGAACCGCTTCGCTAGGTAGGCTGTCTATCAACTCTGGCGTCTTGAGGACGATCCCGTTCGATCGCGCGAGGATCTGAAAAACCTCAGCCGCATATCGCGCGGGCTTTCGCACGGGTAGCCAGCGCGCGCCATTCCGACCCAACGCTCCGCGAGCCACTGTCCAGTCATCGAAAGCACCGCCGTCTTTGTAAGTGTAGACTGGGTAATTCCGCTTTTCGATCCGCATCCTTGCCGCGCGTACTTCGGGACGCAAGCTGGCCGAGCGTGCATCCATAGTCACATTGTATCCATCGCCCGCACGTTGCCATTCAAAGTGGACACGATTGAAATTCAGGTTCAGTCCGGACACTCCGGGATTGTACCCCACCTGATATGGCTGTTCGCTGTCGATGCCATTCAAAGCCGGTAGCGCGCCGCCCCAGACAAGGAAACGCCCTGTGACTTCGGTAATTCCCGCATCTTCGCGCAGACGCTTGGTGATTTTGGCAATGGCGTCGGTGTCGAGTGTCGGGTCGCCGCCGCCCGCCAGTATCAAATCGCCGTCGATCCGGCCGTTCGTCACCGGCGCGGTTGACAGTATACGAGTCTCGAAATGATACCCCGGCCCAAGTACATCCAACGCGTAACACGCTGTCAGAGCCTTTGCGACGCTGGCAGGAGGCAAGGCGCGCAGTGGATTGTGCGATTCGAGCACCAACCCGGTTTTGACATCGGCCACTTGCACGCTGATCTTGCCTGCAAGACCGGCCTTGTTGATCAATTCGCTGATCGTCGGCTGATAGTTCTTAAGAATGTCCTCCGCGCGGGCTGCCGGACGCAAAGACGCCGTCGGAGCCAAGGCGGATTGTGCAAATGCCGACGGTGCGACCATGGCTGAAGCCAGACCACCCAAAGCCGCGCGACGTGAAACCTGCCGTGTCATGTGGCGGATGTAACCTCACAGTATGGCAAGAAACAAGGACACGCTTTGGTGAGTGTTCGCGTGAGCTGAATTTGCACCCTGGGCATCCAAAATTGACTTACGAGTTATGCTGCCAAGCGCCTTTGGCCCGTAGCTCTGACGAACTGACTGGCATCATCGGCATGTTGACGAAACACCAAGCTGGAGCAATCTGATCCGCAAGGACGTGAGAGGCCCGGTCCGGCAGTCGCATATGTCGGTATTGTTGTGCGGTTCTTGAATGCAGCCCGGATTGCCGCCAGCCGGGTCGCGCCAGAACGCCCAGTGGCACAGCGTGAACAATGTCCTGCCACCGCTGCCAACGGTGAAACTGATGCAGATTGTCCGCGCCCATGAGCCAGACAAAGCGTACCCCGAGATACGCGGCTTTGAGAGTGTCGATGGTCTCGGCGGTATAGCTGGTTCCGATCTGCGCTTCGAAGTCGCTGACGATCACACGCGGATCGCGCATGATCTCCTGAGCCCGCGCCATGCGCGCGGAAAGCGCGGCAGGCCCACGCACCTTCAGTGGATTGCCCGGCGAGACCAGCCAGATCACCCTATCCAACCCAAAGCGGCGCAACGCCACGCGCGTCAGATGCACGTGCCCTTCATGTGCTGGATCAAAAGACCCGCCCAGAAGACCCACACGCATGTCAGGCCGAAGATGAAGCCTTTTGTGCGTCAAGGTTACTGCGACCAGTCGGGGGGCCGTTTATCAAGAAACGCCGCGATCCCTTCTTCGGTGTCGCGGTAGAGCATGTTCTCGACCATCACCTGTCCGGTATAGGCGTATGCATCCTCAAGACCCATCTGGGCCTGTTCGTAAAACGCCTGTTTTCCGATCTTAACGGCTGCACCCAGCTTGCTGGCAACCATGTCCGCCATCGCTTGTGCAGCATCGTCCAGTTCGCCAACAGGGACGACCTTGTTCACCAGTCCCAACGCTTCGGCGCGGTGGGCATCGATGAACTGGCCCGTCACCAGCATTTCGAATGCCTGCTTGCGTGGGATGTTGCGGGACAGCGCCACCATCGGTGTCGAACAAAACAGCCCGATATTCACACCATTGACCCCGAACCGCGTGCCCTCGGCCGCGACAGCCATATCGCAGGACGCAACCAGTTGGCACCCGGCCGCAGTGGCGATTCCATGCACCTGTGCGATTACTGGCTGCGGCAACCGTTGCACACCTGTCATAACGCGGGCGCAGCGGTCGAACAGATCCTTGAAATAGGCTTTTCCGCCGTCCTCGGCCTGCCGCCCAGCCGTCATCTGCTTAAGGTCATGCCCCGCGCAGAACGCCTTGCCTGCACCTGAGATCACGACAACCCGTACGGACGTGTCGTTGTGCAGCGCGTCAATCTGTTCTTGCAAGGCGGCCAGCATTTCATCCGACAGCGCGTTCAGGCGTTCCGGCGCGTTCAGGTGTAAATGGCAAACCGCGTCCGTGTCGCGACGTTCCAGGATTTTCATCTTGTCCTCCCAATAACTTGGCGCAACTCTATCGGTTCAGGGCAGAGGAGGAAAGCATGGCGCTCAAAGTTCCGGCAGATGAAATGGAAGCGTTCTTGGATGAGGTGTTTCCGCAGGTCAAAGGCATGTTCGGGATCGATCATCTGGACGAAGACCTTTTGGTGATGCGTCTACATGCGAATGAGCAACACCTGCGCCCAGGTGGCACCGTGTCCGGTCCCGCGATGTTCAGCCTTGCCGATGTGGCCGCCTATGTCGCCACCATGTCGCGCATCGGGAAAGAAGCTCTGGCGGTCACCACAAATTGCTCTATCGACTTCATGCGTAAACCCGTGTCTGGGGCCGACGTGATCGCCCATGCCAAGGTGTTGAAGATGGGGCGCGCGCTTAGCGTGACTGACGTTCTGCTGTTTTCCGACGGACAGACCGAGCCTGTTGCGCGTGCCACGCTAACTTATTCGATCCCGCCAAACCGCGCTTGAGCGATTTAATCGCGCATGTGCCGTGCCCGTGCGCCGCGTTCGATTGCGGCAGCGTGCAGGCGGTCGAGCGCCAGTTCGTAACGGATCTCTTCGAGCAGCCGCAATTCGGCTTCGCGCAGGGTTCCGTCGGCTGCGGCGACATCGCAGGCCAGCGCATAGGCGGTTTCGAAAAGCCGTTCGGGCAGGTTGTCTCGGATCAACCCGAACAACGCATCCAATCCATCTTCCTGTTCAAAAAGATCAAACACAAGCGCCGACATGTCCGGGATTCGGGCTTCGTCATATTCGGCAAAGATCGGCAGGTTGTTCACTGCCGACTGGATTTTGACCAGTTCTGCGGTTCGGATGCTTTCATCGGACGCTGAAACCGCAATCATGAGCGCAACAAGGCAGTCTTGCGAGCTAAGGGGGTGTGGATCGATATCTGACACGGGTATCGCTTTCTAGAATGAGTGTTTGCCATCCAACTTATTGACCCGCCCGCGCCCCCGCAATAGGGAGTGCCTCTTGAACGACCGTACAATTCCGTGCGGCGACCTTCCGGAGTAAAAGAGCAATGTCCGATATGCGCGAAGCTGCAATGACCTCAAAGGCCTGGCCCTTTGAAGAGGCGCGCCGGCTGCTCAAACGGTACGACAAGAAGCCGCCGGAAAAGGGCTATGTGCTGTTTGAAACAGGCTACGGACCGTCCGGGCTACCGCACATCGGCACGTTTGGCGAGGTCGCACGCACCACGATGATCCAGCGCGCGTTCGAGGTAATCTCGGACATCCCGACCAAGCTTATCTGCTTTTCGGATGATCTTGACGGAATGCGCAAAGTACCGGGCAACGTACCCAATCCCGAGATGCTGCACGAACACCTGCAACGTCCGCTGACCGATGTGCCAGATCCGTTCGGCACGCATGACAGCTTTGGCGCGCACAACAACGCAATGCTGAATCGATTCCTCGACACCTTTGGGTTCGAGTATGAATTTATCTCGTCGACCGAGTTCTACCGCTCGGGCAAGTTCGACGAGGTGCTTCTGCGCGCTGCCGAAAAGTATGACGCG
Organism: uncultured Marivita sp.; assembly: GCA_947503115.1. Lineage (GTDB taxonomy): Bacteria > Pseudomonadota > Alphaproteobacteria > Rhodobacterales > Rhodobacteraceae > Marivita. The sequence continues at coordinate 47,960 of CANNCS010000011.1, forward strand.
GTGATGGAGGTCATGCTCAAGTCGCTGCGCGACGAACGGCGCGAGACCTATTCGATCTTTCTGCCGATCCACCCTGACACGGGTCGTGTGCTTTATGTTCCGATGAAGGACGTCGATGCGGCTAAGGGCGAGATCACTTTTGACGACGAAACTGGGCGCGAGATCACGCTGCCGGTGACTGGTGGTAACGTCAAACTCCAGTGGAAGCCCGATTTCGGCGCGCGCTGGGCGGCGTTGGATGTCGACTTTGAAATGTACGGTAAGGATCACAGCACCAACACGCCGATCTATGACCGCATCTGCGAAATCCTTGGCGGCAAAAAGCCCGAGCATTTCACCTACGAGCTGTTTCTTGATGCGAATGGCCAGAAAATTTCAAAGACCACCGGCAATGGTGTCTCTATTGACGAATGGCTGACCTATGCCAGCACGGAATCGCTGTCTTATTTCATGTATCTCAAGCCCAAGACGGCCAAGCGGATGCACTTTGACGTGATCCCCAAGGCGGTGGACGAATACCACCAACAGCTGCGCGCCTACCGGACGCAGGACGCGACCCAGCAGGCCAACAATCCGGTTTGGCACATCCATTCCGGCAATGTGCCCGAGTCGCGCATGGTTGTGCCGTTCTCAATGCTGCTGAACCTCGCTTCTGCCGCCGGGGCCGAGGACAAGGACACAATGTGGGCCTTCATCAAGCGCTACGCGCCTGACGCGTCGCCCGACACCCACGCGGACCTGGATCAGGCAGCGGGCTTTGCTGTTCGCTACTACGAAGACTTCGTGAAACCCAACAAGACCTTCCGTGCGCCCGATGAAAAAGAGCGTGCCGCGATGGAAGATCTGGCAGCCCGGCTTGAGGCGCATGACGGTCCGAGTGACGACGAAACACTGCAGACCATCATCTTTGCGGTTGGCAAAGACCACGGGTTTGATCCGCTGCGTGACTGGTTCAAGGCGCTTTACGAGGTGCTTTTGGGGCAATCCCAGGGGCCGCGCTTTGGCGGATTTGTGGCCCTCTACGGTGTCAATGAATCGGTTGCACTGATCCGTAAGGGGCTGGCCGGAGAACTCGCATAAGTCGGGCTTTTTGCCTGACGCGTGAAACGCGCTATCTTTCGTTTAGCAACGAAAGGTGACCCCATGAGCAAACTCATCACCGGACTGGCCCTTGCCGTCTCGATGACAGGCTCTCTTTGGGCGCAGGATGTTCTTGCGCCCGAACCCGGCATCGAAAGCACCATCCAAGGTCAGATAGACGCCTTCCTTCAGGACGATTTCGGCTCTGCTTTCACCTTTGCCGCCCCGAACATCCGAAACATGTTCCGTACGCCGGAGAATTTCGGGACGATGGTGCAGCAGGGCTATCCCATGGTCTGGCGCCCCGAAAGCGTCACCTTCGGGGATCTGCGGTCCATTTCGGGTGGGTTGTACCAGACGGTGATTCTCACGGATGCGGCGGGCAACCTACATTACCTCGACTACAGGATGCTTATGATCGACGGGCAGTGGCGCATCGCCGGAGTGCAGATCCTGCAAGCTCCTGAATTTTCTGCTTAGGGGCGCGGTCCGTCGACGGAACGCTGCGATGCGTCACCGCATCGCCTCAACAATGTCGTCGGTGTTCAGAACATATGCCTTGCCGAAGCCGCCATTCAGATGCGCGCTCAACGCAGTGAACCGCACCAGCGCGAAATCTGCAAATCCAATATAGAGCTTGGCTTTTGGCTGTTTCGACAGGAACGCTTCGGCCAAGGGCGCGTGGCCGGCCTCTCCATGGCGCACGAAATCGGCGGTAGCCCGCAAACTTAGACGTGGGTGAGTCAACGGGTCACCTTTGCCCTCTGGCTCCCCGATCAACAGCGCACAAAGAGAGTTATGCTGCAGTGCGGCGCTGTGGTGGCTCAGATCCGACATCAAGCTCAACAGAGCGCCATTCGGTCCTGAAACCAGTGCGACCCGGCTGATCATTGGCGTGCCGTCCGCCTTGTCGGTATACGCCAAACCCGCGAACCGAGCGTTGTGGATCAGGTCGCGAACCAGTGCGCGCGCCTCGTTATCGGTCGGGCGAATGGGTGATTTCATGTAACTGATCCTACCATCTTGACGGGGTGTGGCAATTTTGATGCTGCACCTGCACAATAACTCTGTACCCTTTGGCCGAATCGAAGGAACAGCTCATGCCCGGCCACGTCATCACAGTTGCGCAGCAAAAAGGCGGCTCTGGCAAGACCACAGTATCTGCCAATCTCGCTATCGGCTTTATGCGCCAAGGAAAGCGCGTGGCGCTTGTGGACATTGATCCACAGGGCAGCTTGGGGCGCTGGTTCATGACCCGTCTCGAAACCGAATCCGGGCCCGTGGACGCGCTTGAGTTCGCGACATCTTCGGCATGGGGTATCACCTATGAGGTGCGCAAGCTGTCGGAAAACCATGACATCGTCATCATCGATACTCCCCCTAAGGCGGACAGCGATCTGCGCCCGGCCTTGCGCGTGGCGGATCTTGTGGTCGTTCCGGTTAGCGTCAGTCATGTGGACCTCTGGGCAACCGAGGGTGTGCTAGATCTCGCCCGGCGCGAGGATAAGGAAGCGATGATCGTTCTCAACCGGGCGCGTCACAACACCCGCCTTGGCGCCGAAGTGGCCGAAGCTGCGGAAAAGCTGATGGCACGAATTGCCGATGCAACGCTGGCCAACCGCGTGATCTATGCCGAAGCGCTGGGTCATGGGCGGGGGGCCGCCGAAGGCCGCAAGACACCGGCACAGGCCGAAGTCGACGCACTTACCTCAGAGGTGGCACAGGTGCTGTCAAACGGGTAAGGCAGGGCACCCGATCAAGGAGCCTGCACAATGACTGACCTCGACGCCCTGAAAGCCGTGATCCGTGCCGACAGTGCCGCGCGCGGGCAGACCGTGTCGAAACTGGGTTATTTCTGCGCACCATTTCGCCCCACATCCGGCCCGTTCTCGGATAAGGTGATCAAGGTCTATCGGGGCTTGCGCGATCAGGCCGCTCTCGACCGGCTGGCTCAGTGTCACGACGATTACGTGGCGGCGCTGAACACAGCCGGGGTTGCCTTGCCGGACACGGAATTTCACCTGCTCGACATAGACGGCTCCCGCATTCCAGTGATCGTGCAAGAGGCACTGCCCTCGGACAGTATGATGCGCCCGCAGATGCAGAGCGCCAGCGTCGATGAAACACTTCAGATGATGGAAGCGGCAGGCGACGTGATCGCCACCTTCTGGAACAATGCCGACCAGTTCGACACCCGCATTGGCTTTCACCCGTCGATCCGCAATTTCGCCTATCTCGACGGCCGTGCGCTGTTCTTTGACACCTTCCCGCCACTGATCCACTACAACCGCGAGGAAATGGGCAAGATGCTGCTCTTGTTTTCGGACAAGGCGCTGATGCGCTGGGTTGGGCCTTTTCTGCAGGCCAAGGTGACGGGCATACAGGACGAATGGTATTCGGCTCCGGAAACGTTGGTGGGCTTGGTTGGGTCGGCCTGCCGCCTGCGCCCAGACGATGCCGAAGCCTATCTCGACTGGGGTCGTGATTTCACCCAGCGGCGCATGCCCCGGTGGGCGGACGAGGCGTTGCCGCATTTGCAGGAACCGCCGCGCCTTCCGGGGTATTGGACTGGGTTCCGCAAACTTCTGGGCCTTCAGGGCGAACCCAACGTGTCCTAAGTTTGCAAACTTGGCTGGTGGGTTTGCAAACTTCAACGGCCATGATGCGGATCAAGGAACGGCACCCAAAACGACCCTAGACTGCCCCCATCCTGAAGTAAGGGAGGGGATCCATGTATTCGAACATTCTCGTACCTATCGCACTCGACAATGAAGACGACCGCACACCGCAGGCCTTGGAGATTGCCAAGACGCTTGCGGCCGACGGTGCCACGATTACGCTGCTGCATGTGGTTGAAGCCGTGCCAAGCTACGCCATCAGCTATATTTCGGCAGAAATTTTGAACGCCACACGCACCGGGATCGAAACCGAAATGGCCCGTCTCGCATCCGAGATCGGCGCCAATTCCGTGGTGATCGACGGTCACTCGGGGCGGTCCATCCTCGACTATGCCGAGGAACAGGGAACCGATCTGGTCGTCATCGCTTCGCATCGGCCCGGCATGCAGACACTGCTGTTGGGGTCCACGGCAACGCATGTGGTGCGCCATGCAAATTGCTCGGTTCATGTTCTGCGCTGATTGACATTCCCGGCGCGCGGAGCACCTCCTGCCGGATAGCAGGAGGTGCCCATGAACGATACACTGACACTCGATACCCGAGACGGCCTGCCGGACGCACTGCGGGCGCTCTTGCACGACTTCCCGCGCGATGCATGGCCCGCGCATGACAATTTCGCAGGGTTGGTGGCGTTCTGGCTGGATCGACACCTAATGTTTCGTCGATTGATGACCGCACTCATCGACGATGCCGAACACGCAGTCGACCACAAGATCGACGCACAGACTCACGCCGCGAAATTGTCGCGCTACGGCTCGATGCTGTTGCAGAACCTGCATGGACACCACCAGATCGAGGACCATCATTACTTTCCGGTTCTGGCTACGCGAGAACCGATCTTGAACAAGGGTTTTGAGCTGCTGGATTCGGATCACCACGCGATGGATGGGTTGCTCAATCGCTTTGCCGACGGAGCCAACGCGGTGATCCAGGGGCAGATGGAGGCCGGAGCGTTTCGCACGGATTTGCTAAGTTTTCAGGCGATGCTGAACCGGCACCTGATCGACGAAGAGGAATTGGTCGTACCGGTGATTCTCAAACACGGGCCCGGTGGGCTGGGCTGACGGGTTTACTTGGTCGCCCGGGCCATGGCAGATGTGCCGCCAGACCAAAACGGAGCCCGCGCATGGACATTGACGAACTGGCCACCCGCATCCTTGGCGGGGAACGCCGTGCGCTTGCCCGCGCGATCACCCTTGTGGAAAGCGGTCGCGCTGATCACCGGAGTGATGCACTGAACCTGTTTGACAGGCTTAAGGGCCACGGCCGCGAAGCATTGCGTATCGGTCTGTCCGGTACGCCCGGTGTGGGCAAATCCACCTTTATCGAAACCTTCGGGATGATGCTGACGGCGCAGGGGCTCAAAGTCGGTGTGCTGGCAGTGGATCCAAGTTCGACACGTTCGGGCGGCTCGATTCTTGGCGATAAAACCCGGATGGAACGTCTGTCGCGCGATCCAAACGCTTTTATCCGCCCGTCGCCCTCGCAATCGCATTTGGGTGGCGTGGCCCGCCGCACACGCGAGGCGATCGACCTGTGTGAGGCGGCTGGCTTTGACGTTGTGCTGATCGAAACCGTCGGGGTGGGGCAGTCCGAAACCGTGGTGGCAGAAATGTCTGACCTGTTCCTGTTGCTGCTGGCCCCGGCAGGGGGCGACGAATTGCAGGGTGTCAAACGCGGGATCATGGAGATGGCGGACATCATCCTTGTAAACAAAGCGGATGGTGACCTTAAGGCTACGGCAACGCGCACCTGTGCCGACTATGCCGGGGCACTGCGCCTAATGCGCAAACGCCCGCAGGATCCGCAGGGCTTTCCCAAGGCCATGACGGTCTCGGCGTTGGAGGATATGGGGCTGACCAAAGCGTGGGAAGAAATGCAGAGCCTCACTCAATGGCGGCGGGACCACGGCCATTTTGCAGCCCGACGCGCTGCACAGGCGCGATTCTGGTTTGAGGCCGAACTGAAGCAATCCTTGTTGGCGCGGTTGGAGCGGGAGCCCATGAAGGGCCTTGTTCAGGCGCTGGGACATGCAGTGGAAGACGGAATAAAGACCCCCAGTCAGGCAGCGGTCGAGGTACTGGCCCAGATCGAAGGGCGGACATCTCAGTTAGCATAGCCGGCGCGCGCGTCGGGGGCGCACGAGTATGAGGCTTTGTGCTTATTGCTCCTCAAAGCAGTCTGGCGGCTCTGCCCCCGTCGCCGCAAGTGGCGTCTCTCCCGAGGTACTTGAGAAACAGAGAAACGGATGGCGTGGTCTACCCCCTGAACATCTTGGAAAGGGGCTTTTCCGTTTGCGGTCATCGTCGCCCCTGCCTGTGCCGCGGTTGCAGAAGGCGCGAGTCGGGTCAAATTGTATTTCTTCTCTGTTTGAAAAATTCCTTGGGGGAATGCCACGTTTGCGCGGCAGGGGGGCAAAGCCCCTAACCTGTCGGACCGCAGGCCGCGGTTCGACATAAAAAACCCGAACTTCGGGCGGACTCTCGGTTTTCCGGCTGGGCCCCACTTGACGCCTTTCCCGCATCCCTCTAAGGACAGCCAACGAGATTCCGGGCGCTGCCAGTCGGCGCCCTTTGATATTGGTAGAAGAGCCGTCTTCTGCCTCTGATAGAACGAGGATGAACCCATGTCGCGTGTTTGCGAACTGACCGGTAAAGGCCCGATGACTGGCAACAATGTCAGCCATGCCAACAACAAGACACGTCGGCGTTTCCTGCCGAACCTGAACGACGTGACGCTGCAGTCCGAAACTCTGGGCCGTGGCATCAAGATGCGCATCTCTGCGCACGCGCTGCGCAGCGTCGATCACCGCGGTGGTCTCGACAAGTTTCTGGCGAAAGCCAAGGACACAGAACTGTCGTCCAATGCGCTGAAGGTCAAGAAAGAGATCGCCAAGGCACAAGCTGCTCAGGCCTGATCTTTTTCGGTCTAATGTTTAAACAGCCCCGCTCGGTTTATCCGAGCGGGGCTGTTTCCTTTTGTCGCCTTGTGAGTGCGTTTTGCGCCCTTATCTAGGCGTCATGAGGCTTTTGCTCCGGCATATCACCGTTTTGACACTGGCGCTTTTTATCGGCGTCACGAGTGTGCAACTCGCATCTGCGCGCGGGCAATCACCGGCCGTCGGCACGATGGAGATCTGCACCGGTACAGGACCGATCCACATTCTTGTGGACGAGAATGGCCAACCGACGGGTGGTATAATGATCTGCCCGGACTACGCGATGGCATTTTTTGCCGATGTTTCGGTTGGCGCGCCTGACCTGCATCCGGTGCCTTTGTGGCAGAGCATGTGGATTTCGCGCACAGCTGTGGCGGCCGTCAGCGTGCCTTCAATTGCGGCTCAAGCGCGGGGGCCGCCTCGTTTCGTTTGAACTCCACATACATCTGAATTCAAACGAAAGAACCAAGTCATGTTGAAAACAACACTCCTTGCCGGGGCTGCTGCCCTTGGCTTTGTCCTGCCCGCCTTTGCCGAAATCACGGTCGAAGACGCTTATGCGCGGTCGGCGTCGCCGATGGCGAAATCCGGCGCTGCGTTCATGCTGATCCACAATTCCGGCGAGACGGCAGACCGTCTGATCGGCGCGAGCAGCGATGCCGCGGCCCGCACTGAGCTGCACACGCATCTCGACGATGGGAATGGCGTCATGCGGATGGTGCATGTCGAAGAGGGTTTCGAGCTTCCTGCCGATGGCATGATCTCCATGAAGCGCGGGGGCAAACACGTCATGCTCATGGGTTTGAACGGCCCGATGGCGGCGGGCGAAACCGTGACTATCACCCTGACTTTTAGACAAGCCGGTGATGTCGTGGTCGAGGTTCCAGTTGATCTGGAGCGACAGGATCACAGTAGCATGCAGCATGGCAACGGCACGATGATGCAAGGCTCGGACGGCTGATCCACTAGCTCAGCAGGCGGTCCACCCAGGTGGGGACCGTCTTGCTGGCCGGTCCTGTAATACCAAAGGGGCTGGCTTCTGACTCATTAGGGATTTCTGAGGTTCCCAGCTCGCCCGCGCTCTGATTCCATGGCCG
>CANNCS010000012.1 GCA_947503115.1 uncultured Marivita sp.
CAGGGAACGCCGTGCGCTGGACGCGCTCGATGAAATCCGCGGAAACAGGTAAGAAGTGTCAGACTCGGAGCACTAGGATAAACGCATAGCTCCACCCGCCAAAGTTGTATTTTCCCTAATTCTTCAGGGAGTTAAGAATTTCGGTCACCGCTTCTGGTAGCGGGGCAGGGCGGCCGTCAGCGCCGACATGTACCTGTGAAAAGAACCCTTCCGCCCCGGCGGTGCCGCTGTCATTGCCGAAGAGTGCGATCTCGTAGCGGAAGGATGAGGTTCCGATATGGGCGATACGGATGCCGGCGGTCAGGATATCGGGAAAGCCCAACTCTGCGTGGTAGCGGCAGCCGCTTTCGACGACGAGGAATTTGGTGGCGTTGGGGCCGCGGATCTCGATCCCCTGTTCGATTTGCCACAGACTCACCGCCGTATCAAAGAGCGCGTAATACGTGGCGTTGTTCAGGTGCCCATATTCGTCATTGTCCTGCCAGCGGGTCGGTAGGGTGCGAAAGGCGCGGTAGTCGGCGCGGGTTCCCGGGGGGGTGCGCGGCATCAGCCGGACCGCATCAGCCTAAAGGCGGCAGACGCGCCCCAGCCCGCCGCGATGGCGATGGCAAGAGACAAAAGACCATAGGCCAGTGGCTGTTGGCGCGACAGGTTGTAGAGCCAACGTTCCAGCCCAACCTTACGCACCTCGATGCTGGTTTCGTAATTCGACACCACTTTGCCGCCGCGGGTCAGGAATACACGGGTGGCGTATTCACCTTCGGTCAGGTTTGCAGGCATCTGGATCGCAGTGTTGAACAGAGTGGATTCGCGCAGATCGACCGCACCTTCGTCCAAAACGTAGAGCCCGTTGTCCATACGGATGCGCACCAGTGCGTCGATGAATTCCTGCGGGTTGGCAACTTGCGACCATGCCCCGATCGACCGGATTCGACGCGGGATAGAGATTGTATGGCGCAGGTCATCGGCTTCGTTCAGCACGTCTTCCCACGGGGCCGAGGTGGAAATCGCATAGAAGCTGGGCGCGGCGGACACGTCCATTGCATCGGTGTTCACCCAAATGCCCAGCACACGGTCCTTGCGGCGTACAGTGATCGGGGCTTGCGGGCCGGAAATGGTCACGATGACCTGAAGCGGCTCGCCTTCGGGGATCGGAACTTCGCGTTTGATGGCGCCGTAGATGATGACCTCTGAGCCATCAAAATTGGTCGAAATCGAAACCTGATCCCGGCTGAGGCCAAGAACCACCTCTTCCGCCCTGAGCGGCGCGGCGAGGAGCAGGAGGATCAAGAGAAGCCCGCGCATCAGTGGCCTCCTGCCGCGCCGATCGAGAACAGTTCGGACGGCTGGATCAGAAGGTCGAGTGCGAGCTTTCCGCAGACTACAAGAACCATGAGCGCCAGCAGGATGCGCAGTTGTTCAGCTTTGAGCTTGGCCCCGATTACGGTGCCGATCTGTGCGCCAACAACGCCGCCGATCAAAAGCAGGACGGCCAGCACCATGTCCACGGTATAGTTCGTTGTGGCGTGTAGCAGGGTCGTGAAGCCAGTGACGAAGATAATCTGGAACAGCGAGGTGCCAACTACCACCTTGGTGGGCATGCCCAGCAGGTAGATCATTGCGGGCACCATGATAAAGCCGCCGCCCACACCCATGATCGCCGCGAGGATGCCGACCAGAATGCCGACGATCACCGGAGGAATAACCGAGATATAGAGCCCCGAAGTGCGGAAGCGCATCTTGAAGGGCAGGCCGTGAATCCAGTTATGCTTTTTGCGCTTAGGGGCCGAGCCGGATCGTGTCTTGCGGATCGCGTTCAGGCTTTCCACAAACATCAGCGACCCGATGATGCCAAGGAATACGACGTAGCAAAGTTTGACCAGCAGATCGACCTGACCAAGGCTCTTGAGGTAGTTGAACACCCAGACGCCAAGTGCTGCGCCAATGAGCCCCCCGACAAGAAGCACCGTCCCCATCTTGAGGTCGACCGTTTTTCGCCTGAGATGGGCGAGCACGCCGGAAAAGGACGACGCGACGATCTGGTTTGCCTCGGTCGCCACGGCGACTGCGGGGGGGATGCCGATGAAGAACAAAAGCGGTGTCATCAGGAACCCGCCGCCAACACCGAACATGCCAGACAGCACTCCCACCATCCCGCCAAGGCCAAGCAGCAGGAACGCGTTGACCGATACTTCGGCGATGGGAAGGTAGATCTGCATGTTTGTCCATAGACCCAACCTTTGCCCCGTTTCAAGCGGTCCGGTGCCGCAGGTGCAAAAAGGACTTACGAAAGTGGGTCAACTGGACTTAGCGAGCGGGCGGGTGATGCGTTGGCGCATCACCCGTTTCTGTTGTTGGAAACGCCCGCTTAACCTGACTGTCAGCGTTCCTTGACGTAGGGCTCGCCACCGGCGCGCGGTGGAATCGCTTTGCCGACAAATCCAGCTAGGATCACCACGGTCAGGATGTAGGGCAACGCGTCCATGAATTGGACCGGTACAACAAACGCGCCAAGGTCGATGTTCTGATAGCGCAGCGCCACAGCCTGAAGCAGGCCGAACAGAAGGCAGGCATAGAGCGCGTACCAGGGCCGCCATTTGGCAAAGATCAGTGCGGCCAGCGCGATGAACCCGCGCCCGGCGGTCATGTCCTTGACGAAGCCCGCTTGCAGCGCTGTGGCCAGATAGGCCCCCGCAATGCCACAGAGAATGCCGCAAATACCCACGACGACGTAGCGCAGACCAACCACTGACACACCAGCTGTGTCCACCGCCTCGGGTGCTTCGCCTACAGCGCGCAGGCGCAGGCCAAACCGTGTCCGGTAGAGCAGCCACCACGTTAGCGGGACCATCGCAAAGGCGACGTAGACAAGGATTGAATGGCCCGAGATCAATTCGGCATAGATCGGTCCAATGATAGGCACCCCAGCCAGTTCGGCAGTGCCGGGAAGTATGATCGGCTCGAATCGGCCCGCCCCAATAAGCGAGGGCGTACGTCCGCCTTGGCTGAACCAGTCCTGAGCGATCAGGACGGTAAGGCCAGCGGCGAGGAAGTTGATGGCGACTCCCGAGATCAGCTGGTTGCCGCGAAACGTAATCGACGCCAGCCCGTGCAGCACTGAAAGCGCCAGCGAGGCAAGGATGCCAGCACCAAGCCCCATCCACACGTCACCGGTGATTGCGGCGATGGCTGCGGAAAAGAATGCGGCGGCGAGCATCTTGCCTTCGAGGCCGATGTCAAAGATGCCAGCGCGTTCGCTGAAGAGGCCTGCCAGACAGGCCAGAAGCAGCGGTGTGGCCAGACGTACTGTGCTATCGAGCACCTGAAGCAGTGTTGCGAAATCCATCAGGCTTTCCTCCGGGAGGCGAGGAAGAGTTTTTCAAGCGGCATCCGCACCATATTGTCGAGAGCGCCTGTGAAGAGGATCACCAGCGCCTGAATCACCACGATCAGTTCGCGCGGGATGTTTGTCCAAAGCGCCAATTCTGCGCCGCCTTGGTAGAGGAAGCCGAACAGCAATGCGGCCAGCAGCACGCCGAGCGGATGCGATCGTCCCATCAGGGCAACGGCGATGCCGATAAAGCCTGCGCCCTCGGTTGCGTTCATGACAAGGCGTTCCGCTTCGCCCATTGTAGTGTTGAGCGCCATCATTCCTGCAAGACCACCCGAGATCAGCATGGCCACCACGGTGATCTTGACCGGGCTGATGCCTGCGTATTTAGCGGCCGATTCCGACTGACCAAATGCACGGATCTCATAGCCCAACTTGGTGCGCCAGATCAGCACCCAGACGGCAAGGCACATGAAGATCGCGAGAAAGAATGTCACGTTTGCCGGGGCGCCCCGAAACATCGCGGTTTCTGCGGTCGAGAACATGTCTTGGAAGGTGGGCAATTGCGCGGCTTCGGGGAAACGGGCGGTTGCCGGGTCCATAGCGCCTTGGGGGCGCAGGATATTCACGAGGATATAGTTTAGGACAGCGGCGGCGATGAAGTTGAACATGATCGTGGTGATCACGATATGGCTGCCGCGCTTGGCTTGGAGATAGGCCGGGATCAAGGCCCACATTGCGCCGAATAGCGCGGCGGAGACCGTTGCCCCGAGCAACGCCACATACCAGTTGGGCCATGGGATGTAGAGGCAAGCCAGTGCCACGCCCAAGCCCCCGATCATTGCCTGACCTTCACCACCGATGTTGAACAGACGGGCGTGGAAGGCGACGGCAACAGCCAAGCCGGTGAAGATGAAATTGGTCGCGTAGTAGAGCGTATAACCCCAACCCGACGACCGCATCAGCGCGCCGTCGACCATCAACTTGAATGCAGCTACTGGATCTTCACCAATTCCAATGATCACCAGCGCTGATAGGATTGCAGCAAGGAGAAGTGAAATCAGGGGGACAAGGACCGCGTCGGCCCAGCCGGGCATCTTATCCATCTTTGTCACTCTCCTCGGGGTCTTTTTTGGCCTCTGGTGCCTTGGGTTTCTGCGGCCCGGTCTGGATGATCGTCGCGCTCAGGCTGCCGAGGCTGATCGACTCGGTTTGCAGCACTGCGTCGGTATCCAGAGGAGCGGTCGACAATTCTATTGGCTCGTCTGAAGGCTCTGACGGTGGGGAGATATCGGGCACAGCAGGTTCATCGACTATTGTCGTGGTCTCCACCTCTATCTCGGGTTCGGCATCTTCGCTTGGTTCGGAAGGCGCGTCGTCCGTTGTCAGCTCTATTGCGGCGTCCTCAGGCGTCTTTGGTGCATCATCTTCGGGCTGTGCCTGGGATACGGTCGGTTCGGTCTCAGCCGGAATGTCGCCCTCTGTCTCTGTCGAGACCTCAGCTTCCGTTTCAGCCGTGTCTTGTGCACCTTCTTCGCTCGTGGCTATTGAGGGCGCCGGCATGGCGACATGGGCCGTATCGGTGATGCCAGCCATCAAGAGGCCCAGTTCCTGTTCGTTGGTCTCGCTCGGGATGCGTTCGCCCATGACCTGACCATCAAACATTACCGCGATGCGGTCGGAGAGCGAGAAGATCTCGTCTAGTTCGACTGATACCAGCAGGATCGCTTTGCCCTCGTCGCGCAGGCGGATGATTTGCTGGTGGATGAATTCAATCGCGCCGATATCGACGCCGCGTGTTGGCTGACCAACGAGCAGAATATCCGGGTTGCGTTCGATCTCGCGGGCCAGAACGATCTTTTGCTGGTTTCCGCCCGAGAAATTGCGCGCGGCCAGTTTTGGATTTGGCGGACGCACATCGAAGCGTTCCATTTTGGCGGCGGCCTCGGCTTTGATGGCGGCGTTGTCCATCAAGGGGCCGGACTGAATTTTCGGATCGCGGTGATAGCCGAAGATGGTGTTTTCCCATGCTGTGAAGGGCATGATCAGCCCCTCGCGGTGCCTGTCTTCGGGGACATGGGCAATGCCACGCGCGCGGCGCGACTGGCCGTCGGACTGTCCACCGCTCAGGTCGATCTGTTGCCCGTTCACGCGGATCGTACCTGTGGCGCTGGCATAACCACCCAGCACCTCTAGCAATTCGGACTGGCCGTTTCCGGCGACACCCGCAATGCCGAGGATCTCTCCGGCTCGCACGTTAAGCGAAATGCCCTTGAGCCGTTCCACGCCCTTGTCATCGGTCAGGCGCAAATTTTCGACTTCGAGCACTGGCTTACCTGGTTCGGCAGGTTTCTTGTCGACCTGAAGCAGAACTTTGCGGCCCACCATCATCTCGGCCAACCGTTCGGGGCTGGTTTCCGAGGTTTCGATCGTCGCCGTCATCTCTCCGCGTCGCATCACCGATACGGTGTCGGTGGTGTCCATGATTTCGCGCAGTTTGTGAGTGATCAGGATGATCGTCTTGCCCTCTTTGCGCAGATTATCGAGGATGCGGAAGAGGTGGTCGGCTTCGGCAGGTGTCAGAACGCCTGTCGGTTCGTCGAGAATTAGAATGTCGGCCTGGCGATACAGCGCCTTTAGGATCTCGACGCGCTGCTGGTGGCCAACGCTCAGGTTTTCGATGATCGCGTCGGGGTCGACGTTAAGTTCGTATTCTTCGGCCAGTTGCTTCAACACACCGCGCGCTTTGTTCAGCGACGGGCGGAGCAGGGGGCCGTCTTCGGCGCCGAGGATCACGTTTTCGAGGACAGTGAAGTTTTGTACCAGCTTGAAGTGCTGGAAGACCATGCCGATGCCTGCCTTGATCGCAGCCTGACTGTCGGGGATCTGGGTTTCTTTGCCGTTGATGAATATTTGCCCACTGTCGGCTTTGTAAAAGCCATAGAGGATCGACATCAGCGTTGATTTGCCCGCGCCGTTTTCGCCGATAATTCCGTGAATCGTGCCGGGTTTGACGCTGATCGAGATATTCTTGTTGGCTTGAACCGGGCCAAACGCCTTGGAAATGCCTTTGAGTTGGATGGCGGGCGGGACCGGTGTCAGGTCAACCTCGGGTTCGGGGGCAACGGCGGTATTCATGAAATATCCCTGCGTCAGTCTTCGGGTCTGGCGCCCGATACGTGGCGGAGCGGCCGTGACCGGCCGCTCCGATAGTCTACGCGTCTTCTAATCGGTTCAGAAGCTCAGCGCGGGACAGCTGTCGTCGGACATGTAGTCATGCACCGCAAGTTCACCGCTGGCGATCTTGGCAGACGCATCGTCCACAGCCGCTTTCATGTCTGCGCTTACGAGTGCTTCGTTATGCTCGTCCAGAGCGTAACCGATGCCGCCGTTGGCGATGCCCATGACGTTGAAGCCGGTTTCCAGATCGGTGCCAGACTTCATCGCGTCATACACTGCGTTGTCCACGCGCTTCATCATGGAGGTCAGAACCTGACCCGGGTGCAGGTAGTTCTGGTTGCTGTCCACGCCGATTGACAGGATGTCTTCATCCGCTGCTGTCTGCAGAACACCAACGCCTGTGCCGCCAGCCGCAGCGTACACCACGTCAGCGCCTTGGCTGATCTGTGCCTTGGTCAGCTCGGAGCCCTTTACCGGGTCGTTCCATGCGGCCGGTGTGGTGCCGGTCATGTTGGCCACAACGGTTGCATCCGCGTTCACCGCTTTGACGCCTTGTGCGTAACCGCAGGCGAATTTGCGGATCAGCGGGATATCCATGCCGCCAATAAAGCCGACGGTGCCGGATTCAGAGGCCATCGCCGCCATCATGCCGACGAGGTAGGAGCCTTCATGTTCGTTAAAGACGACAGAGCGCACGTTTGGCGCATCGACGACCATATCGATGATCGCGAACTTGGTGTCCGGGTAATCCGGAGCCACTTCGCCCAGAACGTTGCCGAAGGCAAAGCCGGTCATCACGATCGGGTTATTGCCGTTCTCGGCAAAGCGGCGGAGTGCCTGCTCACGCTGAGCTTCGGACTGAAGTTCGATCTCGCGGAACGTCTCGCCGGTTTCTTCGGCCCAACGCACAGCGCCGTTGAAGGCAGCTTCGTTGAAGGATTTGTCAAACTTGCCGCCCAGATCGAAAATCAGGGCCGGTTCGGCGACAGCCGCGCCAGCGGTGAGCGCCAAAGCAGCGGCGGCACCGTAGAGTTTAGTCATAAGGGTCATTTGCAGCTCCCAGGTGTTGGACTGCGACGGCTTGATTGCGTCGCTTGGTGAGATCAAGTGATCAGCTGCAATTAAGGCCGCACGTGAACGATAGTTCAACCGCTTTTTGTGTCAGAGCCTTGTGACGTTGGCGTAGGAACGCGCTTACCCTACGCAATGGCCAGCGAAAGCAGCACGGCATCGTCCTTTGTGCCGTCACGCAGCGTGTAATATGCGCGCCGCTGGCCAACGGGTGCGAATCCATGCGCGGCGTAGAACGCGCGGGCAGATCGGTTGCCGTTGGCGACCTCAAGGAAAATGCGGGTCACGCCCTGTTTGTGTGCCAGAGTGATGAGCTCGGACAGAAGGGAAGAGGCCACCCCCTGCCGCTGTGTCATTGGTTCGGTGGCAAGAGCGAGGATCTCGCACTCATCGGCAACCAGTTGCGCAATCAAGCCGCCAGTCTCTCGATGAAGCATCATGTTGTGTTTGGCTGCCAGTGTGTCCGTGATATCTTGCGCGGACCATGGGCGCATCTGGACATAGGCCCGGTCCATAATCGCGGCGAAACCGGCAGGTGTCACGGCAGGATCACCGGTGCCGTATCGCGGGCCGGGGCGGCGTCGGCGGGTTTGATGTAAAGCGGCTTGGGGCGCGCGTCGCGGTTGATATCTGAGTGTGCGGCCACTTCGGCCAAAGCGCCGATCAATGCGTGTGGGTCATCCGAAAATATGGCGTCGGGGGCATCTCTTGCCGTGATCAGCGAAGGCGCGGCACCCGGAAACTGCGCATAGATCATATCGCGCGGAGCTGTGACTGCTACGGTCTGGCCGGGGTGCAGATGATGCAGTGCATCAAGCGTCGATATGCCAACAGCTGGGACGTCCAAACCCAAAGCAAGACCACGGGCCGCCGATACAGAAATCCGGATCCCAGTGAAATTCCCCGGGCCGATACCGACGCCGATACGGGTCAGATCGGACCATGTCTTGTCCTTTTGGCCAAGAAATTCCTCGAGCATCGGCATCAGATGTTCGGCCTGACCACGGGCCATTTCGTCGACATGGGTTGCCACAACGCGTCCGTCGCAAAACAAAGCGGCTGCGCAATGCGCAGCCGATGTGTCAAACGCCAGAAGGGTTGTCTTAGACAGCAACCGGGCGCACCTCGGTCACTTCCGGGATGTAATGGCGCAGCAGGTTCTCGATTCCCATTTTGAGCGTCAGGGTCGAAGATGGGCAGCCCGCGCAGGCACCTTGCATGTGCAAATAAACCACGCCCCGGTCGAAGCCGTGGAAGGTGATGTCGCCGCCATCCTGTGCCACAGCAGGACGCACGCGGCTGTCCAGCAATTCTTTGATTTGACCAACGATCTCGCCATCTTCGCCGGTGTGCTCGGCATGTCCGGAGGGCGCTTGCGCGTCGCCTGCCATGACCGGGTCGCCGGACTGGAAATGCTCCATTATCGCACCCAGAAGCGCGGGCTTCAGGTGGTCCCAATCGGTGCCATCATCCTTTGTCACCGTGACGAAGTCATGGCCAAAGAACACGCCTTTGACACCCGATACCGCGAAAAGCCGCGTGGCCAGAGGGGATGCTGACGCGCCTTCGGCTGTCGGAAAATCGGCTGTTCCCATGTCGAGCACGGTTTGGCCGGGCAGGAACTTGAGCGTGGCTGGGTTGGGCGTTGATTCAGTCTGGATAAACATGGCGACACCTCCTGATGACGATCACATATATGCGCATGCGCCGGAGCAGCGTCAAGGTTTAGAACTGTTCTAAGTTGTTGGTTGGACAGCGCAGATCGTTCTAGCGAATGGGAAGCAATGTCACCATAAAAGTCCCAGATACCGGCATCGGTGCGGACAGGTCGATGGTCTGCCCGAAATCCGTGCTTTGCTCGAGTGTTCCAGAGAATATGCCGCTGACGCGCAGCAGGTTGTCCTCAAGAGACCGATCCGTCACGGTGAGGATCAGGCCTCCACTATCCATCCGACCGTACCAGCGTTCGAATTCGGACCCTTCGGCGCGACGGAGAAGGGACATTTCCGGTAGTTGTGCGTTGTCGCGCAGCAAGTCGAAGGCGAGCCTTAGAGATTGGAATCGCTGCCATGTCTCCAAATCGGAGGGCCGTGTCAGGATACTTACCCTCAAAAAGCCATGCGAGCCGGTCCAATCGCTATGGCCCGCGCTCAGCGGCAATTCCAGAGTTTCATCTGCCAGAGTGAGCGTGATGTACCCCTCTTCCTTGGCATTTGCCATCGGGGCAGAGATGAAACTCAAGGCCATGCAGAGCGTCAAAGCTGCGTGCAGCCAGCGAAACCCTAAAAAAGCAGTCACGTCATAATCCTTCGTCTTGCAGCGGACACGGCTTGGTCGTGCCACCCGACGCGAGAGGACGTGTCAGGTGATCGCTTCGAGCCGCTCTTTTGACAGTTCACCCGGAACAATGGTGATCGGGATCGGCAGGCTTCCCGAGTTCTTGGTCAGTTGCGTGACAAGCGGACCGGGGCCTTTCTTGCCGGAGTTGGCCCCCAGAACCAGAACGCCGATGTCAGGATCGTCCTGTACCTGGGCGATGATCTCGGTCACTGCCTCGCCCTCGCGGATGACAAGTTCTGGATCGACGCCCTGCTTGTCGCGCATCCATTTGGCAAAAACCTCAAAATGCGCATGAATGCGCTCGCGCGCCTCTTCCCGCATCACTTCGCCGACGCCAATCCAATGATTGAATTCGTCCGCCGGGATGATCGACAAAATCTCGACCCCGCCGCCCGTATTCGCTGCCCGCATCGCGGCAAAGCGCATGGCATTCAGGCATTCGCGGCTGTCATCCAGCACAACAAGAAACTTACGCATAGATGTTCTCCCGCAGGGGATCATGACGCAGGAACCGGATCCGCGCAATAGAGCTTGGCACCTTGATGCCCACCGGCGTCATTTTCCCGAATGCGCCCAATCCCAATACATTTCGCGCACGCGACGCGTGACAGGGCCCACTTGGTACGAGGTGTCCTCGAACCCGATCACAGGTGTGACCTTGTTCATGTTGCCAGACAGGAACACTTCGTCCGCAGCTTCGAAATCGGCAAAGCTCAGTACGGTTTCATGTACCTTGGTGCCGTCGGCCCGCAGATTGGTCATGTGGCGCGCCCGGGTGATGCCCGCAAGGAAGGTGCCATTTGCGATCGGGGTGAACACCTCACCGTCCTTGACCATGAAGACGTTGGCGGTGGCGCTTTCGGCGACATTGCCCATGGCGTCGGTCACAAGCGCGTTTTGGAACCCGCGCGCCCGCACTTCGGCCAGCATGCGCGCGTTGTTGGGGTACAGACAGCCCGCCTTGGCATTCACGACCGCGCTTTCCAGAACAGGGCGGCGGAACTGTGTCTTGCCCAATGTCACGCTGGCGGTTTCGGGTGCCATTGGAATTTCTTCGAGACAGATGGCAAAGCCGGTCTTGCCAGCTTGTGGAACAATTGCAGTAATGTCGCCGTCAATGGCCCAGTACATCGGGCGGATATAAACGGCGGTGTCCTTGGAATAAGCGCGCAAGCCGTCCCAGACGATCTGCACCATGTCCTCGGCGCTGACTGTGGGCGTGACCATCAAGGCCTCGGCAGAGCGATTTACGCGTTCGCAATGAGCGAGCAGATCCGGGGCGACACCGTTGACGTAGCGCGCACCGTCAAAGACGCCGCTGCCCAGCCATGCGCCATGGTCGGCGGCGTTCATCACCGCAACATCGCCATTGTGCCAAGTGCCGTTGAAATAGGTGTGGATGTTTTTGCCGGTTGCCATAACGACCTCCTTTGTTGCGGCGCACGTTAGGTGCGTGACTGGGGAAGGTCCAGAGAAGGAAAGGCGGAAAGGTGCTTCAAAGCACCTTGGACAAACCTTTTCGAAAAGGCGTGTTCCAGAGCGTAGGGGCGACCGTATCAGGCTGCTTCGAGCAGCAGCGCGTCAAGATCAAGCGGAGCGTTCACCATTTCCAACTCACCCTGTGCATTCCGGGGCCATTCGGGCTCGGGGCGGTCTCGATAGATCTCGATGCCGTTTCCGTCGGGATCGTTGAAATAGATCGCTTCGCTGACGCCATGATCTGCAGCGTCTTCGATCTCGACTCCGGCATCAAGCGCCGTGCGGAACGCCTGCGCCAGCGCTGCCCGATTGGGATAGAGAAATGCGACATGGAATAGTCCGGGGCTGCGTGTGGGTGCGCGCGGGCCGTTTTCGCTGAACCAGGTGTTCAGGCCGATATGGTGGTGATAGCCGCCTGCCGATAAAAAGGCCGCCTGATCGCCATAGTGCTGCATTACGTCCAGACCGATCACATCGCGGTAGAAGGCGATAGAGCGATCAAGATCAGTGACTTTGAGGTGGACATGCCCAATGGTCATGCCGGGATGCGCTTTGGTCATGGTCTTTCCTTTCGACCGTTTCGACCAATTTAGTCCTGCGCGCCTATGCCGAAAAGGGCGATCGGCGCGCAAGATCTGTGCATCTGTGCGGTGCTTACGAGACCATCCCGATGATTTCGTAAGTTTGTTTGAGGATCGGCGCAGCAATGGTGCGGGCCCGTGCGGACCCTTTTTCAAGGATCGCGTCGATTTCGTCAGGTTGCTGCATCAGCCGCGCCATTTCGGTCGAGATCGGCGCAAGCTTTTCGACCGCAAGTTCGGATAGCATCGGTTTGAACTCTGAGAAGGGCCTACCGCCAACATCGCGCAGCACGGCATCGACCGACAGATCCGCCAGAGCGGCGTAGATGTTGACGAGATTGCGCGCTTCGGGACGACCTTCCAACCCGTCGACCTCGGAGGGCAGCGCGTCCGGGTCGGTTTTGGCCTTGCGGATCTTTTGGGCGATGGCGTCGGCATCGTCGGTCAGATTGATCCGGCTGGCATCCGAAGGGTCGGACTTTGACATTTTCTTGGATCCGTCCCGCAGCGACATTACACGCGTTGCCGCGCCTTCGATCACTGGTTCAGTGATCGGGAAGAATTCGACGCCGTAGTCATGGTTGAACTTTGTCGCGATGTCGCGGGCCAACTCAAGATGCTGCTTCTGATCTTCGCCCACGGGCACATGGGTCGCATGATAAACCATAATGTCTGCGGCCATAAGCGCCGGATAGGCAAGCAGCCCCAACGAGGCGTTCTGTGTGTTCTTGCCCGCCTTGTCTTTCCACTGGGTCATGCGTTGCATCCAGCCCATGCGGGCGATGCAGTTGAAAATCCAAGCCAATTGCGTGTGCTCTGCGACCTGACTCTGGTTGAACAGAATGGATTTCGCAGGATCGAGGCCGGATGCGATATAGCCTGCGGTCAACTCGCGGGTTTGGCGGCGCAAAACGTCGGGCTCGAACAGCGTGGCGGTGATCGCGTGCAGGTCGACGATGCAATAGATCGTCTCGAATTCCTCGTCCTGCTTTTCGACAAAGCGCTTGATCGCGCCAAGGTAGTTGCCCAGCGTCAGTCCACCTGAGGGCTGAATCCCCGAGAAAATGCGGGGCGTGAACGCGGGAGAGGTTTGGACCCCCTCGGACATGGCAAAACTCCATCTGGCAAAACTGATGCTGGTGCCTTACCCATGACCCAAAGTGCCGTCAAGCAAGGGCCAGAGCAGTGACCCATCCACATAACGAATCCCCGCTGAACCCGTTGCCCCCGGTGGTGATTGCGCTGTTCCTTGTCATTGTTGGCTTGGAAGTGGCCTTCAATCTTGGCGCGCGTGGTCTGATCGGTGGGCCTCAGGCTGTGGGGTGGCGCCTTGGCACGCTGGAGCGGTTCGCCTTTTCCGCCGAGATCTTCGCATGGATGCGCGAGTCGGGGCGTTGGCCCATTGAACATGTAATGCGGTTTGTTTCGTACCCGTTTGTCCATGCCAGCTTTACCCATGCACTGTTTGCGGGTGTGATGCTGCTGGCCCTTGGCAAGATGGTGGGCGAAGTGATGGGCAGCCTTGCGGTACTGCTTCTCTTTTTTGTGTCCGCCGCCGGTGGCGCTTTGGTTTATGCACTGTTGGTGGGCAGCTCTACGCCGCTGATCGGAGCCTATCCTGCTGTCTATGGCTTGATCGGTGGGTTCACCTATCTGCTGTGGCTTCGGCTGGGGCAGTTGGGTGAAAAGCAGGTGCGCGCGTTTACCCTGATCGGATTTCTTTTGGCGATTCAGCTGATTTTTGGGCTTCTTTTTGGGGCGAATGCCGAATGGGTGGCTGATCTGGCGGGCTTTGTCATCGGGTTTGCGATGTCGACACTTCTGGTGCCTGGTGGGTGGGCCAAGCTGGTCGACCGTTTGCGTCAGCGCAATTAGCGACGTCTGAACGCTTCGCGGAATTCGCGCAGTGAAAAGGCTCCGATGCCTTGTCCGATCAACGCGTAGCTGACCATGCCCAAAGCAATCAATGCGGCGAGTGCCAGAAAGCGGATCCCCGCCATCGCAAGCAGCGGACCAAGCAGAAGTGTCCCAGCCCACAGCACGCCGCCCATTGCCCCGGAGGCAAGACACACGCGCCAAATGCGACGACGAAACCGGTCGTCGAACCGGGCGACATCGCCCATCTTGCGGCCTCCCCGCGCCAACATCCAAACCATGACCCATCCGGCCAAGGTCGTGGCGATGGCTGGTGCGATCCATCCGATGAACGGCGCCAGCCCCACGGCGACCGCTGCGTTTACGATCATTGCCCAAACCGCAAAGCGGAAGGGGGATTTTGTGTCCTCGCGCGCGAAGAACAAGGGTTGCAGAACCTTCTGTAGCACAAAGGCTGGAAGCCCCAGACCATAGATGGCAACTGCCGCCGCGATGGCCGCTGAATCGTCCGCACCTGTGGCGCCACGTTCGAACAGCACGGACACCACCGGCAGTGGGATCACAATCAACGCAACCGCGGCCGGGATAGTCAGGGCAAGTGAAAGTTCACCGGCACGCGAGAAGGCGTGTTTTGCTCCGGTGTCATCCTGAGCACTGAGGCGTCTGGACAGGTCTGGCAAGAGCACGATCCCAACCGCAATTCCGACCACGCCTAGCGGCAATTGGTAGAGCCGGTCTGCTGCGTAGAGCCAACCTACTGCCTTGTCGAAATGCGATGCAACCTGTTGGCCAACCAGCAGATTGATTTGCATCACCCCTCCGGCCAGCGCGGCTGGGATGGCGACGACGACGAGCCGCTTCATCTCGGGTGTCCAGCGCGGCCGCGTCGGGCGCAGTCGGAGTCCGGCGCGGTCGGTGGCGATCCAGACAAGAGCGAGTTGGGCGATGCCTGCGGCAGGCACCGTCCAGACCAGCCAACGGATCACGTCGCCCCCACTGTAAGTGGCCCAAGCCATTGAGATGCAGACAAAAATATTTAGAAACACAGGCGCTGCGGCAGCAGCGGCAAAGCGGCCTGTGGCATTCAGAACACCGGAAAATAGGGCGGTCAGCGACATCAGCAGGATGTAGGGAAAGACGATGCGGCCGTAATCTACCGTCAGATCGAACCGTGCGTCGCCGACAAAACCACCGGCGGTCAGCCAGACCAGACCGGGCATGAAAATCATGGCGATGGCGCTGAGTATGAGCAGCACGAACGCAAGCCCGGACAGCGCCTGAGTGGCAAAGCCGACAGGGTTGTCATCGGTCTCTAAACGCTTGGAAAACATGGGAACGAAAGAGGCGTTAAAGGCGCCTTCGGCGAAAAAGCGGCGGAACATGTTGGGCAGGCGGAAGGCGGCGACGAAGGCATCCATCACTGGGCCTGGGCCAATGAAGGCAAGGATCATGACCTCACGCAGGACGCCCAGAATGCGGCTCATCAAAGTCCAGAAGCCGACGGTGAGAACACCGGAAATGAGGCGGATGGGTTTCATGCGTGCTCCTTGCGCGTGCCGAACGGGGTAGAGCAGAAATCGTCCGGCGAAAAGTGCCTGTTGTACGCTTGGGCTGTACGAACCGTGCGCTTCGAGGGCAGTTTTAGGCCGATTTTGGCTGAAACAGGCTGATTTCGCGACGTGGCATGACCAATCGTACGAAACGCTTGGTCCGTCCGTACGAAACGTCTGTACGGTTTCAGCCTTCCAAGGCGAAGACCCGCAACGCCCGGCGCGCTTACCTTTTGTCAATTCTTTTGCTGCAAAGTCGCCCCTCGCATTGACCCGAGGACGTGACCGTGTACCGCTACAATCTTTCTCCGATCGAAGATGTCAGCACCGACTGGCTGCGCAGCCACCTGAGGCAAGTGCTCGAAGAGGTGCGCTACCATGGCGCGCGTTACGCGGTTTTGCGGCGTGGCAAACCTGTGGCTGGGTTGGTTCCGATCACCGAAGCGCGTGCATTGTTCGAGGCAACGCGCGCCGACCGGGCCTACCGGGATCAGCATCGCGAATTGCTACGTCGGGATGAAGACCGGTTGAGGCAAGCCGTGGCCGATACTGGTGAAGCGGACTATCGGTCCATGCAGGGTCTCAGATGAACGAATTCATCGCGTGCCCCAATCGAAAAGCCGCCACCATGTGCTGGTGGCGGTATGCTGTGTTCCGGCTCTGGAGGCAGATCACGGACGTGTTTTCGAAACAGTCAGGCGATGTCTGCAAACGGGTTGTCGATAACTCCGACCACTGGCATCAGAAGATCGGTGCTGCCCGCTTCGGCCGTAGCCAGCGATGCGTCGGACAACCCTTGGGCGATGGTAAGGCTGTCGGCGCTGCCGTCAAACGCGTCCATGACGCTGTTGGCCGCAGCGATATCGTTTTGCCCCTGGATCACCGCGAAATAGAGGCCCAGATCGGTTTTGGATTCAATGTAGGCGACATCGGCAGGCGAGCCAGTTGCAGCACGAGCGCCTGCCAGAAGATCGAGAATGAAGCCACTGGCGGTCACATTGCCGGACGCCAATTGACCGCTCCAGAAATCGAAGCCGTCCTGATCGGGGTCGCGACCCAGCAC
Organism: uncultured Marivita sp.; assembly: GCA_947503115.1. Classification (GTDB taxonomy): domain Bacteria; phylum Pseudomonadota; class Alphaproteobacteria; order Rhodobacterales; family Rhodobacteraceae; genus Marivita. Next base: position 16,471 of record CANNCS010000012.1, read on the forward strand.
GTTATTATAGACCGCAGTAACAAATTCGCCGTCGCTGACCCCGGCATAAAGCGCCGTTGTTTCCGGCTGGGTGAAGAACAGGTTTGCAATCGCCTCGAACGAAAAGCCGTTCGTCTGAAAGGCGGTGGCCCAGAAAGAGAGGCCCAATGCATCGGCCGCACGGTCGAAATAGGCGATGTAGAGTTCGGTCAGCGTCGTCAGATCGGCTGCGGAAATCTGGCCGATCCCGTCGTGTTTATCGAGATCGAGCTGCACGCCACCTTCGGTGAGTATGGTTTCCACCTGCAAGAGTGCGGCACTTCCCTCGGTGTTGCTGCGGTCAGTGGCTGTCGTGATAGCCCCGTTGAAACTCAGGTTCATGTTGCCTTGGGCGACAGACTCAAAGCGGACCGTGTCACGCCCTTCGCCCCCGTCGATGCTGTCGTCGCCGGCAAGGTCGGACAGGAAGATGTCGTCACCTTCATACATGCGGACGATCTGGGCTCCGGGCCCGTCGGTCACCGTATCGCCCAGATCAGTGGCGAACAGAACAGTCAGTTCCGGGGTCGCGGCGAAATCAATTGTTTCAACAAAGCCGAATCCGTCGTTGTTCACGACCCCAGTGGAGAAATTCAGATCAAGCCCGGAGGTTACCCCGTCGAACAGAAAATCCAGCAAAGGCAATCCAGCCCCGGGGTCGACATTGTAGGCGTCCGATCCAGGGCCGCCGATCAGTGCGACCACCTGTCCGGCAGCCAGGCGGATCGTATAGGTGTCTGCGCCGCTGGTGCCTTCCAACCCAAGATACTGAACCAGAGCATTGTCGACATTTTGCAGGGTGTCAGAGAACCCGGCAGAGGTGATAGTGCCTGTGTTCTGGACCCCGTCGATTTCAAAGGTGACCGGCGCGCTGACCATGTCGTAGTCGAGAAAGTATCCGGGGCCAGAGGCATCTGTCGTGTCTTGGAAGATGATAATGTCATTGCCGGTGCTGCCGACAATGCGGTCGCCATCTGTGTCGCTTGCGCCGGAGTCGATGATGTCATTGCCGGAAGTGCCTGCAACGTCATCGTCGAACGGCGATCCGAAGAAGGTAATCGGGGTGGTGAGCAATGGCAGGAATCCGCCCCATGCCACTTCTTGGTTGAAGCCGAACAGGGCAGAACTGGCATCAAGAGTGATCCGGGAAGAGCTGTTGAAAAGCGCGGCGAGACCAGTGAGATCAGACTCATTTGCAATGTCGTTCAACGCCTCTTGAAACGCATTTGCCGACCAGTTGATCCCTGTGATTGTGGCCTGTTCGATGTCCAGTCCGTTGAACGACATCGACGTGATCGTGCCCGAGATGAGATCGCCGCCAGCATTTGCCACCAAGCCGATCCCTTGGAGGACGACGTTCACATTCGCCTGGGAATAGATGGTGTGCGTCAGAATCGCTTGGGTCGGCGTGATCGAGGTGAGTTCAACGCTCAACGCGCCTGCGGTGTCGTAGAAGGATTGTTCCAGAAAGTTGGAGTTGTTCCCGGTATAAGTGAACTGCATTTCTTGGTCCTGAAAATTGGCTTTGACGATTATTCCTTGGCGCGCGCCGCTCCTTCTGTGATGGCGGTGCGCAGTTTGGCTTCAAGAGCTTTTCTTTTGCTTTCGGAATGGAATTTCAAACCGAACATGTCTTTGACGTAAAACGTATCCACGACCTGTTCGCCATAAGTCGCGATCACTGCAGAGGCAATGTAGACGTTGGCGTTGGCCAAGGTTCGGGTCAGGTCGAACAGAAGGCCGGGGCGATCGCGTGTGTCGACTTCGATGATCGTGTAGATCTCGGAACCTTCGTTGTCGAAGGTGATGGAAGTCGGGACATTGAAGGCGCGTTCGCGTTTTTTGATTTTGTCGCGGGGTTTTATCGCGTCGCGCGGGACAATGTCACCGCGCAGGGTTTTTGAGATCATGTCGCGCAGGCGCGGGATCCGCACGTCTTCGTAGGGTGATCCGTCGCCGTCCTGAATCCAGAAGACGGCTGTCGCGAACCCGTCTTTCGACGTGAAGGTGCGGGCGTCGACGACGTTTGCGCCGACCAGAGCCAAGGCACCGGCGAGCCGTGAGAAGATACCGGGGTGGTCCGCTAGGGCAAAGCAGGCACGGGTCGCATCGCGGTCTTCGTCGGGGTGGATGTCGATGCGGATTTCGTTGTCGCCGATATCGCGCAGCAGTTCGGCAAAGACCTTGTGGGCGGTGACGTGCAGACCTTGCCAGTAGGGCGGATAGTGGCGGCCGGTTTCGACGCGCAGGTCTTTCGCATCCCAGCCTTCGAGCGCGTCGCGCAGGGTTTTCTTGGCTTCTGCCCCGCGGTTCTCGCGGTTGAGCGCCTCCATTCCATCCTCAAGCGCACGTCGGGTCTGGCGGTAGAGGGCGCGGATGAGGACGGCTTTCCAGTTGTTCCAGGTGCCAGGACCAACGCCTCGGATGTCGCACACTGTAAGGACACAGAGCAGGTCGAGCCGTTCGCGGGTTTGCACGGCCTTGGCGAAATCGCGCACGGTGCGTGGATCGGCGATGTCGCGTTTCTGGGCCATGTCCGACATCAGCAGGTGGTAGCGGACCAGCCATTCGACGGTGGCGCAATCCTGTTTGTTGAGACCCAACCGTGGCGCGACCTTGCGGGCGATTTGAGCGCCAAGGATGGAGTGATCTTCGTCCCGGCCTTTACCGATGTCGTGTAGGAGCAGCGCGACGTAGAGCACTTTGCGGTTTATGCCGTCCTTTAGGATGGAGCTGGCGACGGGCAGGTCTTCTTCGAGATGGCCGTTTTCGATCTCGCTCAGGTGCCAGATGCATTGGATTGTGTGTTCGTCCACCGTGTAGTGGTGGTACATGTTGAACTGCATCATTGCTACGATCGGCTCGAACTCGGGGATGAAGGCAGACAGTACGCCCAGTTCATTCATGCGACGCAGAGCGCGTTCGGGGTTGCCGTGTTTGAGCAGGAGGTCGAGGAAGATGCGCTGTGCTTCTTTGTCGTTGCGCATTTCCTTGTCGATCAGGTTCAAATTGGCGCTGATCAGGCGCATGGCGTCAGCGTGGATCAGCAGACCAGTGCGCAGCGCCTCTTCGAAGATGCGCAACATGTTCATTTTGTCGGCCAGGAAAGCCGCGTCATCGGTGATGGCGAGGCGGTTGTTCACCACTTCGTAGGCATCGCGCGTCTTGGGAACGCGTTTGAAGAGCCGCAGCAGCAGGGGCGGTTCCTTTTGCTGCGAAGCTTCGAGCGAGGTGAGGAAGATGCGGGTCAGATCGCCCACCGAGGTGGCATGGCGGAAGAAATCCTGCATGAAAATTTCGACGCCGCGGCGACCGCCCTTGTCGGCATAGCCCATGCGATCAGCGACTTCGACCTGCATGTCGAAGGTGAGCTGCTCGGTTGCGCGGCCCGAGGCGAGGTGCAGATGACAGCGCACGGCCCAGAGAAAATTCTCGGCTTTGACGAAGGTTTGGAATTCCTCGGGCTGGAAAACTCCGGCGCGGACCAGCTTGCTCAGATCGTCGGTGTGATGGATGTATTTGGCGATCCAGAACAAGGATTGCAGATCGCGCAGGCCGCCTTTGCCTTCTTTGACGTTCGGTTCGACCATGTATCGCTGGCCTTGCTTGACATGCCGGGCATCGCGCTCGGCCAATTTGGCATCAACGAATTCAACCTCGGTGCCTCTGAAAAGCGTGTTCCAGAGTTTGGTGTCCAGCTCGACCGCCAGCGGCTCGTAGCCGACCAAAAAACGGTGTTCAAGCATGGCGGTGCGGATGGTGAAGTCTTCCGTGCCAAGGCGCAGACAATCTTTGACGGTGCGCGACGAGTGCCCGACCTTCAGTTTCAGATCCCACAGAATGTAGAGCATGGATTCGATGACGCTCTCGGCCCATGCGGTGATCTTGTAGGGTGTCAGAAAGAGCAGATCGACGTCGGAAAACGGCGCCATTTCCCCGCGTCCGTAACCGCCGACCGCCAAGACTGACAGGCGTTCGCCTTCGGTGGGATTGGGGTTGCGGTGTATCCGTTCCGTGACGATCTCGAATGTCAGCGTGATCAATTGATCGGTGAGCCAAGTGTAGCCCGTGGTCACTGGCAGTGAATTGCGTGGCTGCAGATCGAGCCGCGCGGCAATGGCGGCACGTCCAGTGCTTTGCGCGCCCTTGAGAACCGCGACAACCGCAGTGCGGACCTCGCGTTCATCAAAGCTGTCTCCGACTTCGGCCCACATCGCGTCGCGTGTGGCCGTCACATCTAGAATGTCGGAGAAGTTATCAGAGGCGGTGGCCGCCCCCGATGTGTTGGTCAGGCTTAGAGATTTAGAAGCCTGCGCCGCCGAAGCCGGATGGGGCTGGGTCAAGGATAATCACCTGGTTGTTACGCACGGTCGCCACTGCGAGACCGCGTTCATTGGTTCCGTCCGGGCGCAAGCGGAAGACGCCATTTGCGCCCTGGAAGCCCGAATTCTGCGTCAGCGCTCGCATACTTAGGGCATCAGAGCTGCCCTGCCGCACAAGAGCGCCAACGGCGGCGATGCCGTCGAAGGCGAGGCCTGCAAGCGGGTGTGGATCGGCCCCGAATTGCGCGCGGTAACGGCTGTCAAAGGCGTTCTTGGCCGCCGTGTCAGGCAGAGTAAAATATCCCCCCTGCGCGCCCCGCATGGACAGGATCTGAGCGGGAACATCCCAGCGTGCAAGGCCCATGAACTGGGTGGCCGTCGGGTTAACGCCTGCTTCGGGCAGCAGTTGCAGTAGAATTGGCAACGCACCAGCCGCGTTCGAAGTCAAAAAGAGCGTGTCGGCGCCTGTGGAATTGATGCTGTCGCGGATGCGCGGAACGGCAGACGCCACGCCTTCTTGCGAGAAGGGGAAGGATTGAACGGCAGCAACGCGCACGCCGTTCTGACTTGCAGCGGCCTGGATGGCTGCTTTGCCGAATTCGCCTTCGACGTTTTGCGGGTGCGCGATCACAACCGAATTGCGGCCTTCGCGCGCAGCGTAACCCAAGAGGCGGTCTGCGGTATTGCGGAAGGTCGGGCCGAGCACGAACACATTGCCGCCGGCAATGGACGGGTTGTTCGAAAAACTAAGAACGTTGACGCCATTATCGGCTACCGCAACGCCTGCAGCATTGGCCGCTTCGCCGAAGAGAGGGCCAATAATGATCTGGGCGCCTTCAGCCACGGCGGTTTCGGCCTGAAGGGCGGCGCGCTGGGCATCACCGGCGGTGTCGTAGACCCGCAAGTCGATCTCGACCCCGTCGAGCGAGGCAACAGCAAGGCGCGCGGCGTTCTCGAGGCTGGCGGCAATGCCGCCTGCACCACTGTCCGTGCGGGGAATCAATAGGGCCACCGAGACGGGTGCGTTCACGTTGATGTTTGGTCCGGAGCCAACGCCGGGTGCGGACATCATCGCTGGGTCACAAGCCGCTAGACCGACAAAGGCCGCAACTGCTGCAACTTTGCGCAACAGCTTGCGGGAGGGGGACAAAACAGCCAACATAAAACGCACTCCTTTTGCACGCCGGACAGGTTTGGGCGCGCTTACTCAATTGGGGCAGATAATAAACAACGACAAAGGCGGGTCCAGACATGAATTGGCAGACACGCGAGATCGCGCCCGGGCTGTACCTGGTGGCGACCCCGCTGGGCAATGCGCGCGACATCACGCTGCGAGCACTTGACCTGCTGGCGGGAGCGGATGTGCTTGCGGCAGAGGACACCCGATCGCTGCGTCGGTTGATGGAGATCCACGGTGTGGCCTTGGGGGACCGCCCGTTGGTGGCTTATCACGATCACAACGGGGATCGTGCCCGACCGAGGCTGATGGCTGCGCTGGAGGCGGGGCAGTCGGTTGTCTATGCATCCGAGGCTGGCACTCCGTTGATCTCGGACCCGGGGTTTGATCTGATGCGGGCGGCTTTGCAGGCCGGGTATCCCTGTACCACGGCACCGGGGGCCACGGCCGCAGTGGCTGCCCTTACCCTGTCGGGTTTGCCGTCGGATCGGTTCCTTTTTGCGGGGTTTCTGCCAAATAGCGCGGGCAAGCGGAAAACGGCGCTGGCTGAGTTCGTTGGCGTGCCGGCGACGTTGATTTTCTACGAATCCCCGAAACGTCTTGGAGCGATGCTGCGCGATGCGGCAGGTGTTTTTGGGCCAGATCGGGAGGCGGTGGTGTGCCGCGAATTAACCAAGAAATTCGAAGAGCGTTGTGCGGGTACGTTGCTGGATTTATCAACAAAATATGCGGATGAGACCCCGAAAGGCGAAATTGTCGTTCTGATTGATCGTGGTGTTGGGGCTGTTACGGATCAGGCCACGTTGGACGAAGCGTTGCAGGATGCGTTGACGCGGATGTCAGTCAAGGATGCGGCCAGCGAAGTGTCTAAGGTTTTTGGGGTTCCGCGCCGCGAGGCGTATCAAAGAGCGATGGCGTTAGGCAAAAATTGATGAATTGGGCTTAGCGTCGAGGATTGAAGGAGGTGCTTTATGCCATTCGACTTTCAGTGCGATGCGGTTGGGGCCAATCATAAAAAGCGTGATGTTGCGCCGGTAGGTGACCTGCGACGGATCAATTACCATGCCGGGATCAGCGCAGAACAAGCCGTTGCGCGCCATTATCAGGACAGTGGGGCTGTGCTGCGCGAAACGCGTTGGCGGGGGCGTTGTGGTGAGATCGACCTTATCTTGTCGGAGGGCGACCGCGTGGTTTTCGTAGAGGTCAAGAAAAGCCGTACCCATGCCGCAGCTGTGCAACGTGTAACGGCCCGGCAGATTGGCCGTATTCTACGCAGCGCCGAAGACTATCTGGGCCAATGCCCGGCGGGGGCGTTGACGGACGCGCGACTGGACGTGGCACTGGTGGATGCGCAGGGCAGGATCGACATCATCCCGAATGCAAGCATGGGCCTTTGACGGGGTGATCTTGCACGCCCTCATGGCTTGCGCCATTACACGGGCAGAGTTTGCAAGGGGCGTCACATGAAAATCGCTTTTCAGATGGATCCGATCCAGTCGGTCAACATCAATGCCGACAGTTCTTTCCGGCTGGCCGAAGAGGCGCAGGCACGCGGGCATGAGCTGTTTTTCTATAGCCCGGACAAGTTGGCCTATGACGAGGGGCGCATCCTTGCCGTCGGTCATTGGTTCACGGTGCAACGTGTGCAGGGCGACCATGTAGCGTTGGGGCCAGAAGTGCAGGTCGATCTGGAGGACGTCGATGTCGTCTGGTTGCGGCAAGATCCGCCCTTTGACATGCATTACATCACTTCGACCCATCTGCTGGACCGGCTGAAGGGCAAAGCGATGGTGGTCAATGATCCGTTCTGGGTGCGAAACTATCCTGAAAAGCTGTTGGTGCTGGATTTCCCGGATCTGACGCCGCCGACGATGATTGCGCGGGATTTGGCGACGATCAAGGCATTCAAGGCGCGGCATCAGGACGTGATTTTGAAGCCGTTGTACGGCAATGGTGGCGCGGGTGTTTTCCGGTTGGACGCCAATGATCGCAACCTGTCGTCGCTGCACGAACTGTTCACCGGATTTTCGCGTGAGCCGCTGATTGTTCAGAAATTCCTGCCGGATGTGTCGGCGGGCGACAAGCGGGTGATCCTTGTCGATGGCGAAGCGGTCGGCGCGATCAACCGGGTGCCAGCGGCAGGCGAGACGCGGTCGAACATGCATGTTGGTGGGCGACCCGAGAAGATCGGACTGACAGAACGCGATCTGGAGATTTGCGCGCGGATCGGACCGCTTTTGCGCGAAAAGGGACAGGTGTTTGTCGGGATCGATGTGATTGGCAACTACCTAACCGAGATCAATGTAACCTCGCCCACTGGCATTCAGGAACTCGAACGTTTCGACGGGGTCAATGTGGCCGAAAAGATTTGGCAGGCGATCGAGGCCAAGCTTTAAGCGGTATTCATCGGGCATTGCAGCCTGTCTCACGTGGTATTTTGGGGCAGTCGGTAACTGAGCGCCTCGGCGATATGGTCGCGGGTGATGTTGTCTGTGGTGTCCAGATCGGCGATGCTGCGGGCGACGCGCAACACGCGATGATAGCCGCGAGCTGATAGGCCGAAGCGATCGGCGGCGCTGGTCAAAAGCGCGCGGGCTGGCGTATCGAGCATTGTGGTCTGGTCAAGAAGGGTGCCTTCGAGATCGGCGTTTTGGTGCATGTCTGGGTGATCCTGAAAACGGGCTGCCTGAACCGCTCGGGCTGCGGCAACACGGTTGGCCAATTCATTGCTGGCGGCACCGGAACTGGGCAGGTCCAGATCGCGGAAGGCAACGGGCGGCACGTCGACGCGTAGATCAAAACGGTCCATCAGAGGGCCAGAGATGCGGCCCATGTAATCCTCGCCGCAGTTCGGTGCGCGCGAACAGGCGCGGGCCGGATCGCTGAGATAGCCGCACTTGCAGGGGTTTGCTGCGGCGACCAGCATGAACCTGCAGGGGTATTTGATATGTGCGTTGGCGCGGGCGACCATGACCTCGCCTGTCTCAATCGGTTGGCGCAAGGTTTCAAGTACGGCGCGTGGGAACTCAGGGAATTCGTCCATGAAAAGCACGCCGTTGTGAGCGAGGCTGATTTCACCCGGCTTGGCAGTGCGCCCACCGCCGACGATGGCTGCCATAGAGGCGGTGTGATGTGGTTCGCGAAACGGGCGATGGCGGGAAATGCCGCCGGCTTCGATCAAACCAGAGAGCGAATGCACCATTGAGGTTTCCAGCGCCTCGGCCGGGGTGAGCGGTGGGAGAATGCCGGGCAGGCGGGCGGCCAGCATGGATTTCCCAGAGCCCGGCGTGCCGACCATCAGAACGTGATGCCGCCCTGCTGCGGCGATTTCGAGCGCGCGTTTGGCGCGTTCCTGACCTTTGACATCGCGCATATCGCGGCTGTCGGGGGCGTGGCTGACTTCGCCGGGGTCGCAGGGCGCGAGCGGGGTGCGTCCGGTCATGTGCTGGATTACGTCCATCAGGCCTTTGGCCCCGATCACCTGACAGCCACCGACCCACGCCGCCTCGGCGCCGGACGCTGCGGGGCAGATCAGGGCGCGGTTTTCCTCGGCAGCGGCCATTGCGGCAGGCAGAGCGCCGATCACCGGGATCAGCGCGCCGTCGAGCGACAGTTCCCCAAGGGAGACAGTGTCGGACACGGTGTCTTTTGGCAGAATATCGAGTTCCGCCAACAGCGCCAGCGCGATGGGCAGATCGAAATGCGAGCCTTCCTTTGGCAGGTCGGCAGGTGAGAGGTTCACTGTGATGCGTTTGGACGGCAGTGCGATATGCAGGGTGGAGAGAGCGCCGCGCACCCGGTCGCGGGATTCGGATACGGCTTTATCAGGCAGGCCGACAATGCCAAAGGCCGGCATGCCGGGGGTGATGGCGCATTGCACCTCGACCATGCGGGCGTCCACGCCTTCGAAGGCGACTGTATAGGCATGCGCAACCATGAGATCCGGTCCTCGTCTGTTGCGAGGGTGAAGCCATCATGGTTGCGAAATGGTTAACACGCGCGTTCAAACCGATCCGGGCCAAGGTTTCGTGTCGAAGGGCTTGGCATAGCGGGTCAGGGTTTCCCCGATGCGCAGCCCCATATCGCGCCATTCTTGGAACCACGGATCAGAGAGATGGGTCTCAACGTAGTGTTGGGCAACGTCGGAGAGTGTGACGTCATAGCCTGCGAACCGGGCCGCTACTGGGGCAAAGGCGATGTCGGCAATGGAGTATTCCCCAAGCAGCCAAGGCCCCTTGTCGGCATAAAGCCTGCGGGCGTGGGTCCAGATGGTTTCGATCCTAGCGATGTCGGAATGTGTGGCATCGGAGAGTGTCACATCGCAGTAGGCGGTGCGCAGGTTCATCGGGCATTCGCCCCGCAGCGCCGTGAACCCGGAATGCATTTCGGCAGCGAGCGCCCGGCCAAGGCCACGGGCGGCAGGGTCTGTAGGCCACAACCCACCGTCGGGGTGTCGGCTGTGCAGTTCCTCGGCCATGGCAAGCGAATCCCAGATCACAGTGCCTTCGGGTGTGCGCATCGCAGGGACCGTGCGTGCCGGCGCAATGTCTGCGAGCTGATCGGCGACCTTGGCCTTGTGAAAATCCACGAGGCAGATCTTGGGCGCGATGTCGAGTTTGCGGAACAGAAGCCAGCCACGCAGTGACCAGCTGGAATAGGCGTAATCGCCGATGAAAAGCTCGTAATCCATGCGGGGGTGTCTCCAATTGCCCAACTTTCGCACAGTTCTATCGCGGTCCGATGGGCTTTCCCAATTTCGAATTGTGCGTGAAGTCATCACCGGAACGAATAGGACGCAAGGTCGTTGGCCCAATGTTGAAACTTTTTTTCATAAATCTTTGATCCAAGGGCTGGGGACCCTCGTAGACGGTATAAGAGATTAATTCAGGGGGCACCCATGGCACTGGACTCGTTTAACGACCACACCCTGTCTCGTCGCGCAATGAAAGCAGAATTGCTGGACGCGGAGACGGAACTCAAGCTGGCCTATGCATGGCGCGATCAGCGCGACGAGGTTGCGCTCCATCGATTGATCACGGCGTATATGCGTCTTGCGATTTCGATGGCGTCGAAGTTCAAGCGCTATGGTGCGCCGATGAACGATCTGATCCAGGAAGCGGGTTTGGGCCTGATGAAAGCGGCAGACAAGTTTGACCCAGATCGGGGCGTGCGGTTTTCGACCTATGCTGTTTGGTGGATCAAGGCGTCCATTCAGGATTACGTGATGCGCAATTGGTCGATCGTGCGAACCGGGTCTACGTCTTCGCAGAAATCCTTGTTTTTCAACATGCGCCGGGTTCAGGCACGGCTGGAGCGAGAAGCGGCGGCTGAGGGTAAGGTACTCGAAGGGCACGAGATGCGCCGGATGATCTCGGAAGAGATTGGCGTGCCGTTGCATGATGTGGAGATGATGGAGGGCCGGTTGTCCGGGTCTGATTATTCGCTGAATGCGACGCAATCCACCGAGGATGAGGGTCGCGAGTGGATTGATGCACTGGAAGACGAGAGTGCGCAGGCGGATGAGCGGGTCGAAGAGGATTTGGACCTCGCGCAGTTGCGCCAGTGGTTGATGATGGCCATGAACCAACTGAACGAACGTGAGCGCTTCATCGTGCGCGAACGCAAGTTGCGGGAAGATGCACGGACGTTGGAGAGCTTGGGCAATGAACTGGGTCTGTCAAAGGAACGTGTGCGGCAGCTTGAGGCAGCGGCGTTTGCAAAGATCCGTAAGACACTTGAAGCGCAGAGCCCCGAGGTGCATCACTTCCTTTCATGAGACATGCGCTGGCTTTAATGTTGTTCGCCCCCACGGCTTTGGTCGCTGGGGGCGTTTTTGATGGTGTGGACGTTGTGTTCCTTGGGGAGTTGCATGACAACCCGGCCCATCATTTGCGACAGGCCGAGATCGTGACCGAGTTGGCGCCACGCGCGTTGGTGTTCGAGATGCTGACGCAAGCGCAAGCGGATGTGGTGACGCCGGAGTTGGTGAAAGACGCGGCGGCGTTGGAAGCGGCTTTGGACTGGAACGCCAGCGGGTGGCCCGAATTTTCGATGTACTATCCGATCTTTGCGGCAGCCCCCGAGGCGGCGTATTTCGGGGCGGCCGTGCCAAGGGACGTGGCGCGGGCGGCGATGGCGGAGGGGTTGCACACCGGTTTTCGCGGCGATGTCGAGGACTATGGGCTGACCACGCCATTGCCTGAAGAGCAACAAGCGAAGCGCGAGGCGTTGCAACTTGCAGCCCATTGCGATGCAATGCCCGAAGAAATGCTGCCGGTGATGGTCGACATTCAGCGCTTGCGGGATGCGGAGTTAGCCTATTCTGCGGTGCAGGCGTTCGAGGCGCATGGTGGGCCTGTGGTGGTGATCACCGGGAACGGGCATGCACGGAGGGATTGGGGCGCGCCGGTTTACCTGATGGAGGCAGCGCCCGGCTTGCGGATTGCGTCGCTTGGGCAGGGTGAGGATGATGTCGCGCCGTCCGGTCTGTTTGATGTTGTCGAAAGCGCGCCTGCTGCGGACCGTGGAGACCCTTGCGCTGCGTTCCGCTGATTGAGTTTTGTCCGGCGGCCCCGTAACAAAGGTACGGAACCCTGTCAGGACTGTGCCTTATGTTGAGCGGCAAACGTATCCTTCTGATCATCGGCGGCGGGATCGCGGCGTATAAATGCCTCGACCTGATCCGCCGCTTGCGTGAACGCGGTGCGGCGGTGACGCCTGTCATGACGCGGGCGGCGACCGAGTTTGTGACGCCTTTGTCAGTGTCGGCGCTCGCGGGGGAGAAGGTCTATACCGACCTGTTCGATCTGACGGATGAAGCCGAGATGGGGCATATTCAGCTGTCCCGCGTGGCGGATCTGGTGTTGGTCGCCCCAGCGACGGCGAATCTGATGGCTAAGATGGCGCAGGGGATGGCGGGCGATTTGGCGACGACGTTGCTTTTGGCCACGGACACACCGGTGATGATCGCCCCTGCGATGAACGTGCGGATGTGGGACCATCCGGCGACTCAGCGCAATTTGTCGGTGCTGCGGGAGGATGGGGTGTCCGTCGTGGGGCCGAATGAGGGCGATATGGCGTGCGGCGAATACGGGCCGGGGCGCATGGCGGAACCATTGGAGATCGTCGACGCGGTTGTCGGTGCGCTGGCGGATGGGCCCTTGCGGGGCAAGCGGATTGTCGTCACCTCTGGTCCGACCCATGAGCCGATTGATCCGGTGCGCTATATCGCCAACCGATCCTCGGGCGCGCAGGGAACGGCAATTGCCGCCGCGTTGCGCGCGCAGGGTGCCGAGGTGGTGTTTGTTACGGGCCCGGCGGATGTGTCGCCGCCTGACGGCGTCGAGGTGGTGCGAGTGGAAACCGCGCGCGAGATGCGGGCAGCGGTGCTGGCGGCCTTGCCTGCGGATGCGGCGGTGTTTGCTGCGGCGGTTGCCGATTGGCGTGTGGTCGGCGCGTCGGACAGCAAAATCAAGAAGGTTGCAGGTGCTTTGCCGACACTGGAGTTCGAAGAGAACCCTGACATTTTGGCCGAGGTGTCGCGGATGTCAGAAGATCGCCCCGCATTGGTGGTAGGTTTTGCTGCTGAAACCAATGACGTGATCGAAAACGCCACCGCCAAGAGGGCGCGCAAGGGCTGCGACTGGATCGTCGCAAATGACGTGTCGCCTGCCACCGGAATCATGGGCGGGACCGAGAACGCGGTCACGCTTATTTCCGAAGCCGGGTCCGAGGCGTGGCCGCGCATGGGTAAAGACGCGGTGGCGCGTCAATTGGCGGTACGGATTGCCGACGCGCTGGTCTGACCGCACGGTCGGGCCATTTTGCATATTTGGAAAAAGAAGAAGGGCAAAGCGTGGTCACGATCGAGTTGACATGGGACGAGGGCGCGGACAGGTCGTTGGGACTGCCGACCTACGCCAGTGCTGGGGCGGCAGGTGCAGACCTACGGGCGAATTTTCCTGATCGTGGCGTTGTCGCGCTGAAGCCTGGCGCGCGGGCGTTGGTGCCGACTGGTCTGCGTATGGCGATCCCCGAAGGATTTGAAGTGCAAATTCGGCCGCGTTCCGGTTTGGCGTTGAAGCATGGGATTACCTTGCCCAACGCTCCGGGAACCATCGACAGCGACTATCGAGGGCCTTTGGGGGTGATTCTGATGAATGCCGGGGACAAGCGGTTCGAGATTTCGCACGGTGACCGGATCGCGCAAATGGTGGTGGCACCTGTGTTGCGCGCGGAGTTCGCTTTGGTTGACACGCTGGACGACACGTTGCGGGGCGTGGGTGGTTTTGGATCGACCGGGGTGTCAGAATGATTGTCGTCTTTGCTATGGCAGGTGCGCTTTGGGGGCTTGGCGCGCTGATGAAAATGCCGAGGAAAGCGCGATTGTATATGATCGGACTGCTTTATGTGGGTGTTCTGTTCATTCAAATCGCTTTGCCTTTGGGGCATCCGTTGCGCATGGCGACCGGCGAGAGCGCGGCGCTTTGGATACTGCTCGGCGTCTTTGCGGCTTTGGCCGTGCTGTATGGGCGGATCGTCAAAGGGTTGAAGGACCGGGCGCTGATCAAGGAACAGAGAGAGGCGTCGCCTGTTACACGGAGCGAACGTTTTTCCGCCTCGGAGCTGGAGCGCTATGCGCGCCATATCGTGCTGCGCGAGATTGGTGGCCCTGGGCAGAAGGCGTTGCGCGATGCCAAGGTGCTGGTCATTGGTGCGGGCGGTTTGGGTGCACCGGCGTTGCAGTATCTGGCAGCCGCCGGTGTTGGCACGATCGGGGTGATTGACGACGATGTTGTCGAAAATGCCAATTTGCAACGTCAGGTGATCCATCGCGATGCGGATATCGGTATGCCCAAGGTGTTTTCCGCCCAAGCTGCAATGGTGGCGCAGAACCCGCATGTCGAGGTACGCCCTTATCATCGGCGGCTGACCGAGGATATGGCGGAAAAGCTGGTGTCTGAATATGATCTGGTGCTGGATGGAACCGATAATTTCGAGACGCGCTATCTGGCAAATCGGGCCGCTGTTGCAATGGAAAAATCATTGATTTCCGGAGCTTTGTCGCAGTGGGAAGGGCAAATTTCCGTCTTTGATCCGGCGTCGGGCACGCCGTGTTACCAATGTATCTTCCCAGAGGCTCCGGCGGATGGTTTGGCCCCATCTTGTGCTGAGGCTGGTGTGATTGGGCCATTGCCGGGTGTCATCGGATCAATGATGGCTGTGGAGGCGATCAAGTTGGTCACCGGTGCGGGACAGGCCCTGAAGGGCGAGATGTTGATTTACGATGCGCTTTGGGGAGAGACCCGAAAGATCAGTCTGAAACCGCGCGGGGATTGCCCGATTTGCGGCGAACGTGCTGTGGACATGGCTGTGACGCGCTGACACCGCTTTCCTTTTGCGTGGGCCATTGTTGTTGGCCTCGGACGGCCCTAGGTTTTGTTCAAACCGATTAGGAGCGTTCGATGACAAACCCGTTGCTTGAAACCTGGGCCACCGACTTTGGCCTGCCGCCGTTCGACTTGGTCAAAGATGCGCATTTTGCGCCTGCGATCGAGGCTGCGATGGCCGAAGGGCTGGCAGAGGTCGAGGCTGTGGCAACCAACGCGGAGCCGCCGACTTTCGAAAACACCGTTGAAGGTTTGATGAAGACGGGGTCGGCCTTGGACCGGGTGTTGGGGGTGTTCTACAACCTTGCAGGCGCCGACAGTACGGACATGCGCGAAGAGATCATGCGGGAATTTTCACCCAAGTTGGCGGCCCATTCTGCTGCGATCTATGGCAATCAGGCGCTGTTTGCGCGGATCGAACAGGTTTGGTTGGCGCGCGAAGCGTTGGATCTGACGCCTGAACAGGCGCGCGTGTTGATGTTGACCCATCGCGGTTTTGTGCGGGCAGGCGCCGCGTTGACCGGGGATGAGGCTGCGCGGATGAAAGAGATCAAGGGGCGGTTGGCCACCTTGGGCACCCAGTTCGGGCAGAACCTTTTGGCGGATGAGCGGGATTGGCAGCGGGCGCTTTCGGAGGACGAGCTTGAGGGGTTGCCGGGATTCGTGGTGAGCGCGGTGCGTGCGGCGGGCAAAGAACGCGGGGCGGATGGCCCTGTCTTGACCCTGTCACGATCGGTGATCGTGCCGTTTTTGCAGTTTTGCCCGAACCGGTCTTTGCGGGAAGAGGCGTGGCGGGCGTGGGCCGCGCGCGGTGAGAATGGCGGCAAGACTGACAATCGCGGTGTGGCGGCCGAGATTCTGGCGTTGCGGCAGGAGCGGGCCAACCTGCTGGGATATGACGATTTTGCGTCTTACAAGCTTGAGACGGAGATGGCGAAGACTCCGGAGGCCGTTCGCGGTTTGTTAATGGATGTGTGGAAACCTGCGAAAGCGCGGGCTTTGGCAGATGCCGCGCTTTTGGAAGAAAGGATGTTGGCCGATGGTGTGAACGGGCCGCTTCAGGCGTGGGATTGGCGGTACTATTCCGAGGCGCGGCGCCGCGAGGAGTTTGCGCTCAACGAGGCAGAGTTGAAGCCGTATTTCCAGTTGGAAAAGATGATCGAGGCGTCGTTTGCCTGTGCCAACCGGTTGTTCGGGTTGGAGTTCAGGCCATTGGATGTGGCGCTGTATCACGCGGACGCGCGGGCGTGGGACGTGACGCGGAACGGGCAACATGTGGCGGTGTTTATCGGGGACTACTTTGCGCGGACGTCGAAGCGGTCGGGCGCGTGGTGTTCGGCGATGCGGTCGCAGCGCAAGTTCCCGGATGTGCAAGCGCCGATTGTCGTGAATGTCTGCAATTTCGCCAAGGGTGATCCGGCGCTGTTGTCTTATGACGATGCGCGGACGTTGTTTCATGAATTCGGTCACGCTCTGCACCAGATGTTGTCGGATGTGACCTATGACATGATCTCGGGTACGTCGGTTGCGCGGGACTTTGTTGAGTTACCAAGCCAGCTTTATGAGCATTGGCTGGAAGTGCCGGAGGTGTTGCAGGAATTTGCGATACACGCAGAAACCGGAGAGGCGATGCCGCAGGAGATGTTGGACAAAGTGCTGGGGGCGGCGACCTATGATATGGGGTTCCAGACGGTGGAATACGTGGCCTCGGCACTGGTTGACCTAGCGTTTCACGAAGGGGAACCGCCCGCCGATCCGATGGCGGAACAGGTCAAGGTGCTGGCGGAATTGGGAATGCCCGAAGCGATTGTCATGCGCCACGCGACACCGCATTTCGCCCATGTGTTCACCGGAGACGGCTATTCGTCTGGGTACTACAGCTACATGTGGTCCGAAGTGATGGATGCGGACGCTTTCGAGGCATTCGAGGAAGCCGGCGGCGCGTTTGATCCAGCGATGGCGGGCAAACTTGAGGAGTTCATCTTGTCTGCCGGCGGGTCCGAAGAGGCGGACGTGCTTTATACCAAGTTCCGTGGGCGGATGCCCGGAGTTGAAGCGCTGTTGAAAGGGCGTGGGTTGGCGGCCTAGGGCCGCCACAGTTCCGACTGGTCCTGACCGGCATTGTCCGGTGTCACCTTGTCATCGCGCCGTGGCGAATAGCGGGATGGGCGGGGTGACAAGCTGGCGCGGGTGCTGGTGTGTGGTTTTGAACCCGGGCCAGACGGCGGGAAGGAGGCCGCGCAGGTCGACCGGTTTCTCGCGCCCTTCCGGGCGGCGCGTGACGTTGGCGGGTGTGATGTACGGTCGCTTGTAACTGTCATGTTTGACCCAGGTCTCGCGGCCAATGTCGCGCCAGACGCCATCGGTGTTCTTCACCACGCGTTCACGGCGGATTTCGAACGTGTGAGGCACGCCCATCACCTTCTTCCGTGGGAAGATCTCCCGCTCGGAAACGAAGGCGATGTCGGCCGCGCCGAGCATGCTGGTTTTGGTTTCGAAGCAGCTGTCCCAGTCCTTCCCGTCAAAGCTCAATGGCGCTTCTTTCAGGGGCCGACGGGATTGGAGCGCATCGCAGTATGGACCGCTCGGGTTCTTCAGCGCGATGTGCTCGAACGCGTTGCGTTCAAAGCCGCGCTTCGAATCCAGCACGAGGACGCCGTCGAAACCGCTCAGCAGGAGCCGCGCGGCCAGGTCTTCCTTGCTTTTCGCAGCAGGTCGGTAGCCGCGATACTGTTCCGCCTGTATGGCGATGGTTCCATGGGGCTCGATGGCAGTGAGCGGGATGTCGTTCGCCTGATAGGATCGGGCAACCTTGTCGGCGGCTGGCGCCAGCACGAATTTCGGGGCAACGAGCAGCACGAGCAACAGGGCAAGGCCGATGGCCCAGCCATAGGGAAGGCCCAGTCTGGACGCCAGATACATGAGCCAGCCGCCTATCGCGATCAGGGCCAGCGCAAAGACAAGGCTGTAGATGCTCATGGTTAACGAAGACGCGCTATGGGCAAGGCCGGATCCAACCGCAGCGAGGCCGAAAAGCAGAAAAGGCGATGCGATAGCGACAATGGTCGCGATGACGAGAAAGGCGAGGACTACTGAATTGCTCCGAACAAGAATACGGAAGCATGGATGCGTGGAACCTTGGCGCTAGACAAGACGGGATCGTGTCAATCCTGAGGCGTCGGATCGGTTCCTTCCAGCGATGCTGCGACGGGAATGTTGAGCTTTTCGTGCTCGAGAAACGCCTCGAAGGCGTCGAGGTTGACGGCTTCGAACTGACCAAAGCTCTGCATCCAGATGCTGGCATCACGCAGGGCATATGGTTCCAGCTTGCACCACTTCACCCGCCCACGTTTTTCCTGACTGATCAGTCCGGAATTGGCGAGGATCATCAGGTGTTTCGAAATGGCGGCCAGCGACATATCGAACGGCTCGGCCACGTCGGTCACGGCCATGTCGTCTTCAAGCAGCATCGACAGGATCTGCCGGCGGGTCGGGTCGGCCAGAGCGGCGAAGACAGTATCGAGTGTTGGTGCCATGGGTCGCAGTAGACGACTGTATTGGGGAAACTCAACCGGAAAGTTGAATATGGAGAATGGCATGAAATCATTCAATTCAGGCCTGCGACCGATTGGATTGCGCGCGCGCCGACTGATAAGAATGAAATTAAATCAGATAGTTAGGTTGTATGAGTGTGCGCTAACCAGCGCCTTGACTCAGGCCATGCTGCACCGTAGCACATGGCCAAAGTTCCAACCGAGGTGGAGCGCATGTCTGAGAGTGATCCAAAGCAGAAGCTGAAAGAGCTGGAAGCGCGGATTGCGGCGGCCAAAGGGGCCAAAGAGGACAAGCCGCATCAAGAGGAACATTACAGCCAAGCGCAACAAGCGTGGCGCATGGTGATCGAGATGGTTTCCGGTCTTGGGATCGGGTTTGGCATCGGATACGGGCTTGATGCGGTCTTTGGGACGCAGCCTTGGTTGATGGTGCTGTTTACATTGCTGGGCTTCACGGCAGGGGTCAACGTCATGATCCGAACCGCCAAGGAGTTTCAGGTCAAGCAACTGGCCGATCTGGCCGGAGAGAACGAGAGGGATCGACATGGCGACGGAAGCTGAGGGCGGCGGACTTGTATTCCACCCGATGGACCAGTTCATCGTCAAACCGCTGTTTGGTGACGGCGCGGTGGGCATGTTCACCTTTACCAATGTAGCGCTGTGGCTCTTGCTGGCGGTGGCCTGCGTGATTGCGCTGATGGTGCTGGGCACGTCCAAGCGCGCAACTGTGCCGACGCGGACGCAGTCGATTGCCGAGCTGGCCTATGGCTTTGTCTACAAGATGGTCGAGGATGTGACCGGCAAAGATGCGGTGAAATACTTCCCGTACATCTTCACGCTGTTTATCTTCATCGCCTTCTCGAACTTCCTCGCTTTGATCCCGACATCTTTCTCGCCGACCTCGCATATTGCGATCACGGCGATCCTTGGTTTCGGTGTGTTCATCGCGGTCACCGTTCTGGGCTTCGTTAAAAACGGCGCAAGCTTCCTCGGTCTGTTCTGGGTGTCGAGCGCGCCATTGGCGCTGCGTCCGATCCTTGCCGTGATCGAACTGATTTCCTACTTCGTGCGCCCGGTAAGCCACTCTATTCGTCTTGCTGGCAACATCATGGCGGGCCACGCGGTTCTTAAAGTGTTCGCGGGCTTCGCTGCGATCACCGCTGTTGCGCCGCTGTCGATCCTCGGCATCACGGCAATCTATGCACTGGAAGTGCTCGTGGCCTTCATCCAGGCTTACGTGTTCACGATCCTGACCTGCGTGTACCTCAAGGACGCGCTGCACCCGTCACACTAATACCGGTGGGTGCTTGCACCCATCCCAAGTTTCAACTTCCAATCGTAAGGAGAATTCACATGGAAGGCGATCTCGCACACATCGGCGCAGGCCTGGCAGCAATCGGTTCCGGCGCAGCCGCAATCGGGGTGGGCAACGTGGCCGGCAACTACCTCGCAGGTGCCCTGCGTAACCCGTCCGCTGCTGCTTCGCAGACAGCAACCCTCTTCATCGGTATCGCGTTCGCAGAAGCGCTGGGGATCTTCGCATTCCTCGTGTCGCTGCTGCTGATGTTCGCCGTCTAAGCTTCGGACTTTTATCCTTACGCGCGGGCGGTGCCGTAATCACGCGGCCCGCCCGATGTAACGACAAGTTCCGACGGAGGACGACATGGCAACCGAAACCACTGGTACAGCCAGCGCATGTGTAGGCCCGGATGGCAGCGCCATCGGTATGCCGCAGCTTTGCGCCGACTGGATGCCGAACCAGATCTTCTGGCTATTGATCGCGCTCATCGCGATTTACTTTGTCCTGTCCCGCATCGCGTTGCCGCGCATTGCGTCGGTTCTGGCGGAACGACAAGGCACGATTACGAACGACCTCGCGGCTGCTGAAGATCTGAAGCAGAAAGCTGTTGAGGCCGAGGACGCCTACAATAAGGCTCTGGCAGACGCCCGTGCCCAGGCGCAGGAAATTATCGCCCAAAACAAGGCCGAAATGCAGGCTGAGTTGGATAAGGCGATTGCCAAGGCAGATGCAGAAATTGCGGCCAAGGCTGCGGAATCCGAAAAAGCGATTTCGGAAATCCGGGCATCGGCTGTGCAAAGCGTCGAAGCCGTGGCGAAAGATACGGCGGGCGCCATTGTGGCTGCCGTTGGTGGGCAGGCGGATGACGCTTCGGTCGCCGCTGCCGTTGACGCACAGATGAAGGGGTGAGCGACATGAAACGTATCATGACCATTGCCGCAGCATCTCTTATGGCGAGCCCAGCCTTCGCGGCGTCTGGCCCGTTCTTCTCGCTGAAAAACACCGACTTCGTGGTGTTGCTTGGCTTTATCGTATTCATTGGCGTGCTTCTGTACTTCAAAGTACCTTCGATGCTGACGGGTTTGCTGGACAAACGCGCCGAAGGCATCAAGAGCGAGATCGAAGAAGCAAAAGCGTTGCGGGAAGAAGCGCAGGCTCTTCTTGCTTCTTATGAGCGTCGTCAGCGTGAAGTTCAGGAACAAGCCGACCGTATCATCGCTCATGCCAAAGACGAGGCCGTTCTGGCCGGTGAGCAGGCGCGTGCGGATCTTGAAAAGTCGATTGCTCGCCGTTTGGCAGCAGCCGAAGATCAGATCGCATCCGCTCAGGCGAGCGCCGTCAAAGACGTGCGGGACCGCGCGATTGCCGTAGCAATCAAGGCTGCCCGTGACGTTGTGGCCAAGCAGATGACCGCCAAAGACGCGGCCAAGAGCATCGACAATGCAATTGCTGAGGTCGGTCAGAAACTGCACTGATCACACCTAGCAGCACGAACAAAAAAGAGCCCCGGTTATCCGGGGCTTTTTTGTGTTTAGAGAGTGCGAACGCGTTGAAGCATCAATGTTTTCCGTTATCGGAAAACCATTCTTAACCGGCGGGCGGGACTCTTTCCCCAAAGAGAGCAGACCCTACACGAATATGTGTCGCGCCAAATGCGATGGCCTGTTCGAAGTCGTCGCTCATTCCCATGGATAATTGGTTCAGGCCATTGCGTTCCGCGAGCTTGCGCAGCAGCGCGAAATGTAGCGACGGGGTTTCGTCAACCGGCGGGATACACATGAGGCCTTGCACCGGCAGGTCAAGATCACGACATTCCTTGATAAAAGCGTCTGTGTCTGCCGGAGCGATCCCGGCTTTTTGCGGCTCTTCTCCGGTATTCACCTGAATAAACAGCTGCGGACACTGGCCCATTTCCTGTGCAAGACGGGCAAAGGTTGTCGCCAGTTTCGGGCGGTCGAGAGTGTGGATCGCGTCAAAAAGTTCAAAGGCCTGACGGGCCTTGTTGCTTTGCAGCGGACCAATCAGATGCAGATCAATCCCGTCAAAGGTTTTTCGGAAGTCCGGCCATTTTCCAGCTGCTTCCTGAACACGGTTTTCGCCAAAGCTGCGTTGGCCTTCTTGCAGAACAGCTTCGACCCGTTCGTTCGGTTGAACCTTTGACACTGCGATCAGAGTGATGTCTGAGGAATCGCGGTCGGCGTCCTTGGCTGCTTTGGCGATGCGCGCGGTGATGTCGTTCAATCCCATGGTGTATCTCCCCAAGCGTCAATGAAGGGTTTCAGCTCGGTCTCATAGCGACGCCAAGCAGCGGCAGAGCTTTTGTAGATTGGTTGGCGGACCTGATGCAGGCTGAGTGTTTTTACGGTGCCGCTTTTTTTGTGGAAGTTAAGGCACTCGTCTTCCCAATCAAGCCCGGCCGCGGCAATCAACCGTTTGGACTGGGTTTCAGGGTCGTCCACGAGGTCTTCATACCGGATCTCGACGAAGCGATCGGGAAGGGTCTCGCGCCAATGACGAACGATTTCGCGGAAAGATTTAATCACATCGGCAATCGATGCGAGATCGTTTGCATAGCGATGTGTTCCCGCGTTGAAGTGATTTTTGTAGATCGACAATGCAATGTCACGTGGGTCGCGGTGGACCACGATAAAGCGCGCGTTGGGAAGAGAGGCGTGCAGTAATCCATAGATCAGGAAGGCCATGATCGACTTGTCGGTCAGATATGGCGTTGCAGACTTGGCGAAGGGCTGGATCGCGGTTGTCAGCTGTTGGGCGAAGTCATGTAGTTTGCCTTGCGGCTCTTGTGACAGGAGACGCATCTCGTGGCTTTTGCCGAAGAGCTCGTACGCGGTCCGTAGTCCGACCGCCATTTCGCCGCCTGCATGGACCTGGCTGTGGCTGGCGATGATCTGTTCAACAAGTGTCGTGCCTGAGCGAGGAAGCCCGGTGACAAAGATCAGGCCCGGTGTGGTGCCCTTGGCCTCTGAAACGGGATTGAGGCCTGTCTGGGCCGCCAGAACGCCGGAATACTCGGTTTTGCGCCCGGTCGCATCGTCCGGCCAGAGATCGGCCTGCGCCTTGTTTGCGCGGTGGAGGTGACCAAAAACCTTGTCGAAGTTTTTGGTGTCTTCCATTGCCTTCGCGAGTGCAAAGTTGATGTGCATTCGCCCTTGGACCGACAGCTTTGGGTGGTTTGCCAGCCGACGCATTGCGCCAATCATTGGATCATTGGGTTGGATGCGGATCGTTGTCGCCAACATGCGGTAAAGCTCTGCATCATGGGGATGTTTTTTTTGCAGCTTGCGCAGCATTTTTTCGGATTCGTCGAACTGTCCGGCTGTCTGTAGATAGAGGGCTTTTTCCGCCTGTGGTTTGATGGCCTTCGGATCAAGCGCGATCATCTGGTCCAGCAGAGACAAGACAATGTCATGGTGGTCGGCTGCAGTATGCGCAGCGATTGCTTCGGTCAGGATGGCGGGTTCGGAGCCGCGCAGTTCTAAAGCACGATCAATCGCACGTAAGCGTTTTTCCTGATCTCCAAGGCGCGCGGCCATGCGGGCGCGTTGATAGTGAATTTCGGGCAGGTTGGGGGCTTGTAGAGCGAGGCCGTCCAGTAGCCCAGCGGCTTGTACAACATCACCCTGACGGGCGAGAGTCAGCGCTTTGTCGTAAGTGGTTTTGACAGCCTGGAGCGGGTTGGTGTGCATCGGTGCCCTTGCCTTTTGCTCCTAGCTACTTGGGTGCCGCACAAAAGAAAAGAGCGGGCAATGCCCGCTCTTTCCCTAACCAAATCTGGTTATGAGCTATTAGAAGCTCATCGACAGACCGAGCGAGTAGCTGTCCGACTCTACGTCGTTGCCAAAGTCGCTGTTGCCGTAGCCGAGGTGTGCAGCAAGACCGCCACCCAGGTCGTATGTTGCGGCCAGACCGAAGCCGGAGCAATCGCCACAGCCGAGGGACCAATCGGTGTACTCACCGTAGTTCACGCCGATGGACAGTGCGTTCATGGAGTAGCCAACGCCAACTGCCATGTGCGTACCTTCGTCGGACTGACCTTCGATGTCTGCCTGAGTGTAGTTGATCGCTGCGGAGAAGCCGCCACCGAACTTGGCGTCGAGGCTTACACCAACGAGGTCAGCAACGTCTTCCTGGGTCTGGTAACCAAGGCCGATGCCGATCGCTGCGCCACCGAGGTCGGTGGAGTAACGCAGGCCGAGACCCCAAACCGGGTCAGCTGCGCCTGTGTCGTCGATTTCTGCGGACAGACCGGCTGTGAAGCCAGCTGTGGAGTAGGAAACGCGAGCGATCTGACCGTCGAATGTACCGTCGAGGCCGGAGTTGCCGTTGTAGCCAGCGTGTGCTGTTTCGTCATCCGCGATGGAACCACCTGCGAGAGCAACTTCCTGCAGAGCTGCGTCAAACGCACCGTCTGTGTCGCCCATGTCGAGGCGCAGGTTGCCGTAAGCGAGGAAGTATGTTTCGCCGCCCTGAGTGGTGTTGCCGAAAGCACCGTTTTCGTCGAGGTCGACTTTGGCGCCGAAGGACAGACCACCGTCGGATTCACCGGTCATGGAGAATGTGACGTCGATGTCGGTGTGCCACTGGTCGGTTGCATAAGCGTCGCCGCCGATGATGCCGATTTCAGCATAACCAGTGATTGCTACGTCTGCCGCTGCGATGCCAGCGGTTGCAACCAGCGCGGTGGAAGCAAGAAGACTATTTGGTTAGAACATGGTTTTTGGTTCGACTGTTGCTGCCAGTCGTTTCGCAGATTGCATCGTTGTCACATTCAGCATCGTGCCCGTGCTTATCCAATTGTAGCTTTTGGATAATCATTTCGGAGCAAGCTATGATACCCTTCTTCAATCGCAACAAGAACGCACAAGACCAGCACAGTCGAACAAGTGAAGCGCTCACACTAAGTGTGTTCTTCGATGATCATTATTTTCCCCACGCTCAAGCCAGCAAGCGTGCACCAGATTTGGATTGGCATGTTTTCAACAAGCACATGAGACCCAGTTTGGGACGCTATCTGATTGTTGATCTCAAAAACCCAGTGTTGGATGTTTGGAAGCGTGAGCAAACTTTAACTGGATACCAGAAAGCAACCATCAACAAGCACATTCATTTAATGAACCGCATGTTGAATTTAGCACGACACTGGGGATTTATCCCGCAACATGATCCACAGCAGCAGAACCTCAGATGCTTGCAGCTTGGTGATCATCGCCAGCGTTTTTTAACCGAAGCTGAGATTGATCGCTTGCTCACGCACTGAACTTGCATTGCACAAACAATTGCAACGTGAGCTGCGTCACCGAGCTTGGTTAGCGCAGCATCTGCCCAACACCAAGCAACAGCGTAAGTCACAGCGTCGTGTGTTGATGATTCGTTCTGCGTTAGCACTCAAGCTCCAACGCTGTGTCGATCACTGATCTTACTTCAAACTTTGAAGTAAGCACAAAAGAAAAGGGTGAGCACTGAGCCCACCCTTAACCAAGTAGCAGTTCGATTAGCTATTAGAAGCTCATCGACAGACCCAGCGAGTAGTCATCGCTGTCAACGCCGTTCACATCGCTTGTGCCGAAGCCTGCGTGTGCTGCAAGACCTCCACCCAAGTCGTATGTTGCAGCGAAGCCGAAGCCAGACTTTTCGCTACCGGCAACGCCAGCAACGTCGTTGTACTCACCATAGTTCAGGCCCAGCGAGATAGCATTCATGCTGTATCCAATGCCAATGCCCATGTGTGTCTGGTTCTCAAGTCCAGCAGCAGCATAGTCCAATTCGCTGAAGTTGACACCAACACTAAAGCCATTCTCCATCGCAGCCTTTGCGCTGATACCGATCAAATCACCAGTGTCTTCCTGCGTCTGGTAGCCGACGCCAACGGTCACCGATGCGCCGCCCATGTCAGAGCTGTACGCAGCACCCAAACCCCAAACCGGGCTCATAGCACCAGTATCGTCGATTTCTGCCGACAAGCCAGCAGTGAAGCCTGCTGCAGAGTAAGACACACGAGCGATCTGCCCGTCAAAGGTACCGTCCAAGCCGCTGTTGCCGTTGTAGCCAGCGTGTGCTGTTTCGTTGTCGTTGATCGACGCACCCGCAAGCGCAACTTCTTGCATTGCAGCATCATAGGCACCGTCTGTGTCGCCCATGTCCAAGCGCAGACCGCCGTACGACAGGAAGTAGGTTTCACCACCCTGTGTAGTGTTGCCGAATGCACCATTTTCATCCAAGTCAACAGCTGCACCGAACGCCAAACCACCGTCGCTTTCGCCGGTCATTTTGAATGTGACGTCAATATCAGTGTGGAACTGACTGTCTACGTTATCACCGCCGATGATGCCGATTTCAGCGTAACCGGAGATTGCGACGTCTGCTGCTGCGATGCCAGCAGTTGCGACCAGCGCTGTGGAAGCAAGAAGAAGAGTTTTCATTTTTTCCCTCATGTGTTCGTAAGGCACGTACCAAACCGGATGGTCCGGATTAGCTGCAACCTCTATGCTCTTTGGTGGGATGTGTTTGCAAGCCAAGCAGTCCTAGGCCGGGCAACTTCACGACCTGTGATGCTCATTTGCCACAAGACTTTTCCACAGACTTTCCCTTTGAAAGAACACGACCTTAGACTCTCTGGCTCAAGTTCGGCTTGTCGTAATTGGGATCGGCTTGTATGCAAAGCACAAGGCAAACAGGCAAACGAGGGCAGTCTCCCATGGACCTTACACGTTTCAGGACCGGTTTTGGCGTTGCTCTTGTAGCGGTGTCTGTGTCGGGATGCGGCTTTTTCGGAGGCTCATCTGACCGTGATCCTGTCGAGACACGCCCCGCGAATGACATTATGGACGAAATCCTTGACGATAGTCGTCCGAACCGCGCGCAGTCGTCGCTTTTTGATTTTCTGCGTATTCGCGATGACGCAGGGCAGATCGGTGCCGTTAATAAATACATTTGGAATGCAGCGCTTGAGACGCTGGATTTCCTGCCGGTTGAATCGGTTGATCCGTTTACTGGTGTCATCACAACCGGATACGGCACGCCCCCCGGTGGCGGCAGAGCATACCGCGCGACGATTCTCGTGAATGATCCGGCATTGGATGCGCGGTCGTTGAACGTGGCTTTGATGACGCGTTCTGGCCCTGCCAGCGGTGCCACCGTCCGGGCCGTTGAAGATGCCATCCTGACGCGGGCGCGCCAATTGCGTCAGCAAGACAGCCGCTTCTAAATCATGATAACGCTTATTCGTTAGACCCTTGCTCGGGCGTTTTTCGCACGGATTACCGTTGTTTGGCCGGGGAATGTCAGTCGTTTGGTGTGCGCACCGGGTGAATGGCGGCGAGGTCGTCCACCCATTTGATTTGCCTTGGCAGGCACACGCGTTTGAGGTCGTAGCGTTCGCGTGCGAATCGGCGGGCGTTCGATCCGAGGAAATCGCGACGTTCTGGTGAGGCCAAAAGTGCACAGGTTTCTTCGACCAGTTTATCCTGGGCAAAGAAATCGACCAGTACTCCGGTTTGTCCATCGATGATCGCCTCGCGTACCGGTGCGGTATCAGACGCGACAATTGCACATTTCGCGCTCATTGCTTCGATCAGCGACCACGAAAGAACGAACGGGTAGGTTAGGTACACATGTACCGTGCTAACCTGAATCACCGACAGGAAGGTGCTGTAAGGCACCCTGCCAAGGAAATGCACGCGGCTCCAGTCAGCGTCTGGAATTTGGCTACGCACCTCGTCAATAAAGGTCTGCTTCCACGTTTTCCCCGAAGGCGGACGCGCGCCATAGCTGGTATCCTCTCCACAAAGTAGCACCACTTGTGCGTCGGGGCGGCGGCGCAGCAATTCGGGCAGGGCGCGCATGAACCGGTGGTAGCCACGATAGGGTTCGAGGTTGCGATTGATGAACGTGATCACTTCATCTTGCGGCGTTAGGTTCTTGCCATTTGGCAGCGCGAGAACTGCGCTCGGATTCGCGTTGATCACATCCGTGTCGACGCCATCGTGGCATGTGGTTATGCGCGCCTGAAAGGTATCGGGAAAGGTGCTGGCTTGAAAGTGAGTCGGGCTTAGCCCGGCATCCATGACCTCTTCGTGCAGGCGATTGTTGATGTTCTTCAAGCGAAGCCGTAGCGGATCGCGGTCAGGCGTCGGGCTTGGAAACTCAGGGTCGAACCCGGTCTCAGCCTTGCCTGAGCGGTGATAAAGCTCGCAATAAAGGCCAAGCCGGGCGTCAGGCCAGACATCCTTGAGAAACAGGCTTTCTCCCCAGCCGTGATGCGCAAGGATGACGTCTGGATCAAAACGCCGTTCTTTCAGCGCCAGTGCAGCTTCGTAACAACTTGTTCCGCGAAGAATTTTGGTTTCGAAATCTGCAAGCCATGGGTGAATACCCTGCGTGGTCGAGCCTTTGACGACGTAAGGCAAGACGGTGATGCCGTTCCACTTTGTCGCCTCCTTGACCTTTGGGGTCAGAACGACAACCTGATGACCGCCCGCGGCAAGTGCAGGCCCAAGGTGCTTGAACTGGGCTGGGAAGTTCTGATGGATCAGGAGTATTTTCATCTGCCCGGTCGTCTTGCTTTTGGTTTCATAGGGTATGATCGCAAAAAACCGACATCACAATGGCGCAGATGGGGGCGGGACTGGACGATCCTGTGGCATCAGCCTATCACCCTGCCAACAGAAGATGCACATCCGAAGGACACATTCCATGTCGCGTTACGACCCCTCTGTCATCGAACCCAAGTGGCAGGCCGTCTGGGAAGAGAGTGAAACGTTCCGCGCCGTGCGGTCGGACGACAAGCCGAAATACTATGTGCTGGAAATGTTCCCCTATCCTTCGGGGCGCATCCATATCGGTCATGTGCGCAACTACACGATGGGCGACGTGATCGCGCGCTACAAGCTGTCCACCGGGCATAATGTATTGCATCCAATGGGCTTTGACGCCTTTGGCATGCCGGCCGAAAACGCCGCAATGGCGTCGGGCGGGCATCCTAAGGATTGGACCTATTCGAACATCGATACGATGGTCAGCCAGATGAAGCCTTTGGGATTTGGTCTGGACTGGTCCCGCATGTTCGCAACGTGTGATCCCGAATATTACGGCCAGCAACAGGCGCTGTTCCTCGATATGTTGGAATCTGGTCTGGTCTACCGAAAGAACGCGGTGGTGAACTGGGACCCGGTCGATATGACGGTTCTGGCGAACGAACAGGTGATCGACGGCAAGGGCTGGCGCTCGGGTGCCGAGGTGGAGCGGCGAGAGCTGACTCAGTGGTTCTTCAAAATTTCAGATATGTCCGAGGAATTGCTGGACGCTTTGGACACGCTGGACGACTGGCCCGCCAAGGTGAAACTGATGCAGGCCAACTGGATCGGTAAATCGCGCGGGTTGCAATTTGCGTTCTCGACCATTGATGCACCTGACGGATTTGACCGGATCGAGGTCTACACGACCCGCCCCGACACGCTAATGGGCGCGTCTTTTGTCGGTATTTCGCCCGATCATCCGTTGGCCAAGCATTTGGAAAAAGACAACGCTGAATTGGCCGCGTTCAATGCCGAGTGCCGCAAAGGTGGAACCACCGAAGAGGCATTGGAGAAGGCCGAGAAGAAAGGCTTTGATACCGGGCTGCGCGTGCGCCATCCGTTTGATACGGCGTGGGAATTGCCAGTCTATGTCGCGAATTTCATCTTGATGGATTACGGCACTGGCGCGATTTTCGGCTGCCCTGCACATGACCAGCGTGACCTTGATTTCGCGCGCAAGTATGACCTGCCGGTGCAAAGCACTTATGCGCCTGCGACGGGAGAAGACGCCTTTGTCCTGCCCGAAGATGGTGGCCCGGCCTATGTGCCACCAAAAACGGAAGCTGTGCGTTACATCAAGGGCTTTGCCGGAGAAGAAGCGCAGACAGGCAATGAAGGCATCGATGCGGCCATCGACTTCTGTGAAAAGAACGGCGTTGGCCATGGTGTGACCAAGTTCCGGCTTCGCGATTGGGGGTTGAGCCGCCAGCGCTATTGGGGCTGTCCGATTCCGGTGGTGCATTGCGATGCCTGCGGTGTTGTGCCCGAGAAGAAAGAAAACCTACCGATTGCGTTGCCTTATGACGAGGACGGCACGGCGATTGATTTCGGTGTTCCGGGCAATCCGCTTGATCGTCACCCGTCATGGCGCAACTGTGCGTGCCCGTCCTGCGGTCAGCCGGCCACACGCGAAACCGACACGATGGACACGTTTGTCGATTCGTCTTGGTACTTTGCCCGTTTCACCGCGCCCCGCGCGGACACGCCGACGGATATGGCAGATGCCGATTACTGGATGAATGTCGACCAGTATATTGGCGGCATCGAACATGCGATTCTGCACCTGCTTTATTCGCGTTTCTTTGCCCGCGCGATGCACATCACCGGACACCTGCCGGAACGCTGCAAGGAACCGTTCAACGCGCTTTTCACGCAAGGCATGGTGACGCACGCGATTTATCAGACGAAGGGGGCAGATGGCCGTCCAGTCTATCATTATCCCGAAGATGTTGAGTTGCGCGACGGAAAGGGTTTCTTGACGGACGGCACAGAGGTGCAAATCATTCCTTCGGCCAAGATGTCGAAATCCAAGAACAACGTGGTCGATCCTGTCGCGATCATCCAGCAGTACGGGGCCGATACCGCGCGGTGGTTTGTGTTGTCCGACTCGCCCCCCGAACGGGACGTGGAGTGGACCGCATCGGGTGCAGAAGCGGCAGCGCGCCATCTGGGTCGGGTCTACCGGATCGCGGCAGAGGTGGCGGACGCCAACGACGCGGCCAATTCCGAGGACGATGCGCTCCTGCGCGAGATGCACAAGGCGATCCATGACGTGACCGTGGGTGTGGAAAGCTTTGGCTTTAACGCCTCGATTGCGCGGCTTTATGCCTTCACCAACGCTTTGTCCAAATCCAAGGCGGGGTCCGATGCCAAGCGGCAGGCAGCCAAAGCGCTGGCGCAGCTCATGTCACCGATGACACCGCATTTGTCCGAAGAAATCTGGGGGCTGCTTGGTGGCGAAGGCCTTGTTGCGAACGCGCTGTGGCCGGTGGCAGACGAGGCGATGCTGGTTGAAGACAGCGTTACACTGCCGATTCAGGTGAACGGCAAACGCCGGGACGAGATCACCGTGCCCAAGGATATGGACAAGGCCGAGGTTGAAAAGCTGGCGCTGGCGACCGATGGTGTGAAACGTGCGCTGGATGGCGCGAGCCCAAAGAAGGTGATCGTTGTGCCGGGTCGGATTGTGAATGTGGTTGCATAGACGCCAGACGCTTTTTGCGCTGTCCGCGCTTGTCGCAGGCGCAGCCTGTGGTTTTACGCCTGCTTATGGGCCGGATGGCGGTGCGTCGGTTTTGCAAGACAATCTGCGGGTTGTTGCTCCCGAGCGCCGGGATGGTTTCCTGATTGCGCAACGGCTGGAAGACCGGTTCGGTCGTAATGACGGGGGGCGCTACGTGCTTTCCGCTACGCCGACGATCCAGCGGCAAGCGCTGGCGACTTCGGTCGAAGGCACGACCAACCGGTTCCAACTGACGGGCCGCGCGGATTTCGAATTGCGCGACACCGTAACAGACACGGTTGTCCGGCAAGGCCGTGTGACCGATTTCACGGGTTTTTCGGCCACCGGGTCGACGGTCGCGACATTGGCCGCTGAGCGCGACGCAGCAGCGCGGCTGATGGCGATTCTCGCAGATCAGATTGTTGACCGTCTGGTGATCTCGGCCAGCGGCCTGCCCGCATGAAGCTGCCCCCGCGCGAGGCGTCGGGCTATTTTGCCCGCCCCGATCCTGCGAAGTTGGGCATCCTGATCTATGGCGAAGACGCGATGCGCGTTGCTTTGAAGCGGCAGGAGCTGATTGCGGCCTTGATCGGGCCGGAGGGTGAGGGCGAAATGCGCCTGACGCGCATTCCTGCGGCGGAGTTGCGCAAAGAGCCAGCGCTTTTGGGGGATGCGATCAAGGCGGTCGGGTTCTTTCCGGGCGCACGCGTGGCATTTGTCGAAGACGCGAATGACACAGTGATCAAACCGATCACTGCGGCGATCGAGGACTGGCAGCCGGGTGATGCGCAGATCGTGGTGACGGGCGGGCAATTGCAGGCCAAGTCGGCGCTGCGCAAGTTGTTCGAGGGGCATTCCAATGCCTATGCGGCGGCGCTTTATAACGATCCACCCAGCCGTGCAGAGATTGAAGCCGAACTGACCCGTGCAGGTCTGGCCCGCCCTGATGGTGCCGCGATGGAAATGCTGACGTCGTTGTCAAAGGAGCTGGATCCAGGCGATTTCCGTCAGACGCTTGAAAAGATCGCGCTCTACAAACTGGGGGATGACGCGCCGCTGTCGCCGGACGAGGTGACGCTTTGCGCGCCGGGTTCGACCGAGGCTGATCTGGATGATGTGCTCAATATCGTGGCTGAGGGACGCACCGGAGAAATCGGCCCGGTTATGGCGCGGCTTGAGGCGCAGGGCACTGCGGCGGTGACACTGCTCATTATGGCGACCCGACATTTCCGCGCGTTACACACGGCAGCGTCTGACCCCGGAGGTGTCGGGCAAGGTATGGGGCGGCTTCGGCCGCCGGTGTTCGGCCCGCGTCGGGATCGGATGTCGCGGCAGGCGTCAGGTTGGGGCATGTACCGATTGGAACAGGCGTTGCAGATGCTTTTGGAGACCGATCTTTCGCTGCGCTCTGCAGGGCAGCATGGGCCTGCACTGGCGATTGTGGAGCGCGCGCTCATCCGGCTGGCGATGCTGGGGCGCAGGTAGAATTTTCCAGGCGAATGCCGGGTTTTGGGAGGACGAACATGTACAAACTGGTGGGCAATCGCGCGACGCGGGCGTTTCGGGCGTTGTGGCTGTTAGAGGAACTGAGTGTGCCATATGAGCATGTGCCCGCGGCACCCCGGTCTGAAGAAGTGCGGGCTGTCAGCCCATTAGGGAAGGTGCCGGTGCTGGTCGTTGGCGATGATGTGATTGCCGATTCGACGGCGATCCTGACTATCTGGCTGACAAGCACGGCGCGTTTACGCATCCAGCGGGCACCGTGGCGCGGGCCCGCCAAGACGCATGGACGTTTCGGGTGCTGGACGAGGTGGATGCAGTGCTTTGGACAGCGGCGCGGCACAGTTTCATCCTGCCCGAAGACCAGCGTGTGCCCGGAGTGAAAGAGAGCCTGAAGGCCGAATTTGCGCAGAACCTTGAGCGGATCGCGGGAGAGATGACGTCGGATTGCCTTGCTGGCGATGAGCCGACCGTACCGGATTTCGTTCTGGCACATTGCCTGGGTTGGGCGCGGAACGCAAAGTTCCCGGATGCGCCGGAGGCTCTGGTCGACTATCTGCGACGGCTTCGGACGCGACCTGCCTTCGAGCGAGCGGCCGCGCTCTGAGGTAAGGGCGTTCAAAAGCCTTTGGGGAAGCCCTTTGAAAGAGCTTCCCGCGCGCCGTGGGGGAGAATTGTTCGCATCGGAAACCGGTCAGCCGCAAATCCGCGCCAAGGTGTCGGGATTGTTGATCCATCCCAGCCCTGATTTGCGGTTAGAGTATTCCCGACAAGGGAGACCGCGATGACTAACACGATCCGCTTTACTCTGGACGGCAACGAGGTTGAGGCCCGCAAGGGCGAGACCATTTGGGAAGTGGCCAATGGCCGGGGCCTCGTGATCCCGCATCTGTGTCACAAACCGGCACCCGGCTATCGTCCCGATGGCAACTGCCGCGCGTGTATGGTCGAGGTTGAGGGTGAACGCACTTTGGTTGCGTCGTGCATCCGCGAACCCTCCTCTGGAATGGTGGTCACCACCGACTCGCACCGCGCCAAGTCCGCACGCAAGATGGTGGTCGAAATGCTGCTGGCCGACCAGCCCGAGCGCGACGCGGCGCATGACAAGTCTTCTCATCTTTGGGACATGGCCGAGGCGAACGGAGTTACGGAAAGCCGACTGCCGACACTTGAGGCCGAGCGGATTCCTTTGCTCGACGACAGCCATGTTGCCATGCGCGTGAACCTTGATGCCTGCATCCAATGTGGTCTTTGCGTCCGCGCCTGCCGTGAAGTGCAGGTGAATGACGTAATCGGCATGGCAGGACGCGGGCATGATGCTTACCCGGTGTTCGATTTCGACGACCCAATGGGCGCTTCGACTTGTGTGGCCTGTGGCGAATGCGTGCAGGCTTGTCCGACGGGCGCGCTGATGCCTGCGACTGTGCTGGATGACGCGCAGGTGGGCGATAGCAAGGATTATGACAAAGAGGTCGAAAGCGTCTGCCCGTTCTGCGGCGTGGGCTGTCAGGTCTCGCTTAAGGTCAAAGACAACAGGGTTGTCTATGTCGAGGGGATCAATGGGCCGGCAAACGAAGGGCGGTTGTGCGTCAAAGGACGCTTTGGGTTCGATTATATCCACCACGATCACCGCCTGACCAAACCACTCATCCGGCGCGACGACGCACCTGCGAAAGGGCTGAACGTCGATCCGAACAAATGGCAAGAGGTTTTCCGTGAGGCGACGTGGGACGAGGCGCTGGATTTTGCGGCCGGGGGGCTGAAGGGCCGAGGGCGCGAAGTGGCGGGGCTTGGATCGGCCAAGTGTACGAACGAAGAGGCGTATCTCTTCCAAAAGTTCATTCGTCAGGGTTTCGGCCACAACAACGTCGACCACTGTACGCGCCTCTGTCATGCCTCTTCAGTGGCGGCACTTCTGGAAAACGTTGGATCGGGCGCGGTGACGGCTACGTTCAACGAGATCGAGAATGCCGACGTCGCCATCGTGATCGGCGCGAACCCGATCGAAAACCACCCGGTGGCGGCGACCTATTTCAAGCAATTCACCAAGCGCGGTGGCAAGCTGATCGTTATGGACCCGCGCGGCCAGGCGCTGAAACGTCACGCGACGCATATGCTGCAATTCCGCCCCGGTGCGGATGTGTCGATGCTCAACGCGATCATGCATGTGATCGTCGAGGAAGAGTTGTATGACCGCCAGTATATCGAGGCCTATACCGAGAACTGGGAGGCAGAGAAGGCGCATCTGGCGGATTTCGCGCCCGAAAAGATGGCCGATATCTGCGGCATCGACGCGGAAACCCTCCGGGCGGTGGCGCGTGACTTTGCCGGTGGTAAGGCGGGGATGATCTTTTGGGGCATGGGGGTTAGCCAGCACATTCACGGCACGGACAATTCGCGATGCCTGATCTCCTTGGCGCTGATGACCGGGCATGTAGGGCGCCCCGGTGCAGGTCTGCATCCGCTGCGTGGGCAGAACAACGTGCAGGGTGCGTCGGATGCGGGGCTGATCCCGATGTTCCTGCCGGATTATCAGTCGGTGATGGATGACGGTGTACGATCTGCCTTTACCGAAGTTTGGAAATCGGAGGATTTCTCGAACCAAAAAGGTTTGACGGTCACCGAAATCATGGATGCGGTCCACGAGGACCATATCAAGGCGATGTATATCCTGGGTGAAAACCCTGCCATGTCGGACCCGGATGTGGAACACGCGCGAGACGCTCTGGCCAAGCTGGATCATTTGGTGGTGCAGGACATCTTTCTAACCGAGACTGCGAATTATGCCGATGTGATCCTGCCCGCGTCGGCTTTTGCCGAAAAGTCGGGCACGGTGACCAATACCAACCGTCAGGTGCAGATGGGCCGTCCTGCGGTGACACCTCCGGGTGACGCGCGCGAGGATTGGGCAATCACAACCGAGCTTGCGCGGCGCTGCGGCATGGCGTGGGGTTATGACAGTCCGGCGGATGTGTTTGCTGAAATGAAGCTGAACATGCGGTCGCTTGAGAACATCACCTGGGACCGTCTGGCGCGCGAGAATGCTGTGACCTATCCATCGCTGTCGCCGGAAGACCCGGGTCAGCCGATTGTGTTTGGCGATGGTTTCCCCCGGCCGCAGGGGCGCGCGCGGTTCACGCCTGCCTCTGTGATTGCGCCCGATGATGTGCCGGATAAGGACTATCCGATGATCCTGACCACAGGGCGGCAGTTGGAGCATTGGCATACGGGGTCGATGACACGGCGGTCGGCTGTTTTGGATGCGGTCGAGCCGGAGGCGAACTGTTCGCTGCATCCGAGCACTCTGCGCAAGATGGGCGTCGAACCCGGTGGACATGTGCGTCTGACCACCAAGCGCGGGTCGGTTGTCGTCATGGCGCGGGCCGATCGCGCTGTTGCGCCGGATATGGTATTTCTGCCATTCGCCTATGTCGAAGCGGCGGCGAACATCCTGACCAATTCGGCGCTGGACCCCTACGGTAAGATCCCTGAGTTCAAGTTCTCGGCGGTGCGGGTCGAGTCTGTGGATGCCGGTGCGGTGGCTGCGGAATAGGCGATATCGAGCGTTAACACGCGGAGGTTTCTCGGCCATGGGCTTGCATCCCGTGGCCGATCTGCGTCTGGTTGGGTGACGCGTTTGACTATGCTGCTGCATGTGTCACGGTCAGATTCGCATATTTGGAAAAAGAAGAAGGGGCAGGGTTATGCTTCCCGTAAACCCGGATCGATTTTTGGCGGACCTGCACCAATTGAGGAGTTTTGGGGCGGCCGGTGTTGGGAAAGGCGTTGTGCGCCCAGCCTATTCCGAAGCGGATATTGCCGCGCGGACCTGGTTGGCGGAACGCATGCGCGAGGCGGGCCTGTCTGTGCATGTGGATCCAGTTGGGTCGGTGTTCGGGCTGGCTGATGACACGTCACTTTTGATGGGATCACATTCCGACAGCCAGCCCGAGGGCGGTTGGCTGGACGGGGCGCTGGGGGTCATCGCGGCGCTGGAAGTGGCGCGGGCCTCGGCCGAGGCGGGTGGGCCGCCTGTTTCGGTTGTGTCGTTTCAGGATGAGGAAGGCCGGTTCGGAGTAACAACAGGATCGGCGGTCTGGTCCGGCAACCTGTCCTTGGAGAAAGCCGACGGTCTGACAGACCGGGACGGGGTGTCGTTTGCCGAAGCGCGGGCACGGATGCTGGGGCGCTCGGACGCGTTCGTCGATCCCGCGCGGTTTGCCGGATTCCTTGAGATGCACATCGAGCAGGGTCCGATCTTGGACCGCGAGAATGAGGCGATAGGCGTGGTCGATGCTATTGTCGGTATTCGCGACATGAAGGTCACGTTGGTGGGCGAGCAGAACCACGCAGGCACCACACCTATGCGGGGGAGGCGCGATGCGTTTCAGGCGTTGTCTCGGTTCAACAGTCTGATCGCAGAGCGGTTCGCAAATGTCGTCACGCCCGCCACCGTTTGGACCATCGGACATGTAACGTTGCATCCCAATGCGTCGTCGATCGTACCGGGAAAGGTGACGTTTTCCATGCAGTGGCGGGATGGCGATGCAGACCGGCTGGGCCGGATGGAGGCCATAATACGCGGGGCTGCCGAAGAGGTCGCTGCCTCTGGCGGGTTCGATCTGAGTTTCGGACCGATGCTTGGATTAGAGCCGGTGGACATGGATGCCCGTCTGCGCGGCGCTCTGGAACATGCGACCGAAGCGAAAGTGCCGGGACGTTGGCGCAAGATGCCATCGGGTGCGCTGCATGATGCGACCAATGTGTCCAAGCTGATGCCAGTGGCGATGTTGTTCGTGCCGTCGATTGGCGGGATCAGCCATGCGTTCGGTGAAGATACGGCAGAGCCTGATCTGGTCACTGGGCTGGGTGTTTTGGCCGGCGCGGTTGAGGCTTTGGGCTGAGCGCGGGAACTGTGTTATCCTGCCGTTAGGTCGGCAAGGGGCACGATATGGATCTGACGGCGATGGCGTTCTACGCGCTTGTATGTGGCGGGCTGGGGGCGTTGTCGCCTCGATTGCCGTCCTTTTGGCAACGGTTCGCTGTGGCGGCGCTGGTCGGGATTGTCGCCGCAGCGCTGTTGCCGGTGGTGCGTGGCGTGCTTGGAGTCTGATCCTAGTGTTCCCCGCCTGACATAGGATTCCCAACGCTGCTGCGTCGTGGCATGATTGGCGGATGAGACGCTCCGACA
>CANNCS010000013.1 GCA_947503115.1 uncultured Marivita sp.
TGTTCCGCCCAGAACCCGTCAGGATCGGACACCGAACGCGCATACATCTCTTCGTACCCAGCCGCATCAATATGGGCGTTCTCGACCATCTCTTTGGACGGGGGATAGGTTGTGTCAGTCATGGGGGTCCTCCTCTTTGGTCAAACAAAACCGCCCCCGCCGGGAAATGGCAAGGGCGGCAAAAGTCGCAGAAGGGCGACGGCCTTGCTTAAATTGCGAGGTATTCCGCCCGAAGTTGGGCGTTTTCCAGAACCTCGGCCGCGGAACCGTCAAAAACGATGGACCCGGTGTCGAGAATAATCGCGCGGTCGGCCAGTTGCAGGGCACGCACGGCGTTCTGTTCAACAAGAATCGTCGTCATCCCCTGTTCCTTGATCACGCGCAGGGTCTTTTCGATCTCGTCAACGATAACCGGAGCCAAACCTTCGTAAGGTTCGTCCAGCAGAAGCACTTTAATGTCACGCGCCAAAGCGCGGGCAATCGACAACATTTGCTGTTCGCCGCCCGACAAGGTCACACCTTCCTGATTGCGGCGTTCGCCCAAGCGCGGGAAGAGATCGTAGAGACGCTCAATCGACCAACCGATCGGCGGCGCGATCTGAGCGAGTTGCAGGTTTTCCTCGACCGTTAGGCCGGGGATGATGCACCGATCTTCCGGCACCAGGCCCAAACCGACCGAGGCTGCCTCGTAGGACGCCATCTTGTGGAGCGGCTGGTGATCCAGCCAAATCTCGCCATGGTTCACTTGCGGGCTGTCCATCCGCGCAATGGAGCGCAGAGTGGTTGTCTTTCCGGCACCGTTGCGGCCTAGAAGTGCGAGGATTTCGCCTTCGTGGACGTTAAACGAGATGCCCTGCACGATATAGCTTTCGCCGTAGTAGGAGTGCATGTCCCAGACCGACAAAAAGGCGGGTGCCGTTTCTGCGCGGTTGGCGTTCTTTGAAAAATCGGGTCTGACGTTCATGTATCTGTCCTCACGCTGGGAGGGGTGGCAGGGCAGAGCCCTGCCGATATGGGGTTACGCGGCTTCGCCGAGATAGGCTTCTTTGACCTTCGGGTGACCTTTGATATTTTCCGGCGTGTCCTCAACAAGAGGCGTGCCTTGGGCCAGAACCGTGATCCGATCAGCCAAGGAGAACACAACATGCATGTCGTGTTCGATGATCGCGATTGTGATGTCGCGCTTTTCCTTGATCTCTTTGAGCAGGTCGATGGTGTTGTTCGTGTCCGCCCGCGCCATACCTGCTGTCGGTTCGTCGAGCAGTAGAAGCTTGGGGTTCTGAACAAGGCACATCGCCATTTCGAGACGGCGTTTGTCACCGCGCGACATCGATGCGGAATGCATATTCCGCTTGTCGAGCATGTTGACCTCATCGAGCATCTGTTCCGCCTGGTCTCGCAGTTCACCTTCGCTCAGGACTGACCGGATGCCGTGTAGAGCAAACGAACCGTCACGCCGGGCAAAGCACGGGATCAGCATGTTTTCCATAACGGTCAGATCGCCAAAGATCTCTGGTGTTTGAAACACGCGGGAAATGCCCATCTGGTTGATTTCAAACGGGGTGCGGCCCAGTACGCTCTGTCCGTCGAACATCACCGACCCGGTATCCGGGATCAGTTTGCCGACCAGACAGTTGAGCAGAGTGGATTTGCCCGCGCCGTTG
This sequence comes from uncultured Marivita sp., assembly GCA_947503115.1. GTDB lineage: Bacteria > Pseudomonadota > Alphaproteobacteria > Rhodobacterales > Rhodobacteraceae > Marivita. The sequence continues at coordinate 1,665 of CANNCS010000013.1, forward strand.
GGTCCGATGATCGCGTGGCAGGTGTTTTCCGCCACGCTAAGGTTCACGTTGCCTAGCGCTTGCAGGCCACCGAACCGTTTGTTTACGTCTTTGACTTCGAGAATTCCCATCTGTCCGTCTCCTTATTCCGCAGGTTCGGTGGTTGCGTTCTCGGTTTTCTCGGCCTTTTTACGACCGAACATCGCAGCGATCTTCTGACCACCCTGAACAAGGCCACCGGGCAGGAAGATCACGACCAGCATGAACACGATGCCCAGCGTGAGGTGCCAACCTTTACCGATGAACGGGTAGATCAGGGCGACGATCAGGTCTTCCAGACCGTCGGGGAGGAAGGCGAACCAGCTGTGCAGGATGTCCGAGTTGATCTTGGAAATGATGTTTTCCATGTACTTGATCAGACCAGCGCCCAGAACCGGGCCGATGAGCGTGCCGACACCACCAAGGATGGTCATCAGAACGACTTCACCTGACGCTGTCCAGAACATACGTTCCGCACCAGCGAGAGGGTCCATCGACGCCATCAGGCCGCCAGCGAGGCCAGCATACATGCCCGAGATCACGAAGGCCGCCAGCGTGTAGGGCCGCGGGTTGAGGCCGGTATAGTTCAGGCGCTGCTGGTTCGATTTTACGGCCCGCAGCATCATGCCGAACGGCGAACGGAAGATACGGATCGACAGATAGAACGATGCCAGCATGATAATCGCGGCAAAATAATAGCCGACATTAAAGGTGAACACCCAGCTGCCGAACACCAGTTCGGCGCTGTCACGCATTTCGAGGCCGAAGAAGCCAGGAACGGGGATGTTGCCATCTGCTGTTGTCGCGCTGCCAAAGATGCGCGGATCGTCCAGCGCCAGTTGCAGACCGGTTTCACCACCAGTGATCGGGGTCAGAACCGAATATGCCAAGGCAAAGGACATCTGTGCGAAGGCCAGCGTCAGGATCGAGAAGTAGATGCCCGAGCGACGCAGGCTGACATAGCCGATGATAAGGGCGAACACACCAGCTGTCGCAACAGCAAGCACGATTGCCGGGATGACGTTCATGCTGAGCAGCTTGAACATCCAGACCGCTGCATACGAGCCCACACCCAAGAAGGCGGCGTGACCAAAGCTAAGATAACCGGTCAAGCCAAAGAGGATGTTAAAGCCGATTGCGAAGATCCCGAAGATCACAAAGCGTTGCATCAGGTCGGGATAGCCCGCGTTGAACTGCGCCATCGCCGATCCTTCGGGGAACGGGTTGAGCAGAAACGGTGCGAAGGCGACCAAAGCTGCCACGATCAGCAGGAGGGATGCGTCTTTTTTGTCCAGTCCAAACATGGATCAGTCCTCCATCACGCCTTTGCGACCCATAAGGCCACGCGGACGCGTCAGTAGAATTACAATGGCGACAAGGTAGATGATCACCTGGTTGATGCCGGGGATGATGGCGATGACTTCGCGCATCGATGCAAAGCTTTCCAGAATACCCAGCAAGAAGCCTGCGAGCACAGCTCCTGGAAGCGAACCCATGCCTCCGACAACCACCACAACAAAGCTCAGGACCAAGAAGTCCATGCCCATGTGGTAGTTAGGCGAGTTGATCGGAGTGTACATCACGCCAGCAAGACCAGCGACCGCAGCGGCCAGACCGAACATGATGGTGAATCGCTTGTCGATGTTGATGCCAAGCAGACCCACAGTTTCGCGGTCCGCCATGCCGGCGCGCACGACCATCCCGAAGGTGGTGAACTGCAAGAAAGCAAACACGGCGCCGATGATCAAAGCCGCAAAGGCAAAGTAGACCAGTCGCCAGTAAGGGTAGATGATCGTTCTGGGTTCGAAACCCACAAGCGCGCCAAAGTCGAATGACCCAACAAAGGCAGACGGTGCCGGGGTTGGGATCGGGTTGGCGCCGTAATAGTACTTGATGACTTCTTGCAGGACGATAGCCAGGCCAAAAGTCACAAGGATCTGGTCAGCATGCGGGCGCTTGTAGAAGTGCTTGATCAGCCCGCGCTCCATGATCACACCGATCAGGATCATCACTGGGATGGCGAACAGGATCGACAAAGGCACTGCCCAGTCGATGATTCCAGCGCCAAGGCTTTCGCCAAAAAGGTCGTAGATATATGGCACATCGCGCATTTGCGGATTGCCAAGGAAGTCGACGGCTCCGGGAACCTCGACTTTGTGGCTCAGGCTGAGCAGGCGGGATAGGGTGACGGCGCAGAACGCACCGATCATGAACAGAGCACCGTGTGCGAAGTTCACCACGCCCAGCGTGCCGAAGATGAGTGTTAGGCCAAGCGCGATCAGCGCGTAGGCCGAGCCCTTGTCGAGCCCGTTGAGAATTTGCAGGATTATGGCGTCCATTGCCCCACCCTTTGCGGTCAGAAGTGTGGAAGTGCAGACAGCCCGTAACAGCAACGGGCTGGAGAAGAGATGAGGCGGGCCGGGGGGCCCACCTCAAGAAACAAGGGCTTATGCGCCGTTGTTACAGGTGCCGAGCGATCCGCCAGCAACCTGCGGGTGATCCGGGGCATAAGTAACCTGCTCAACCGGTGTGACTTCCACGATTTCGAGGAGGTCGAACTCGGAGGAGGGGTTCTCTTTACCCTTCACAACCAGAACGTCTTTGAAGCACTGGTGGTCTTCTGCGCGATACAGCGTCTTGCCGTTGCCCATGCCGTCGAACTCGAAGCCTTCGAGCGCTTCGACAACTGCACAAGGTGCGAACGAACCTGCACGCTGAACGGCGTCTGCGTAGAGCAGGGCCTGAACGTAGCAAGTGTGCGCAGCCTGCGACGGCGGGAAGCCGTACTTGGTGCCGAAGGACTGAACGAATGCCTTGGAGCCTTCGTCCTGCAGCGACCAGTGCCAGTTTGTCGAACCGAAGATGCCCTTAACGTTGGCACCAGCACCCTTCGCCATGAGGCGCGAGTAGAGTGGAACAACGATTTCGAACTGCTTGCCGTTCACAATACGATCACGCAGACCGAACTGAACCGCGTTGGTCAGCGAGTTCACCATGTTGCCGCCGTAGTGGTTCAGAACCAGCACGTCTGCGTCGGACTGCAGAACCGGCGTGATGTAGGACGAGAAGTCGGTCTGTGTCAGCGGTGTCAGAACCGAGCCAACAGTTTCCCAACCCATCGCTTCGGTCGAGGACTTCACCGCTTCTTCAGTGGTGTAACCCCAGTTGTAGTCGGCGGTCAGGTGGTATGCCTTACGGTCGGTGCCGTAGTTAGCTGCAAGCACCGGAGCCAGCGCCGCGCCGGACATGTACGAGTTGAAGAAGTGGCGGAAACCGTTGGCCCGCTTGTCTTTACCCGTGGTGTCGTTGGAGTGCGTGAGGCCCGCCATGAAGATGACGCCAGCTTCCTGACAGAGCGCCTGAACGGCAACCGCCACACCCGAGGACGAACCGCCCGTGATCATCACGGCGCCGTCTTTTTCGATCATCGACTTAGCCGAGGCGCGCGCTGCGTCCGACTTCGTCTGTGTGTCACCCGTGACGTACTCGACTTTTTTGCCAAGAATACCGGTGCCGTCCAACGCCTTCGAAGAGAAGGTGTTCAGCATGCCGCCGTCGCCTTCACCATTCAGGTGTTCGACAGCCAATTCGTAGGCGCGGAGTTCATCTGCACCCTCGTCTGCGTAGGGACCGGACTGGGGTACGTTGAAACCCAGTGTGACGGTCGATCCTGTCGGTGCGTTCGTAAAGCCTTCATGGCCGGCTGCCGACAGATATGTGGGCAGAGCGAGACCCGCACCTGCTACAGCACCTGTCTTGAGCACGCCGCGACGTGTCAGGTTGCCTTTGGACATATAATCCTCCCAATGTCTTTAAGGGTCTGGCGGCGTTCCTCCATCCGCCAGCACCGCACATATGTGCAAATTGATTATCGGCTATGCATGGAAAACATAGCAATAAGCGCTTTGCCTCAAACGCTTTTTCTGTCAAAAAATGAACAGCGCAATGCAGAAAGCTGTAAATTAATTTTTTCTGCAGTGCAGAAACTGGTTGATTCATCACAGGAATTTGAGATGCCCCGCGACACTCTGACAGGAAGCCGTATTCGCGAACGGCGTGTGATGGCCGGGTTGAAGCAGTCCGAATTGGCCAAACGTGCCGAAATCTCACCGTCCTACCTGAACCTGATCGAACACAATCGGCGCAGAATCGGCGGGAAGTTGCTGGTCAATATTGCATACGCGCTGGGTGTCGAACCGGGGTCGTTGACCGAAGGCGCCGAGACCACGCTGCTGGCCACATTGCGCGAGGCGGCAAGTGACGTCGATATGACCGAAGCCGAGTTTGTTCGGGTCGAGGAATTCGCTGGCCGGTTCCCCAGCTGGGCCGCGCTTTTGGCTGACAGTCAACGTAAGGTCGAAACACTTCAGCGCAGTGTTGAAACATTGACCGACCGTTTGACTCATGACCCGCATCTGGCGACGTCACTGCACGAAATGCTGTCGACTGTGACCGCGATCCGTTCGGCTGCGTCAATCCTTGCAGAGCCCGGCGATATCGAACCCGAGTGGCAACGCCGCTTTAATCGCAACATCTACGAAGATAGTGCCCGCCTTGCGGATACGAGCCGTAGCTTGGTGCAATATCTCGAAGAGGCCGATTCCGAGGCATCTGAAACGAATGCGCCACAAGACGAACTCGATAGCGTGTTCCAAAGACATGGATTTCATGTTCCGGCATTGGAAGCCTCAAAAGCCGATGTTGATGCTGTGACTGCGGAACTGGGGCAGGGGCTCTCGCAAGCCGCGCGATGGCTCTTGCATCGGGCGATCTTGCGATATCGCGCGGATGCTGAACGGATGCCGTTGGGCGACTGTGCTGACACGGTGGCTGTGTCCGGAAATGATCCTTTTGCTCTCGCCGCGCGGTTCGGGTGTGATCTGGCCAGTGCCATGCGCCGGCTGGCGCATCTGCCGGAAGACATTTTGCCCGACCCTGTGGGCTTGGCGATATGCGATGGTTCCGGTGTGACGACTTTCCGCAAGCCGCTGCCGGAATTTCCTTTGCCTCGGCTCGGGGCGGGCTGTGCGCTCTGGCCGTTGTACCGGGCGCTGGCTCGACCGATGATGGTGCATGTCGAAGTGATGGAGCAATCCGCCCGCGCGGCGGCACGTCACCGTGGCTACGCAATTTCACAACCCACCGGACCCGCCCGTCCCGGCGAGGATGTTCTGTTCGAAAGCCATATGCTGATTGTGCCAGAATCCAAGCGCGACGATTCCGAAGAGATCCGCCATGTCGGGCTGACTTGCCGGATTTGCCCACATCCGACCTGCGAGGCGCGACGTGAGCCGTCGATCATGGTCGCCTCGGCACCGCGGAAGCTTTGACACATTGCCTGCTCTCCGTAATAGTTTAAGCAAGCTGGCCAAAAATAACGGCAAAAAGCCGATCAGCTACTTGCGGCACGGGGAGGGCGCGCATGTCAAAACAGGTTCTGTTGATTGAAGACGAACCCAATATCATTGAGGCGATCAGTTTCATCCTGTCTCGGGATGGATGGACGGTCAAAACCCACTCTAATGGGGCAGATGCTGTCGAAATGGTAAAGGAGAGGCGACCTGACGTGGTTATCCTCGATGTGATGCTGCCGGGAAAAAGCGGCTACGACATCCTGCGCGAATTGCGCGACGACCCCGAGGTTGAAGGATTGCCGGTTCTTATCCTGACTGCGCGGGGTCAGACCAAAGATCGTGAAATCGCGGAACGTGCTGGCTGCGACGCCTTCATGACCAAACCGTTCTCGAATGCGGATGTGCTCGAAACCGTGAGAGCCTTAGCCGCTAAATGATACGCGCGACGGACAGGCCCGGATCGCCGACTGTCTTTCATGAAAGACGCACCTACCGCAGACGCCGTGTCATGGATGCTGCGCGGGTTACTCCGATCCTTGCGCTGATCCTCTGGAGTCTGCCGTTGATCTGGCCGCAATCAGGGGAAGGCACCGTCAGTAGTGCCATTGCCTTGATTTATATCTTTGCGGTCTGGAGCGGGGTGATCCTTTTGACGTGGGGCTTGTCACGCCAGCTGGCCAATGAAATGGACGAGCCGCCGGATTCCGAGCCATGAGCACGCTCAACCTGTTGATTGCGGTCTGTACGGCCTATGTGTTTTTCCTGTTCTTCGTGGCCTTTGCGGCCGACCGGCTGGCGCTTCAAGGCAAAAAGGCATGGTTGCGATCGCCACTGATCTACACTCTGTCGCTGTCGATCTATTGCACGGCCTGGACGTTCTACGGTGCGGTCGGATCGGCCGCGCGCAACGGGTTCGAATACCTGACGATCTATCTCGGGCCGACCTTGGTCATGGTCAGTTGGTGGTGGCTCCTGCGCAAATTGATCCGTATCGGGCGGACGCAAAAAATCACTTCCATCGCTGACCTGATCTCGTCCCGTTATGGCAAATCAAGCCTTTTGGCCGCAGGTGTGACAATCCTCGCGGTGATTGGCACCACACCCTACATTGCTTTGCAATTGCAGTCCGTGACCTTGTCCTTTTCCGTTTTCGCAGCTCAATCCGATGGTCTGGCGCCACAGGACCAGGCACGTTTGGGGTTGTGGTTGTCGATGGGCCTGGCGGTGTTCACGGTGCTGTTTGGCACACGCAACCTCGACGCGAAGGAAAGGCATGACGGCGTGGTCATGGCCATCGCGGTTGAGGCCGTGGTCAAGCTGGTCGCGTTGCTTTCGGTCGGCATTTTCGTGGTCTGGGGGGGGGCGGGCGGATTGACCGAAGCGCTAAATCGGATCGACGCATCAGAATTCGGAGAATGGCACACCGACCGCAGCCGCTGGGCCGGGTTGATCTTTCTGTCGGCGGCGGCGTTCCTGTGTTTGCCCCGCACCTTTCAGGTGCTGGTTGTTGAAAACGACGACGAAAGCCACCTGCGGACCGCAAGCTGGGCATTTCCGCTCTATCTCTGCTTGATCAGTCTGTTTGTCGTGCCCATTGCAATGGTGGGGCTCGATATCATGCCCGAGGGGTCCAATCCCGACCTTTTCGTGCTGACGGTTCCGCTTGCGCTGGGCGAAAACGGGTTGGCGATGCTGTCTTTCCTTGGCGGGTTCAGTTCGGCCACGTCGATGGTGATCGTCGCGGCCATTGCGTTGTCGACCATGGTGTCGAACCACATCGTGATGCCGATCTGGCTACAATTGCGCCCAAGCGGAGCCAGCGTGTCAGGTGACGTTCGGGCGGCAGTTCTGATGGCGCGGCGCATTTCCATCGTTGGCGTGGTGATGCTGGGATATCTGTATTTCCGGCTGTCCAGTGGCGGCGAGGCGCTGGCCTCTATCGGCTTGGTTGCGTTTTGCGGGCTAGCTCAGGTTTTGCCTGCGATGCTGGGCGGCATGTTTTGGCGCGGCGCCACACGGATGGGGGCGTTTGCCGGGCTGACTGCTGGGTTTGCGACTTGGCTTTATACCCTTTACCTGCCCAGCTTTGGTGTCGGAACAATCCTGCCTATGGCGATCATCGACAACGGGTTGTTCGGGTTGGAATGGCTCAAGCCGGACGCCCTGTTCGGAATCTCTGGCCTCGATCAACTCATGCACGCACTGTTTTGGAGCATGTTGTTTAACGTTGTGGCCTTTGTAACGGTATCTCTTGTCACCTTCCCGTCTCCGCTGGAACGGTTGCAAGCGGCTCAGTTCGTCAACATTTTCGAGCATTCGACAAATGCCCGCAGCTGGTCTGGTGGAACGGCGCAAACTGAAGACCTGATGGTGATGGCGCAGCGCATTCTGGGCGCAGCCGAGGCGCAAAAGTTGTTTCTGCGCCACGCACGACGTCAAGGCGCACGCGGGGATTTACCAGCCCCCACGCCTGACTTCCTTGAGTCTTTAGAGCGCGAATTGGGCAGCTCTGTGGGCGCGGCGACCGCCCACGCGATGGTGGGGCAGATCACTGGGGGCATGGCGATTTCGGTCGAAGACCTGATGGCGGTGGCCGACGAAACGGCTCAGATGCTGGAATACTCGGCGCGGCTCAAGGAACAGTCAGAAGTACTTAGCCGCACCGCGCTGGAGCTGCGCAATGCGAACCAGAAGCTCACCCGCCTGTCGATCCAGAAAGACGCGTTTCTTAGCCAAATCAGCCACGAATTGCGCACGCCTATGACGTCGATCCGGGCATTTTCTGAGATCCTGCGCGACACCGACCAGATGAACTCGGACGACCAATCGCGCTATGCGTCGATCATCCACGATGAAGCGCAGCGCCTGACGCGGTTGCTTGATGATTTGCTTGATTTGAGCGTGGTCGAGAACGGGCAGGTGAATCTGAACATGCGGGAAGGCACGCTGCGCGACGCGTTGGATCGGGCGGTTTCGTCTGCTGCCATCGGCGAAGACGGGGCTCAGCTAAAAATCGAACGCGATTCCGCCAAGGAAGAGATTCTCTTGCACACCGATCTTGACCGACTGAGCCAAGTGTTCATCAACTTAATCGCCAATGCGCGCAAATATTGCGACGCCGCAGAGCCGCACCTTGTCATTCGCGTGATGCAAGAGGTTGACCGCGTGGTCATTGATTTCCACGACAACGGATCGGGCATCGCCCCTGAGGCCGTGGATATGATCTTTGAAAAATTTGCTCGTGTCAGTGATCAAAAGGCAGGCGGGGCGGGTCTTGGCCTTGCCATTTGCCGTCAAGTGATGACGCGACTTGGCGGCTCTGTGGATTATGTGCCGGCGTCACGCGGTGCAAATTTCCGCGTGGTACTGCCTTACAGCACGGCAATGGCCGCGCAATAAAATCATCTGAGCGGTTTTGATAAACCCTTGGTAACCAATTCCGGTGATAACCGGATGAAAGGCCAAGGGGACAGCTGCGCTGACATGAAAGATGACGCCTCAGAAACCGTATTGCAGCGTAAAGTGGCCGCCCAACGCAGGACGTTGGGGGCGGGCGCGTGGTCGCTGTCGCGAGCTCTGGGGCGGGTGTTGTCAATTGCGGCGGATGCGCTTTGGGGGCTGACGCTGGTGGCGCGAACGTCAAATGATGAAACACTGTCGGCGGATCGCGCGACCCGTCACCTAGGCGCGGACCGTTTGTTGGTGATCCTCGAACATGACACCGGACCGCCCGGTTTGGTGGCGTTTGATCGGGACATCGTGACTGGCTTGATCGATGTGCAGACGCTTGGCCGCGTGACGCGATTTCCCAGTGGCGATCGTGCCTACACACCGACAGACGCGGCCATGACGGCCCCCTTGATTGACGCCGCTTTGCCTCGATTTTCTTCTATGCTGTCGTCGCAAACTGATATGGCGCATCTGCAAAATTACCGATTTGGCGCCTTGGTCGAAGACGAACAGGCGGCCAGTCTGGCTCTAGATGCTGATTCCTATCACCTCGCGGTGTTCGACGTCAGCCTTGCTCAGGACACGCGAAGCGGTGGTATTCTGTTTCTGTTCCCCGAACCTCATAAGGCGGCAGAACAGGGCACGACGGCGTTGCCCGGCAAACACGAAACTGTGCTCAAATTGGCGCCTGTGCGGATGCAAGCCGTGTTGTCTCGCATTCACATCTCGTTGGACCGCGCACAGGCTTTGCGGCCGGGTGACGTTTTGACGATCTCATCAAGGGCAACTTCCTCTGCGACCTTGATTCTTTCAGGCGGTGATGTGGTGGCGAAGGGGACGCTGGGGCAGATGAACGGCTTTCGAGCTATCCGTATTGGAACAGGTGAACCGCCGCTGCACAAACCCGAAGACCGCAAGCCACAGGCGGAAGCACCTACTGCGACAGTCTCACTTGTGCCTGTTGCGACGCAGGCGCCAGAGCTTGGTTATGGGGGATCACTTGACATGCAGCTTGATGATCTGGCCACCGGTCTCCCGGCGGCACCTGATCCGATCGACGTTTAACGCTGTGCGCCTGCTGCCGCCTCAAGTGTGGAGCGCAGCATAGACAGGTCGTAGCCTGCTTGTGCAACTGCGCCGAGAATTTCGTCGGCGCTTTTCTGACCCGCCTGGCTAAGCGCCCATAGGATCGAACAGCGCGTACCCGATGCGCAGTAGGCCAAAACAGGCCCGTCGGATGCGTCAACCAACGCGGCTTGTTGCGCCACACGGTCTGGGGTCATGGTCTGGTGCGTGATCGGAAGCACCTCGAACTTCAGTCCTGCCGCCTCGATCGCGACGCGCATAGCGTCGGATTGATGCGATGGCGGAACTTCGGCATCCGGGCGGTTGCAGACCACCGTGGTGATCCCCGCCGCCTTGATGGCGGCGGCGTCTTGCGGGTCGATCTGTGGCGACACGGCGTAGCGGTCAGAGATTGGTCGTATATCCATGGCCAAGACCTACTGCGCCGCCGCGGGCCTGTCCAGCCATGCCCGCAGGCTTGGCATAGCGCTCATTCCGGCGACCATTGCGGCAAGGAACACAAGACCCTCGACCCCGCCATAGCTGAGCGATGCAATCGCCGGACCGGGGCACAGGCCAACCAGACCCCAACCCATCCCGAACAGAACCGACCCCATGACAAGGTTGCGGCCCAATTTCGGTTCAGGCGGTGGCGGCATGGCATCACCGGTTAGGGCAAAGCGCCGCTTTGCGGCAACTCGCCACGCAATCGCCATCGGGATAATCGCGCCGCCCATTACAAAGGCGAGCGTCGGATCCCAATTGCCAAAGATATCAAGCCAGCCTTGCACCTTACGGGTGTCAGTCATGCCGGAAATGAACAGTCCGGCCCCAAACAGACCACCTGCCAAAAAAGCGAAATAGTTGCGCATCAGATGATCCCCAGCAAATGGCGGAACAGAACCACGGTCAGACCGCCCGCAAGAATGTAGAAGACCGTCGCGACCATGCCGCGCAGCGACAAACGGGAAATCCCGCAGACGCCGTGGCCCGAGGTGCATCCATTGGCCAATCGCGTACCGACGCCGACCAGCAGGCCCGCCGCGATGAGAAGGACAAAGTTGCTGGTGACATGGGTTTCTTTCGGTCCAAGGAAGAACAACAAGACGACAGGGATTGATACCAACCCTGCCAGAAAGCTGATGCGCTCCCACATCGTGCTGCGCCCGCTGCCATCGACAAGCCCGCCGATGATACCGCTCGCGCCCATGATGCGCCCATTGGCGAGCAGGTATACTGCGCCGCCTGTGCCGATCAGCATTCCGCCGACCAATCCGTAAATCCAATCCGGGTTCATTTCTTTACAATCCGTTTACTGGAACCTTGAGGAAAACCTTGCCGTCCTCGTCCGCGGGCGGCATTTGCCCGGCGCGCATGTTCACTTGCAGCGACGGGATAATCAGTTTTGGCATCGCCAGCGTCGCGTCACGCGCATTGCGCATTTCGACAAAGCTGTCTTTGGTGGCATCGCCGCCGACATGCACGTTCTTGGCCTTTTGTTCGCCGACGGTGGTCTCCCACGCATAGTCGTCGCGGCCCGGTGCCTTGTAGTCATGCCCCACGAAGATGCGGGTCTCGTCGGCCAGGGCGAGGATTTTTTGAACCGAGTCGTACAACAACTCGGACGAGCCCCCCGGAAAGTCGCAGCGCGCCGTCCCGAAATCCGGCATGAAAAGCGTATCGCCGACAAACGCAGCGTCGCCAATCACATAGGTCAGACAGGCCGGAGTGTGGCCTGGCGTATGCAGTACATCCGCGCGCATCTGGCCGATGTGAAAGCTGTCGCCTTCGACAAAAAGCTTGTCGAACTGGCTGCCATCGCGCTGAAATTCGGTGCCTTCGTTGAAGACTTTGCCGAACGTGTCCTGCACGACCTGAATGCGGTCACCAATCCCGATCTTGCCGCCAAGCGCATCTTGCAGATAGGGCGCGGCGCTTAGGTGATCGGCGTGGACATGGCTTTCCAAAAGCCACTGAACCTCAAGACCGTTTTCCTTCACGAATGCGATTACCGCATCGGCGGATTTCGTGTCTGTGCGGCCCGAAGAATAGTCGAAATCCAAAACGCTATCGACAATCGCGCAGGCGCTGCCTTGCGGGTCCTGAACCACGTAAGAAATGGTGTTGGTGGCGTCGTCAAAAAAACCTGTGACCTTGGGTGTCATATCTGAGCCCTCCTTGATTGAATAACATATAAAGAAATTTGAATACGTAGCAAGGGGGTGCCTCAAAAAAAGTGTACGGCACACATAGGTTTTCATGTCTCCCCCGGACTATGCCGAAGGTGTTGAACCTGCGCCGGTGGGATCAGAGAGATAAGCCAAGACATCGTTCTTGCCGATCACACCTATTTGCGCGCCTCTCTCGACGACAGCCAAATCGGTTTCGCTGCTGACAAGCGTGGTCATCACCTCTTGCACCCGTGCATCCGCGTCGACCGATACCGCGCCCGCCAAAGCCGCGCCTTTGCGCATCACATCGCGCGCCCGCAATACACCCAACGGGTTCATATGTTGAACAAAATCCGCGACATATGCGTTTGACGGATTGCGGAAGATGTCCTGCGGCGTTCCGCATTGCACAACGCGTCCGCCTTCCATGATGGCAATGCGGTTGCCAATCTTGAATGCCTCATCAAGATCATGACTGACGAAGATAATTGTGCATTTCAGCCGGTCTTGCAGTTCCAGCAATTCGTCCTGCAATTTGGTTCGGATCAACGGATCAAGTGCTGAATAGGGTTCGTCCATCAGCAGGATCGGCGCATCCGTGGCAAACGCACGGGCCAATCCAACACGCTGCTGCATTCCACCCGAAAGTTCCGCGACCTTGCGGTCGGCCCAGTCTGTCAAGCCGACAAGGTCCAGTTGCTTTTCGACCTGTGCATTGCGATCGGCCTTGGACTGGCCTCCAAGCTCAAGACCAAGTCCCACATTTTCGCGCACACTGCGCCATGGCAAAAGACCGAACTGCTGAAACACCATCGCCACATGACGCAACCGGATCGTCCGCAAAACGTCGGCGCTGGCATTGGTGACATCAACCAGCCCTTGGCCATCATGCACACGCACACAGCCGCGCGCGACCGGGTTCAACCCGTTCACCGCACGCAACAATGTAGATTTGCCCGACCCGGACAACCCCATCAGGACAAGGATCTCGCCCTCGGCCACGGTCAGCGAACAGTCATGTACACCCAAGACCTGTCCCGTCTCGCGCTGGATCTGTCCGCGGTCCTGCCCGGCATCCATTAACGGCAGGGCAGACTGGGGGTTGTCGCCAAAGACGATGGAGACATTGTCGAATTCTACGCGCGTGTCGCTCATTTTTCGCGCTCCATCCGCAGCATACGGTCAAGGATGATGGCCACCACCACGATCACGAACCCACTCTCGAACCCGCGTGCAGTATTCACTTGGTTCAAGGCCCGCACCACTGGTACGCCCAATCCGTCGGCCCCAACCAATGCCGCGATCACCACCATCGACAGTGACAGCATGATCGTCTGGTTCAATCCCGCCATGATCTGCGGTAGCGCTGACGGCAGTTCGACCTTCCACAACAATTGCGACTTGGTCGCCCCGAACGCCTCTGCTGCTTCAATCAGCGGGGTAGGGGTGGAGCTGACTCCCAGGTGGGTCAATCGGATCGGTGCGGGAAGTACAAAGATCACAGTAGCGATTAGGCCGGGCACCATGCCGATGCCGAAAAACACAATCGCCGGAATAAGATAGACGAAGGTGGGCAAGGTTTGCATCAAGTCCAGAACCGGCCGCATCCATGCATAAAGTCGGGGCCGGTGCGCCACCGCAATGCCGATGGGCACGCCCACGCCCATGCAGACCACGCAGGCCGACAGAACCAAAGTCAGGCTTTCGGTTGTTTCTTCCCAATAGCCTTGGTTGATGATGAACAGGAACCCAAGCGCGACAAACAGGGCGACCTTCCAACTGCGTTGAAGGTAATAGGTCAGCGCGACGAACAGCGCGATGATCACTAGCGGGTGCGGCGTTTGAAGCAGCCACAGGAAGCCGTCGATCATCGCCTCAAGTGCATCTGACAGCGCGTCAAAGAAAAACGCGCCATTGCTTTCCAGCCAATCAAACGCCGTCCCCGCGACTTTTCCCACCGGGATCTTGTTCTCTGTCAACCAGTCCATGAAGGTGTCCTATGGTCTGAATAGGAAGGGCGGCTTTGTGCCGCCCTGTCCGGTTTACTGAAGTGCGGCTTTCACCGCCGCAACGGCATCGCCGCCATCTTTGGTGGTCACGCCATCCAGCCAGCTCATGTAGGCGTCGGGATTGGCCTGCAACCAAGCGGTCGCAGCATCGCGCGCCTCGGCACCGTCATTCAGGATGGCGCCCATGATTTCGTTTTCCATGGCCAGTGTGAATTCGAGATTTGTCAGCAGCTTCCCGACATTCGGGCAGGAATCGACATACCCTGCAGCAGTGTTGGTGAAGACTGTTGCGCCGCCAAGGTTCGGGCCGAACCAATCGTCGCCACCTTCAAGATAAGTCATCTCGAAGTTCGCGTTCATGGGGTGCGGCTCCCAGCCAAGAAACACAACAGGCTCGCCACGGTCATCCGCGCGGGCCACCTGCGCAAGCATCCCCTGTTCCGAGCTTTCGACCACTTCGAAACCTTCAAGGTCAAACGCGTTTGCACCAATCATGTCCATGATCAGGCGGTTGCCGTCATTGCCCGGCTCAATGCCGAAAATTTCGCCATCCAGTGCATCGCGCTGCGCGGCGATGGCGGCAAAGCTGGTGATGCCCAGATCAGCACCGGCCTTGTTTGTGGCCAGAGTGTATTTCGCACCTTCGAGGTTTGCGCGAACGGTGTCGACGGTGCCCGCGTCCCGGTAGGGGGCGATATCGGCTTCCATGGTCGGCATCCAGTTGCCAAGGAATACATCAACATCGCCTTCAGCCAATGCGGTGTAGGTTACCGGCACGGACAGCACTTTGATGTCTGTGTCATAGCCAAGCGCGTCCAGCACAACAGTGGTTGCCGCGGTCGTCGCCGTGATGTCGGTCCAGCCCACGTCCGAAAACGTGACCGAGTCACAATCGGCAGCGACAGCACCTGCGGCACAGATCGCAAGGATTGAGAGTGAAGATTTCATCATTTTGTGGGTCTCCCTGACAAAGGTTGGTTTTTGTTGATTGACGAGTCAATTAAAAACGCCATACGGTCCCGTACGTCAAACACTTAATTATTTCGGAGTCGAACGTGCCGAAGCTCGGGATGGAGCCTATACGCCGAGAGGCGTTGGTAAAAGCGACGATTGCCGAGATCGGGCAAGCGGGGTCTCTGGACGTGACCGTGGCCCAGATCGCGCGACGCGCGGGCATGTCTTCGGCGCTGGCGCATCACTATTTTGGCGGAAAGGATCAGATATTTCTGGCCGCCATGCGCCACACGCTTAGTGTTTATGGCGCAGAAGTTCGTGGTGCTCTGGCGATGGCACGCGGACCCAAGGCGCGGGTCGAAGCGATCATCCGCGCGGGCTTTACCCATTCAAACTTTCGGCGCGAAGTTGTTGCGGCGTGGCTGAATTTCTACGTCCTTGCCCAATCTGACGACCAGGCGCGCCGCTTGTTGGCGGTGTACCAGCGTCGTTTGCATTCGAACCTTGTCTACAACCTGCGGCCGCTTGTCGGTGTGCGCTCCGCTGAAGTCGCATTGCGTATCGCGGGGTTGATCGACGGCCTTTATCTTCGGGAAGCGCTCAGTAAAGAGGTGCCATCAGGCGACGAGGCAACACGGCAGGTGCTGACCGCGCTTTCACACGAAATTGTCCAAGCGGACAGGGAGCCACTCGTATGAGTTACGACACACAGCCCACAGCCAGCCATTTCATCGATGGTGCTTATGTTGAAGACACCAACGGCACGCCGATTCACGTGATTTACCCGGCGACCGGCAAACAGATCGCTACTGTTTATGCGGCGACGCCGGCGATTGTCGATCAGGCACTGGCTGCTGCACATCGAGCGCAGAAAGCTTGGGCCGGATTGTCTGGCACCGAGCGGGGTCGTATCCTGCGCCGTGCTGCCGACATGATGCGGGAGCGCAACCACGACCTGTCGATCCTTGAGACCTTTGACACCGGCAAGCCGTATCAGGAGACCATAGCGGTCGATGCAACCAGCGGCGCCGATGCTCTTGAGTATTTTGGCGGCCTTGCCGGGAGCCTGACCGGGGAGCACATCCAGTTAGGTGAAGATTGGGTCTATACCCGTCGTGAACCGCTGGGCGTATGCGTCGGCATTGGTGCGTGGAACTATCCGACCCAGATCGCGTGCTGGAAAGGCGCGCCTGCGCTGGCTTGCGGCAATGCCATGGTGTTCAAGCCGTCCGAGATGACACCGCTTTGCGCCTTGAAGGTGGCCGAGATCCTGCATGAAGCGGGGCTGCCCGCCGGGATTTACAACGTCATCCAAGGGCTTGGCGAAGTGGGCTCATCGTTGGTTACCGATCCGCGTGTGGCCAAAGTATCGCTGACCGGGTCTGTCCCAACCGGCAAAAAAGTATACGCGGCTGCTGCCGCGCAGATGAAGCATGTCACGATGGAACTAGGTGGCAAATCTCCTTTGTTGATCTTTGACGACGCCGACTTGGAAAACGCGGTGGGCGGAGCGATCCTTGGCAATTTCTATTCTTCCGGTCAGGTGTGTTCGAACGGGACTCGGGTATTTGTGCAGAAAGGGATTAAGGAAGCGTTTTTGAAGCGGCTTTCCGAACGCCTTTCTACTGCTGTGATCGGTGATCCCATGGACGAAGCGACCAACTTTGGACCCATGGTTTCCGAAAAACAGATGAAAATCGTTCTCGATTATATCGAAAAAGGCGAAAACGAAGGCGCGCGGCTGGTAACAGGTGGAAAGCGCCTAGATGGGGATGGGTTCTACCTCCAACCCACTGTTTTTGCGGATGTAACTGACGACATGACCATCGCCCGAGAAGAAATTTTCGGACCCGTGATGGCCGTTCTTGATTTCACGACAGAAGACGAAGCAATAGCCCGCGCCAACGCTACGGAATTCGGGTTGTCGGCCGGGGTCTTCACCCAAGATCTGTCGCGGGGGCACCGTGTCATTGCGGCGCTCGAGGCTGGGTCGTGTTTCATTAACTCGTATAACGACGCCCCCGTCGAGGCACCTTTTGGGGGGACCAAGATGTCGGGTGTCGGGCGTGAGAACTCCAAGGCTGCAATCAATCATTACAGCGAACTGAAATCCGTCTACGTCCGCATGGGCGACGTTGAGGCGCCCTTCTAAGGCACTGATATGAATGCTGATTACGTCATAGTTGGCGCAGGCTCTGCAGGCTGCGCTATGGCTTATCGTTTGTCCGAAGCAGGGCGATCCGTGATTGTTATCGAACATGGCGGATCGGATGCCGGGCCGTTCATCCAGATGCCCGGCGCGCTGAGCTTTCCGATGAACATGAAACGCTATGACTGGGGGTTTCAGACCGAACCCGAACCACATCTGGGCGGACGGCGGCTTGCTTGTCCGAGGGGGAAGGTGATTGGTGGATCGTCCTCAATCAACGGGATGATCTACGTGCGCGGCCATGCGCGCGACTACGACCACTGGCGCGATCAGGGTGCGTCAGGTTGGGGGTACGCGGATGTTCTGCCGTATTTCCAACGGCTTGAGAATTGGCACTCTGGCGGTCACGGGGGCGATCCTGACTGGCGCGGAACGGGAGGGCCACTGCATGTGACCCGTGGCGCGCGCGACAATCCCTTGACCCGCGCCTTTGTCGAGGCTGGGGCGCAAGCGGGTTACGGCGTGACCGGCGACTACAATGGACACCGTCAAGAAGGTGTTGGTCCGTTTGATATGACGGTCTGGAAGGGCGAGCGCTGGTCCGCGGCGAAAGCTTATTTGCGACCTGCGTTGAAGCGAGAAAACTGTAGCATTGTCAAAGGGTTCGCTCGAAAGGTCGTGATCGAGAATGGGCGCGCGGTCGGCGTCGAAATTGAACAAGGTGCGCAGATCAAGGTGATCCGTGCCGATGCTGAAGTAATCCTTGCAGCATCGGCCATTAACTCACCTAAATTGTTGATGCTTTCAGGGATCGGACCCGCAAAGCATCTGGCCGAAAACGGGATCGATGTAGTCGCGGATCGGCCCGGTGTCGGGCAGAATTTGCAGGACCATCTTGAGGTTTATGTGCAAGCGGCGGCAAGCCAGCCGGTGAGCCTTTTCAAGTATTGGAACCTCTTGGGTAAAGCCTATGTGGGCGCGCGCTGGATGCTTACGAAAACTGGGCCGGGCGCGTCTAACCAGTTTGAAAGTGCTGGATTTATTCGCTCCAAGCCGGGGGTCGATTATCCTGATTTGCAAATCCATTTCCTGCCCATCGCGGTGCGGTATGACGGGCAGGCGGCAGCCGAGGGGCATGGGTTTCAGGCCCATATCGGGCCGATGCGGTCGCCGTCGCGGGGAGAGATAACTTTGCGGTCTGGAGACCCTAAAGACGATCCCCGAATTTTCTTTAACTATATGAGTCATAAAGAAGATTGGGCGGATTTCCGTCAAGGAATTCGGCTGGTGCGGGACATCTTCAAACAGGATGCGTTCAAGCCCTATTTCAAGCATGAAATTCAACCGGGTGATAATGCGCAAAGTGATGAAAGCATTGATGATTTTATCCGTGATCATGCGGAAAGTGCCTATCATCCATGTGGGACTTGCAAGATGGGCGCACGCAGTGATCCAATGGCGGTTGTCGATCATGAGACGCGCGTAATTGGTGTGGAAAATCTTAGGGTTGCGGACAGCTCGATCTTTCCTCGGATCACCAATGGCAACCTCAACGGGCCTTCAATACTTGTGGGGGAGAAAGCGTCGGATCACATTCTGGGAAAATCGCCTTTGCCGTCGGACAATCGTGAGCCGTGGATTCACCCCGCGTGGCAGACAGAGCAGCGTTGAAACGTACGGATCGTACGGCCGAAATGTACGGTTGAGTGCGTCGCACTAAGTACGCCGTTTCTTCTGTTTCTTTAATCAAAAATCAGGAAATGTTCGAAAAATACGAACGTTTCCGAAGCGCACGATCCGGCGCGCCTTGCAGTGTAGTGAGAGAGGCGATCGGACCGGGCGTCTAACGTTACCCATTGGTCGGGAACTATTCCGGTGGTTGCGGCGTTGTCGAGTCAACCACCTGTATCCTGCCTGAAGGATGGCGTATCACATCCGCATGACCGACTCACTTTCCGAGATGATCGCTTGTCCCAAATGTGATGCGCTGCACCGGGTCCCTCAAGTGGATATCGGCGCGCAGGCGAGTTGCGTGCGCTGCGGAACGGTTTTGGTCGCACCGCGCGAAGGTGCAATGACGCGGATCGTCATGCTGTCGATGACCGCTTTGATCCTGATGGTGGCTGCGGTGTTTTTTCCGTTTTTGGAACTGAGCACGCATGGTTTGGGGCGCAAGAGCTCGGTTTTTGATGCCATTTTGGCATTTTCAGACGGGTTGATGTTGCCGCTGTCCTTTGCGGTGGCGGCATTGATCGTTGTCTTGCCGATCACGCGGTTTCTGGCGTTGATCTACGTGTTCGCGCCGATGGCGTTGGGGTGGGCGCCTGCGAGACATGCGCGGTCTGTTTTCAAGCTGGCCGAGCACATTCGCCCTTGGGCGATGGCAGAGGTTTTCATCATCGGTGTGGCGGTCGCGCTGGTCAAAGTCGCGGGGCTGGCGCAGGTGACGCTTGGTCCGGCGTTCTGGGCTTTCGTTGGGCTGGTGATCATTACGGTTCTCAAGGATAATTTCATGTGTCGGGTAACGGTATGGCAAACGTTGAACGCGCGCAGCCCGTCCTGACGGCACGGGCTGCAGGATTGGTGGGCTGCGCTGAATGTGGCCATGTCTACCCGTTGGGAACGGAGGCGTGTACGGTTTGCGGCACGCGGCTGGTCAGCCGTGACATGACTAGCCTCCAGAGGGTTTGGGCGTGGTTGTTTGCGGGAATGATCGTCTACATTCCAGCCAATGTGTATCCGATGCTGCGCACCACCACCTTTGGCAAAACATCGGAAAGTACGATCGTGGGCGGCGTGTTCGAATTGATGGAACACGGCTCTTACGGGATCGCATTTATCGTGTTCTTTGCGTCGGTCGTGATCCCGGTGAGCAAGTTCATCGCAATTGCCTATCTTGGATGGCGGGTTCAGCGCGGGAAACCAGGTACGACCAGCCATTTCCACCTTTACGAAATCGTCGAATTCATTGGCCGTTGGTCGATGATTGACGTGTTTGTCGTGGCGATCCTTTCGGCGCTGGTGCAGCTGAATTTCGTCGCCTCGATCCATCCCGGGATCGCCGCAGTAAGTTTTGCGCTTTCTGTTGCATTCACCATGATTTCGGCCAATAGCTTCGATCCCAGACTCATCTGGGACGCGCCTGAAGGAAAACCGGTTTGAGCGATCCGACCCCCGCCGATATGAAGGTCTCCCCGCCCCGCAAGTCGATCTTGCGGAACCTGTCATTTGTCTGGCTTGTGCCTCTGCTTGCGTTGGGGGTGTCGCTGGGCATCGCTTGGCAGAATTTTGCGGATCGCGGGACTCTTATCGAGATATCGTTTGGCAATGCGTCAGGCGTGGTCGCGGGTGAAACGACGCTCCGCTATCGAGATGTTGTTGTGGGCACTGTCGAGGACGTGCGCTTTACCGAAGATCTGGGTAGGGTTCTTGTCTATGTGCGCGTCGACAATGACGTGGCCCCTTTCATCGACGATGAGGCGGCGTTCTGGGTCGTGCGACCCGAAGTGTCGGCGCGCGGCATCAGCGGTTTGTCCACTGTTCTGTCCGGTGTCTATATCGAGGGCGCGTGGGACAACGCACCCGGAGCAGTCACAGGACAGTTCACTGGATCGGATTCACCGCCCTTGAACCAGCCGGGACGCCCCGGTCGCCGGATCACGTTGGCGACGGATGATGGCGCGACGATTTCCTACGGATCGCCGGTGCACTACCGCGGGGTCGAGGTTGGTCGTCTGGAGACGCCGCGCCTGTCGGCGGATGGGCGCACGGTGTTGGTGGATGCGTTCATTGATGCGCCCCATGATGCGCGGCTGACGCAAGCGACGCGTTTCTGGGACACGTCGGGGTTCGAGCTTTCATTCGGTACGGCCGGTTTTTCTGTCGACTTCAACAGCCTTGCGTCACTGGTGACCGGCGGTGTGTCGTTCGACGATGTGTATGAAGACGGCGAACCGTTGCCGGCCGGCTATGTGTTCACGCTATACGAAGAGGAAGACGACGCCCGGCGCAACACATTGGTGCGCGGCCCTTCGCGGGGTGTTCCGTTCGCCATCCAGTTTTCAGAATCTGTGAACGGTTTGGAAGCGGGTGATGACGTGACGTATCAGGGCCTCGAAGTGGGGGTTGTCACCGAATTGCGGTCTCGGGTGATCGAAACGCAGTTCGGACCCGAGCTGTCGCTGTTGGTTAACGTGTCGATTGATCCGCAACGGATGGGGCTTCCGGGGGGGACCAGTCCAGAAGAAACGGTAGAGTTTTTCCGTTTTGCCGTAGAAACCGGGATGCGCGCGCGGTTGGCGACTGAAAGCCTGCTGAGCAGCGATCTGCGGATCGAATTGGTGGTTCTGGATGACGCGCCATCCGCGCGCTTGTCCGAAGTGGACGGCGAACCGCCACGTTTGCCGAGTATTGAATCCAACCTGTCGGATTTCACCGCCACGGCCGAGGGTGTGTGGGAGCGGATCAACGCCTTGCCGATCGAAGAGGTGATGCAGCAGGCGATCAGCCTGATGGACGCGTTCGAGCAATTGGCGCGCAATGAGGATTTGCAGCGTGTGCCGGGGTCGGCGGTCGCGCTGTTGGATGACACGCGCGCCTTGGTTGGCAACGAGGCGATCCAGGCGATCCCGTCGCAGATCGAGGCGGCGGTCAACGACTTGACGGCGCTGGTGGCCGAGATCCGTGAAGGCGGTGCTGTGGCATCGCTTAATAGTGCATTGGCCAGTCTTAATGAGGCGATGGTCGGGATCAGTACGGCGTCGCAATCGGCCCCGGCTTTGGCAGAGAACCTCGCCAAGCTGACGGAAGAGGACATTCCGGCGGTCTTGGCCGAGTTGCAGGGCGTGGCGCAGACTGCGCAAGAGCTGAAGCTGGACGAACTGGTGGCCAGTGCAACGGCGACGTTGAACCGGGTCGACGCCTTGATCGCGCAAGAGGCGGTGCAGGGCATCCCAGCGGCGGTGACGGCGGCGATCGAGGATGTGCGGACCATCGTGGCGGATGTGCAGGCCGAAGGGGCGGTGCAGGCGTTTGGCAGTTCGCTGCGCAATCTTGATCGGGCGATGGCGGATATCAGCGTAGCCTCGCAGGATGCGCCGGCATTGACAGCGAACCTGCGACAGATCACCGAGAGCGACATTCCCGAACTGCTGGCCGAGCTTGAGGCCGTTGCGACCACCGCGAAAGAGTTGGAATTGCAGGCGCTTGTGGACAGCGCTACCAGCACTCTGGGTCGGGTGGATGCGCTGGTGGGGTCGCAGGATACGCTGGAATTGCCTGGCACGATCAACGACGCGCTGACTGAAATGCGTTTGGCGCTGGCGGAATTGCGCGAAGGTGGGGTGGTCGAGAACCTGAATGCGACTTTGCAATCAGCGTCGGATGCCGCCGGATCAGTAGCCGCGTCGGTGGAAGATTTGCCACAACTGACTGCCCGACTTGAGCGGTTGGTGGCCGAGACCGAAGCGGTGGTCTCGTCTTATGGCGCGCGGTCGGATTTCAACACGCAGACGCTGTCGGCGCTGCGCGAGGTGCAAAATGCAGCAAAGTCGATCTCGGAACTGGCGCGCGCGATCGAGCGCAGCCCCAATTCTCTGATCTTCGGTCGCTGAGGAAGGACGAGTGGGATGATGACTATGAATGTACGCACTCTGGCTGTTGTGATGGCGTTGCCTTTGGCTGCTTGCGGATCGGCGGACAGCGCGCGCTATCTGATCGACGCGCCGGCGTCGACGGGCCCAGAGACTCGTGTATCGGTGCGCAGTGTCGAATTGCGTGACGTGTCGCTGCCCAGCCATGCGTCTGGGGCCGAAATCCTTGTGCGCGAAGAGACCGGTGCTTTGCGGCCTTTGGGTGATGCGGTTTGGGCGGATGACCCCGAGCGCGCAGTCACGGGCACATTGGCGCAATTGCTGGACAACCGCAGCACCGCGACCGTTTCAGCAGAGCCGTGGCCGCTGTTGGACGGGCCGTCAGCGCGGTTGGATGTTCGGATCGACAGGATGTTGGCCAGCGTTTCCGGTGTCTTCGAGATCACTGGTCAGGCCGCTGTCAGCGCGGTGGATGGACGCCCGCGCGAACGGGTCGAACGGTTTGCCATCTCGGTGCCGATTGCCGAGATTTCGGCAGCAGCGGTGACGGACGCGCAGGGCCGAGCGCTGGTGGCGTTGTCGGACGAATTGATCGGGCTTTTGCGCTAGAGTTCATGGCACTGACACCGACAAACCTGACCAATCTGCTCGACCACGGTTTCGATACCGTGATCGACGTGCGCAGCCCTGCGGAATTTGCCGAAGATCATGTGCCTGGTGCGATCAACCTGCCGGTTCTCGATAACGAGGAACGGGCAAGGGTGGGTACGATCTACAAGCAGGTGAGCCCGTTTGATGCGCGCAAGATCGGGGCGGCTTTGGTGTTTCGCAATGCCGCTAACCATATCGAAAGCTCTTTGTCCCACCATGATGGCGCGTGGCGACCTTTGGTCTATTGCTGGCGCGGCGGGCAAAGGTCGGGTTCGTTCGCCTGGCTGCTTCGGGAAATCGGCTGGCGGTCTGATGTGGTTCGGGGCGGATACAAGACGTATCGGCGGCTGGTTGTGGATATGCTGCATGACCGGGCGTTGCCATACCGGTTTGTACAGTTGGGCGGCTATACTGGCACCGCCAAGACCGAGTTGTTGCCGCTGTTGGCCGCGAAGGGCGTTCAGGTAATCGATCTTGAACGACTGGCGAACCATCGCGGGTCGCTTTTGGGGTCGATGGGGGATCAGCCCTCGCAGAAGGCGTTTGAAAGTGCCTTGGCAGGGGAATTGTGTCGCCTTGACCCGGCGCGGCCGGTTCTGGTGGAGGCCGAGAGCAGCAAGATCGGACAGATCCTTGTGCCGCCATCCGTATGGGACGCGATGAAGGTGGCGCCATGGATTGAGGTGTCAGCGCCATTGGATGCGCGGACGGAGTATTTGCTTCGAGCCTATGACGACATCCTGTCGGATACCGCCACGCTGCATGCGCGGCTTGCTCCGCTTAAGGCGCATCGGGGCGAAGCCTTGGTCGCGCAGTGGATCGGGTTGAGCACAGCTGGCGACAAACGGGCGCTGACGCGGTCGTTGATGCAGGACCATTACGATCTGGCCTACGCCAAGTCGATGAAAGCGATGGCGCCCAATGTGATTGCGCAGGTTGCGGCAAATGGGCTGACGCCTGCGCATCTGGAGCAAGTCGCAGGGCGGATTGCGTCGACGCTTCAGGCGATGGAGACCTGACCGACTGGTCCAGTTTGCAGGTGGCCTATGATGGCGCTGTCAGGGTGACCGTTTTGGCGTAGCTTTTCGAGGGTCTGTTCAGCCTGATCCGCCGGGACAGCGGCCAGAAGCCCTCCGCCGGTTTGTGGATCAAAGAGCAGACGGCTATTCGGGGTGTCGGTGATATTTGCAAATCCGGCGCGATTGTTTTCGTAAAGCGAAGAGTGTTCGCCGCGTTCTGATAGGTCGAGCGCGCCGGGCAAAAGCGGGATGGCATCTAGGCTCAGAGTGGCGGACAGGCCAGAGGCCGCGCAGATGTTCTGCGTGTGTCCGGCAAGCCCGAATCCGGTGAGATCAGTGATCGCTTTTGCGACGTCGCGCAGGATGTGCGACGCGGTTTTTTGGCCCTGTTGCATCGCATCCAGTGCGTCTGCGACATCGGAGCCGCGCGCCTTGCCCGACATCAACGCAGCCATAATGACGCCGGTGCCGATCGGTTTGGTCAGGATCAGTGCGGCGCCGTCCTGCGCGCCACTTAGGGTGATGGGATCGCGGTCGAGAAGGCCGGTCACGGCGAGGCCGATGGTCAGGTCATCGCCAAAGGTGCTGTGGCCACCGACAACGTCTGCGCCTGCGTCCTGTAGGATTGTTTGGGCTGAGGTCAGGATTTCGGTAAGGGTGCGTTGGGCAAGTGTTTCCGCCATGCGCGGCAAGGTGATTGACAGGGTCGCGGCCTGCGGATTGGCTCCCATCGCCCAGATATCTCCCAAGGCGTGATGCGTGGCGATGCGGGCCATGACGGCGGGATCCGGCCAGAAGCTGCGCAGATGATCGGTGGTGAAAACCTGCCGTGCGTCACCTGTGTGCAGAAGTGCTGCATCGTCGCCGGGCAACGGCGTGATGTCGGGACGCTGCGCCGGTTTCAGCGTGGCCAGTGATTTGGACAGCGCATCGCGGCCCAGTTTTGCACCGCACCCACCGCAGAGCGGTTTGGGGCCCATTGCCTGCTGTACACCTTTCGCGCGGGGATAGGGCAAAGGGGGCGTCGGCATCTTGGGTAGGGTGTCAAACTGGTCCATGAATTTGCGGTCGATGCGGTCTTTCCAGTCCCAGACCCAAGGGCCGCTGAAAGTGAGGCCGAAGCGGTCGCCTAGCGCCGACTTTTTCCCGAGAGAGATAAGCTTCAGGTAATCTTTCTGTGGCACATATGTCTTGAGCGGATCACCCGAGAGAGAGGCGGCAAGGTTGCGAAGTAGTACTGGTGCTTGACGCACGGCATAGACGCCCGCCTTGGGCCGGGGGGCGTGGGTCATGTGCGCACAATCGCCTACGGCAAAAATGCGAGGATCGCTGGTTTGCAGGTGGTCATTGACCGTCAGGAAGCCGTCATGCGTTGTCAGCCCGGTATTGGCGAGCCAAGGATAAGGGCGTGCGCCTGCGGCACCCGTGATGAACCGGGCGTTGATGGTGCTGCCGTCATCAAGGGTTATCGTGTGTTTGCCCAAGTGCGTGATCTGCGCGTTTTCATGCAGCACGATGTTAAGGGTCTTGATCGCCGCGCGCAGTTGGGCCGCACTTTTTGTGGGCAGCGCGGATAACGCGGTGGCGTTGTCGATCAGATGGATTGTGGCCGGTCGTTTGCGCTGTTTCAACGCGTGGGCCATAGCCATCGCAAGTTCTGCCCCCGCTACGCCGCCTCCAATAATCGCGACCGTGGCGGGGCCAGTACCGGTGCGAAAGCTGTCCCATTTGGCCGCGAAGGGGCCAAGCGGTTTTGCGGGCACGGCGTGATCGGAGAACCCGGGTAGGGCGGGCATGTCGGAGGTTATGCCGACATCGACCGATAAAACATCGAACCCGACGGGCGGGTTTGTGTCGACCTGAACCGTGCTGTTGTCTGGGTCGATGCCCGTGACCGAGCCAAGGATAAGCCGCGCCTTGGCCGCTTGCGCCAGGCGGACAAGGTCGATGTCGAGCTGATCGCGGCTGTAGTGACCGGCGACGAAACCCGGCAACATACCAGAATAAGGTGCAGTTGGGCCCGGGTTGATGAGAGTGAGGCGGGCACCGGGAAGCGGCTTCATTGCCCATTTGCGCAGCACCAACGCATGGGTGTGGCCGCCACCGATAAGAACAAGATCTTGAGTGAGCGGCAGGGGGGGCTGGTGCATGGGGTTGGTCCTTTGGTGGTCAGCCCCAGTTTACCACGGCGGTGTCGCCGCGCCCATGCGACGGGTGATCAACTTTCGTAACGTGTTTGTCCGCGGCGGTTGGCGTCGACCGGCAACGTCACGTGTAAGGGTTGATGTGCGCGTTGCGGGCAGGCCGTGCGGGGACAGACATGACAGCTTGTCCCGATATGGGCAAAGAGGGTCTTGTCGTCCATGTTGAAGCGCTGGGCGTAACCGATCTGGTGTGCTTGATCGATGTCACAGCCGATGGCGACAACGAGGCGCCTTTCTTGCAAACGTGCGCCAACCACCGGTCGGTCGGAAGTGCGGGACATGGTGAAAAAGCGCCCGCCATCGGGCATTTCGACGAATTGCGGAAGCAACTGGCTGGGTACCTGAAACGCGCCGTGAATGTCCCAGACGGGGCAAGCGCCGCCTTCTTCGGCAAGGGTGATGGTCGTGGCGTTGAAGCGTTTGGACACGTTGCCCGCTCGATCTACCCGCAGAAAGAAGAACGGGATGCCGCGTTGGCCGTCGCGTTGCAAAGTGGTGAGTCGTTGGCAGACCATTTCGAAGCTGACGCCAAAGCCCAAGATGATGCGGTCGATGTCGTAGCGCGTGGCTTCGGCCAAGGTCAGGAATTCGGTGTAGGGCATGAGCAGAGCGGCGGCGAAGTAGTTCGTCAGCTCGACCGTAAGACGCGCGCGGCCCGCATCAGCTTGGATGCCGGAGGCTGCGACATAGCCCTGCACGGTCTCTCTCGCTTCGAGAAGGCCAATGACATGGGCTAGCTGGAACACCCGGTTTGGGTGATCGAGCGCTTCGGACAGGTGCACGATGCCATCGGTTTCACGAAAGAGGCGCAGTGCGCCGGGCATGTCGGAGATTTTCTGCACCGTACATGTGACGCTGTGTTCCAGCCGCAGATGGCGTTTCAGAAGCGCATACAAGTCATCATGCGAGCCACCAAGACGCGCACGCAAGTCCTCGGCTTGCTGTTCCAACGGGTTAAAGTGGTTCTCGTGGGCGCGAAAAACATCGTGGATGGCGGTCTCGGGTGTTTTGAACCGAAGATCGCCGCCGCCTGTCTGCACGGCAAGGCGGCGGAATTGTTCGGCCATGGAGCGGTGCGTCTGATGAAGCTGAAGGAATCGGTCAACAAGGGTAGGGGCATGATCCAGCGCGCTGCGCAATTCTGTCAGGTCGGGTGGATCATCGCCGAAGGCTGGATCGCGCACGGCCGAGCGCAGGTCGGCCAATTTGGTCGCTTCGGTGTTGGTGACAAGGCTGCGCATGTCCACACCGTAGGCTTCGGTTAAGGCGATGAGCACCTGCACCGAAAGACTGCGCTGGTTGTTTTCGAGCAAGTTTACATAAGCGGCTGAGATGCCAAGCCGCTGGGCCATTTCGGCCTGTGTGTGTTTCATCTGGCGGCGCAGTTGCCGCAATTGGGGGCCAACGAAGGTCTTGCTCATGTTTACAACATTACAGAAAAATCATTTGTAATGGCAAGAAGTAACATGCAGACCCCATTAAGCGTGTAATTATATTTCGTCGAGGTATCTATCTCTTCAAGTCCGAAGGAGGAGTGGCGGCAGTAGCGGCTGACGGGAGCGGGCTTTCTGAATGGGAGGATATTACATGATCTACAAAATGACACGTCGTGCAGCGCTTGCAGGTGTTGCGTCCATTGCCATGATCGCAGCCGGAGCAACATCCGCGCTGGCAGAAGGCTGGAAGCCGCAGAAGCCTGTCGAGATGGTCATCATGGCCGGTCAGGGTGGCGGTGCAGATCGTCTGGCGCGCCTGTTCCAATCCATCATCCAGAAAGAAGGCTTGGCCTCGATGCCGGTTCTTCCAGTCAACAAGGGCGGCGGCTCGGGTGCGGAAGCGCTGCGTTATCTCAAGGATAACGAAGGCGACGCGCACAAGATCATGGCGACGCTTAACAGCTATTACACCACGCCGCTGCGTACCGATATCGGTGTTGACATCGAAGAGTTTCAGCCGGTTGCCCGCATGGCGCTTGATACCTTTGTGCTGTGGGTGAACGCGGACAGCGATATTCAGACGCTCGACGACTATGTAGCGGCGGTCAAAGCGTCAGGTGGCGAATGGAAGATGGGCGGCACCGGCACCGGCCAGGAAGACAGCCTTGTGACAGCGATGCTTGAAAAAGAATTTGATATCAAGGTCACATACGTTCCGTTCAAAGGGGGCGGCGACGTTGCGAAGAACCTTGTCGGTGGACACATCGACAGCACAGTGAACAACCCGTCCGAAGCCTTGGGTTTCTATAAGGCAGGCAAGGTGCGCCCGATCATGGCCTTTACACCGAACCGCATTGAGGTGTTCCCGGACACTCCGACGGCGACCGAGCTTGGGCATAACATCGTCTACTGGATGCAGCGGTCCTTCGTGGCTCCCAAGGGCATGCCCGCCGAGGCCGTCGCGTATTACACTGACATGTTCCAAAAGCTGTCTGAAACCGAAGAGTGGCAGACCTACACCAAGGACAAGGCTTTGATGGCCGATTTCCTCGCTGGTGATGAGTTGCAGGCGTACTTCCTTGAAGAACGCGCCAAGCACGCAGCGATCCTGGCGGATATGGAAGCTGACGGGTCGTCCTAACTCAAATCGCAAAGAGCCAGCCTGCTGGCATTTGGCCGGAGTGATAAACGCTCCGGCCAATTTTGACGGCGGGACTGAAATGTCCGCACCACATTTTAAAACGACCGGGGGAGTCTGAGATGCTAGTCGCTGACAGAGTGATCGCCATCGCCATCATGGCGCTATCCGCCTATTTCATGTGGCACGCCACGGCATTGCCGATTGGCTGGAACGGCATGACAGGTGGCCCAGGGGGCGGCGCGTTTCCGTTCTGGCTTTCCCTGATCATGCTATTGTCTGCTGGGGGCGTCTTGTTCCGAAGCCTTGGCCAGGAGCGCACATCGCAGCATTTCTTCGACAGCCACACTTTGCGCAGCGTGATCGCAGTTGTCGTGTCATTGTTTGTCACCATCGCGTTGATCCCGATCGTCGGGTCTTATGTTGCGCTGCCGTTGTTCATCTTCTGGTATCTACGCGTTTTCGGCGGACACGGCTGGATTTTAACTGGATCGCTGACCGTGAGCACGCCGGTGTTCCTGTTCTTCTTTTTTGAAGTGACGCTGAGAATCCTGTTGCCAAAAGGGCTGACAGAGCCGCTTTTCTTCCCGCTTTACGCGATGTTCTTCTGATCGAGGGTCCGAGATAATGGATACGCTTGCTTTACTTGCGGACGGTTTCGCGACCTCGCTTTCACCGATTAACCTGTTGATCGTCATCCTTGGGGTGACGGCCGGTCTTTTCATCGGCGCAATGCCGGGGCTTGGATCGGTCAATGGCGTGGCCATTGTGCTGCCACTGACATTTATCGTTCCGCCCAGTTCGGCCATCATTCTGCTGTGCGCTATTTACTACGGGGCGATGTATGGTGGTGCGATTTCGTCGATCCTGCTGGGGATACCCGGTGCTTCGACGGCGGTGGCGACCACGTTTGACGGTCGCCCGATGGCGCAACAGGGCAAAGCCGGACTGGCGCTGATTGCGGCCGCGGTGGCGTCTTTTGTTGGGGGCACAATCTCGGTTGTGCTGTTCACACTGTTCGCTGTCCCGCTGGCCGATCTGGCGCTTGCCTTTGGGCCCGCAGAAGAATTCGCGCTGGTGTTGATGGCGTTCACAACCTTTGTGGGGCTGGGCGGCGACGACAAACTCAAGACGATCATCATGATCTGTCTCGGGCTGGTTCTAAGCACCGTGGGCCTTGACCTGATCTCGGGGCAGCCGCGTCTGGTGTTCGGCGATCTGCCGGGCTTTTATTCTGGGATCAGCTTTCTTGTGTTGGCGATCGGAGTCTACGGGATCGGTGAGATCCTTTACACGATCGAGACCTCGCGCACCGCGCCTCAGGTGACACCGGCGAAGATCACTCTGCGTGAACTTGGCGACGGCATTCGCACTATGAACAAGATGTGGCGGACGATGAGCCTTGGGTCGTTTCTTGGCTTCTTCGTGGGAATGCTGCCGGCGGCGGGGGCGACGCCTGCTGCACTTATGGCGTATGGTATCGCGCGGTCCACGTCGAAGAACCCCACGAGTTTCGGCAAGGGCAACATCGAAGGTGTGGCTGCGCCTGAAACGGCGAACAACGCAGCGTCTACGGGTTCACTGCTGCCTATGCTTACGCTGGGCATTCCAGGATCACCTACGACGGCGCTGTTGCTGGGCGGTATGGTCATGTGGGGTTTGATGCCGGGGCCGATGCTGTTTATCGAACAGCCGGATTTCGTCTGGGGCCTGATTTCTTCGCTCTACACTGCGAACTTTGCCGCTGTGGCGATCAACATCGCTTTGATCCCGCTGTTTGTCTGGGCGTTGCGGATGCCGTTCACCGTGCTTTGTGCATTGGTCATAGTGCTGTGCATCGTGGGAGGCTTTGCACCGAGCCAGAAAATGCATGATGTGTGGCTGATTGCTGGCTTTGGTGTTGCTGGTTATCTGTTGCGCAAGGCGGATTATCCGCTGGCACCGCTGGTTCTGGCTCTTGTACTTGGCCCGCTTATGGAGAAAAGCTTCCGTCAGACTCTGATTGCGGAGCAGGGAAATGTTCTTGCATTTATCGAAAGACCGCTTTCGGGGGCATTTATTGCGATTGCTGCGCTTTTCTTTGTGCTCCCACTCGTTAAGTATCTGCGCAAGGGTGGCGTTCGGAGCATCGCTCCGGCGGAATAAACTGAACACAGACTGACAAAGAAGGGACAGCGCAATGGCTACAAACGTCAAGGCACTGCTGGAGGGACACGCGTCTGATGCAAAAGCATTGGGGGCGCCGGGACGAGACTGGCTCAGCTATGGCGGGTTGCGGGACTTGTCGGGGGACGTGAGCACAAGCTTGCGCGGCTTCGGTATCGGACCAAGCGACCGAGTGGCGATCGTGCTACCAAACGGGCCGGAGATGGCCTCGGCGTTTGTGACCATCGCGCAGGCGGCGACCACAGCACCGCTGAACCCGGCGTACCGCGAGGACGAATACAAATTCTACCTCGAAGACCTTGGGGCCAAGGCAATCGTGCTGGCCGATGGCTATGACGGGCCTGCCTTGGGTGCAGCACAGTCGCTGGGGCTGATGGTGTTGCGCACAGTTGTGGCAGACGGTGCTGCGGCGGGGTCATTCGCATTGGCAGCCGATGGGGCCACCGGGGAGGCGCTTGCTGCAAGCGATCCGACAGATGACGACGTGGCGTTGATCCTGCACACGTCGGGCACCACATCACGGCCTAAGATCGTACCTCTACTGCAATCGAACGTAGCGGCGTCAGCGCATAATATCGCAGCCTCTTTGAACCTGTCGTCGGGCGACCGCTGCCTGAACGTGATGCCGTTGTTTCACATCCATGGTTTGTTGGCGGCCGTGTCGGCATCGCTGTCGGTGGGGGCGTCGATCTGGTGTGCGCCGGGCTTTGACGCGCTGCGCTTCTTTGGCTGGATGCGGGATGCGACACCGACATGGTACACCGCCGTGCCGACCATGCATCAGGCGATCCTAAGTCGCGCGGGCCGCAATGCTGATGTGATCGAAGAGGTGCCGCTGCGTTTTCTGCGTTCGTCCTCGGCGAGTCTGCCCGGGCAGGTGATGGAAGCGTTGCGCGAGACTTTCAATGCCCCGGTGATTGAGGCTTACGGTATGACGGAAGCGGCGCACCAGATGTGTTGCAACCCGTTTGACCGGCAGAAACCCGGTGCCGTGGGTGTGGCTGCTGGCCCCGAAGTGCGTGTGGCACATGAGGCCGAGAACCGGTTGATTGATAGCACCGGCGAGGTGGTGATTTCCGGCCCGAACGTGACACCGGGTTACGAGAGCAATCCTGACGCCAATGCCAAGAACTTCTTTGAAGCCGATGGCAAGCGCTGGTTTCGCACGGGCGACCAAGGCGCGTTCGACGCGGATGGGTTCCTGCATCTCACAGGGCGATTGAAGGAAATCATCAATCGCGGCGGCGAGAAAGTCTCGCCGCTTGAGGTGGATGGCGTGCTTCTGGATCACCCAGCGATTGCGCAGGTGGTGACCTTTGCATTGCCGCATCCCAAGTTGGGTGAAGAGGTGGCTGCAGCCGTCGTTCTTAAGGATGGGGTTGAGGCGACCGAGCGCGAGATCCGCGACTTTGCGGCCAGCCGCATGGCTGACTTCAAGGTGCCGCGCAAGGTCATTATCCTTGACGAAATCCCGAAGGGGGCGACAGGCAAGATGCAGCGGATCGGTCTGGCGGAAAAGCTGGGGCTGGTTGAGCCTGCATGAGCTGAACCTGTGAGGATGCGTCGGATGGCTTCTACGGGAGCCTCCGGCGGGAGTTTACTTGGCAAGATGAAGGAGGGGCGGTTCGCGGAATTCGGGCGGATCGTTCTGGGGTGAGCGATGAAGATTTGTGTGTTCGGAGCAGGCGCTATTGGCGGCTATATGGGCGTTAAACTGGCGCAGGCCGGGGCCGATGTGAGCCTTGTGGCGCGAGGGCCGCATCTTGCGGCGATGCAAGCCAATGGGCTGAAGCTGATCGAAGAGGGTGGTGAGGAAACAGTTGTGTCCGTGACCGCGTCGGACAATCCGGCCGATCTGGGCGAACAGGATTACATCATTGTCACGCTCAAGGCGCATTCGGTGCCGCCGATTGTGGACAAGATGAAGCCGCTGATTGGGCCGAACACCACGATTGTGTCCGGTGTAAACGGGGTGCCGTGGTGGTATTTCCACAAGATCGGTGGCGACCACGAAGGCACACGGCTGGAGAGTGTGGATCCAGGCAATGCGCAATGGGACGGTTTTGGGCCGGACCGGGTGCTTGGCTGCGTCGTCTATCCGGCGGCAGAAGTGATTGAGCCGGGTGTGGTCAAGCATATCGAAGGCAACCGCTTTTCACTGGGCGAGCCGGACGGGTCGAAATCCGAGCGCGCCTTGGCGTTGTCGAAGGCCTTGTCTTCGGCGGGGTTGAAGGCACCTG
Organism: uncultured Marivita sp.; assembly: GCA_947503115.1. Taxonomy (GTDB): domain Bacteria; phylum Pseudomonadota; class Alphaproteobacteria; order Rhodobacterales; family Rhodobacteraceae; genus Marivita. Next base: position 35,280 of record CANNCS010000013.1, read on the forward strand.
TGCGGCCGCGTTTGCGGGACGAGATTTGGGTGAAGCTTTGGGGCAACCTGTCGTTCAACCCGATCTCGGCGTTGACCCATGCGACACTGGATGTGCTGTGCACCGATCCTGGCACGCGCGCTGTGGCCAAGGGCATGATGCTCGAGGCGCAGGAGATTGCCGAGGCGCTGGGTGTGAAGTTCCCGATTGATGTGGAGCGGCGGATTGATGGCGGTGCGGCTGTTGGCGCGCACCGGACGTCGATGTTGCAGGATCTGGATCAGGGCCGTCCGATGGAGATCGATGCGCTTGTCGGGTCGGTGCAGGAGCTGGGCCGCGTGGTTGGTGTGCCAACACCGACGATTGATACGGTGCTGGCACTGGTGCAGCTTCGGGCGCGAACCGCTGGGCTTTATTCGTAAGCTGCGGTCACGATCACTTCGACTTTTAGCTCGGGGCGGGCCAGCTTGGCCTCCCCGCAGGCCCGGGCGGGGGCGTGGCCTTTGGGCACCCAGGCGTCCCAGACGGCGTTCATTTCAGCGAAATCGGCCATGTCGGCGACCCAGATGATCGCTTGCAGGATCTGTTCTCGGGACGATCCGGCTTTTTCCAACAACGCATCGACGCGGGCGAGGCAATCCTGTGTCTGTTCGGTCACGCTGTCGCCTGCACCCACCTGACCGCAGAGATAGACGGTGCCGTTGTGTTTTACGATTTTGCTCATCCGCTGGCCGATGTCCTGGCGTTCGATCATGGAAATTCTCCTGCTTGTTGTTTGCGCTGACACTTGCCGTTGGCGCGCGGATTGTCCAGAACGCTTGGGACAGATGAGGGGAGAGATCAGATGTCCGATACGCGAGCGAAAAAGCGGTTCCGGTCACAGGAATGGTTCGACAATCCCAACAATCCGGGCATGACGGCGCTCTACCTTGAGCGGTATCAGAATCAGAGCTTTACCCAAGGCGAATTGCAGGCAGATAAACCGATCATCGGGATCGCCAATACCGGATCTGATCTGGCACCGTGCAACAAGATCCATGTCTTTCTGATGGACCGGATCAAAGCGGGCATCCGTGATGGCGGGGGCATTCCAATGGAGTTCCCGGTGCACCCAATTCAGGAGACCGGCAAGCGCCCGACAGCGGCGTTGGATCGGAACCTGGCCTATCTGAGCCTTGTCGAAGTGCTGCATGGGTATCCTATCGACGGGGTGGTTTTGACCACAGGTTGTGACAAGACCACGCCGGCGCAGCTTATGGGAGCGGCGACGGTGGATATTCCTGCGATTGCGTTGAATGGCGGGCCGATGCTGGATGGCTGGTACAAGGGCAAGCGCGCCGGATCGGGGACGACGATCTGGGAAGGGCGGCGTCTGATGGCCCGAGGTGAGATCGGCTACGAGGAATTCATGGAACTTGCCTGTGCCTCTTCACCGTCATTGGGACATTGCAACACGATGGGAACTGCGTCGACGATGAACGCGATGGCCGAGGCGTTGGGCATGTCCTTGCCGGGCAATTCGGCGATCCCAGCACCGTTCCGAGAACGGATGGCGATGGCCTATGAGACTGGCAAACGCTGTGTGCAGATGGTGCTCGATGATCTGAAGCCCTCGGACATTTTGACCCGTGAGGCGTTTGAAAACGCGATTGTGGTCAATGCCGCCATTGGTGGATCGACCAACGCGCCGCCGCACCTGCAGGCGATTGCGCGTCATGCCGGGGTCGAACTGGACGTGACCGATTGGGAGAAGATCGGGTTTGACGTGCCTTTGATGGTCAATATGCAGCCCGCAGGTGAATATCTGGGCGAGAGTTTTTATCGGGCGGGTGGTGTGCCTGCGGTGATGGGCGAGTTGCGAAAGGCTGGGCGGTTGCATGATGGGGTGATGACCGCCTCGGGGCAGTCGTTGGCGGACGTGCTGGCGACGTGGGAGAGCCTGGATCGCGACGTGATCACCACCTATGACGCACCGCTGCGCGACAAGGCAGGGTTCAAGGTGCTGTCTGGAAACCTGTTTGATTCAGCTTTGATGAAAACCTCCGTGATCTCTCCGGACTTCCGCATGCGGTTCCTGTCGACGCCTGGCGCCGAAGGCGTGTTCGAGGCGCGGGCCATCGTCTTTGAAGGGCCAGAGGATTATCATGATCGGATCAATGATCCGGCTTTGGCAATTGACGAGGCATGCATTCTTTTCATCCGCAATGTGGGGTGTGTCGGTTATCCTGGATCAGCCGAAGTGGTGAACATGCAGCCGCCAGATGAGCTGGTGAAGGCGGGCGTTAACCATTTGCCGACAGTCGGTGATGGGCGGCAGTCCGGCACGTCGGAAAGCCCTTCGATCCTGAACGCATCGCCCGAGGCGGTGGTGGGCGGCGGACTTGCCTATCTGCAGACCGGGGATCAGGTGCGGTTGGATCTGAACGCGTCGACGTTAAATGCACTTGTGGACGCGGCGGAATGGGAGGCACGCAAGGCGGCTTGGGAGGCGCCGAAGATCGTCAACCAGACGCCGTGGCAGGAGATTTATCGTCGCCATGTCGGGCAGTTGGCGGATGGTGGGTGCCTTGAGCTGGCGACGGCCTATCAGCGGATCGCCAAGGATTTGCCGCGCGACAATCACTGACAGGGTTGGGGGCGCTGCCCCCGTCGCCCGTTGGGCGACTCCCCCGGAGTTTATGGGCAAGATGAATTAGGGGCTGTATCATGGGACAGACGATCATCATCACAGGTGCGGGCAGCGGTATTGGCAAGGCTTGCGCTGAGGCGTTTCTTGAAGCGGGTTGGAATGTCGGGCTGATCGGGCGACGGGCCGCGCCGCTGGAGGCGATCGCGGCGGGATCGGAGGCAGCGCTGGCGCTGCCATGCGACGTGACCGATGAGGCGGCGGTGGATGCCGCCTTTACCATGGTGATGGAGCGCTGGGGTCAACTTGATGCGCTGTTCAACAACGCGGGCACGGGTGTATTCGGCGCGACCATCGATGAGATCCCGCTGGAGGATTGGACCCGCTGTATCGATGTGAACCTGACGGGCAGTTTCCTGTGCGCGCGGGCGGCGTTCGCGCGGATGCGGATGCAGGATACGCAAGGGGGGCGGATCATCAACAATGGGTCGATCTCGGCGCATGTACCGCGTTGGGGGTCGGTGCCGTATACGGCATCGAAACATGCGATAACCGGTTTGACGCGGGCTCTGTCGCTGGACGGGCGACCGTTCAACATTGCTTGCGGGCAGATCGACATCGGCAATGCGGAGACCGAAATCGTGCATGGGTTGCGGGCGCAGGCCGAAGCGGCGGGCACAGCAGTGGAGCCGGTGATGGATGTGGCGCATGTGGCGTCGTCGGTGCTGCATATGGCCAGCCTACCGCTAGATGCCAATGTGCAGTTCATGACAGTGATGGCGACCACCATGCCCTATATCGGGCGCGGATAGATTTCCCTTGGAATCGGCCTGATCTTCGTGCGTTTATGCCGGCAGTCATTAGGGAGGAGTTCACCATGATCAAGCGCGCATTTCTCAAGCTCGCTGGTACCACGGCACTGGCGCTGACGCTGGGAACAGGGGCGTTTGCCCAAGAGGTCACATTGCGGATGCACCAGTTTTTGCCGGCGCAGGCCAATGTGCCGAAAAACGTATTGGTTCCTTGGGCGGATCGCGTGATGGAAGCGTCGGGTGGCCGGATCGAGATCCAGCATTTCCCTTCGATGCAGCTGGGTGGCACGCCGCCGCAGCTGATCGACCAGGCGATTGACGGCGTGGCTGACATCATCTGGACTGTGGCGGGTTATACGCCGGGCCGTTTTCCGCGGGCCGAGGTGTTCGAATTGCCGTTCACCATGACGGACGCAGGCGACATGTCGGCGGCTTATTGGGAATTGGCCGATGAGCAGATGATGGATCAGGACTTTGCCGATTTCAAAGTGCTTGGCGTTTGGGTGCATGGCCCCGGCGTGATCCATTCCGCCGATCCGATTGAGGTGCCAGGGGACTTGAACGGGGTCAAACTGCGTGCTCCGACGCGGGTGACAAACAAGCTGTTCACCAATCTTGGCGCGACCACCGTAGGCATGCCGGTTCCGGCGATCCCGGAAGCGCTGTCGAAAGGCGTGGTCGATGCAACCGTGATCCCTTGGGAAGTCACAGGGGCGCTCAAGGTGGCGGAGCTGGTGGAGAACCACACCGAGTTCGAAGGGAATGCGATTTACACCACCACGTTCATCTTCGCGATGAACAAGGAAAAGTACGAAAGCCTGCCGGATGATTTGAAGGCCGCGATCGATTCTCAGTCTGGTGCCGAGTTTAGCCGTATGGCGGGCGCGCAGATGCAGTTGGACGATGGTCCGGGCCGTGAGGCGGCTTTGGACATGGGCAACAACCTGATCGCTATTTCGGAAGCGGATTCTGGTCCTTGGCGTGAGGCTGCGGCCGCGACAACGGCTGAGTGGATCACCGAGATGGATGAAAAGGGAATCGACGGAAATGCTCTGATCGCGCGGGCGAATGAACTTTTGCAAAAGCACGACACGCAGTAATGCGTGCTGCGTCGCCCGGCCAATGGGTTGGGCGGCGTTCAAGACTGCGAGAGGCAGAGCGACATGAAGACGGCGATCGAACGCCTTGCGCGGGCTATGGCGATCCTTGGTGGTATCGTGATGGTTGGGCTTGTCCTGTTGACCTGCGTGTCGGTTCTGGGGCGTGGTCTGAATTCCATGGGGCATTCCGGTTGGTTGACAGGGATGTCGCAAAGCCTTGCAGATGGGTTGATCGCAAGTGGCGTTGGCCCCGTGACCGGGGATTTCGAGCTTGTTGAAGCCGGTATCGCGTTTTCAATCTTTGCGTTTCTGCCAATCTGCCAGCTGTACGCAGGCCATGCGACGGTGGATGTGTTCACGTCGCGGCTGTCAGATAAGGCCAACGCGTGGCTGATCGCGTTTTGGGATGTCGTTCTGACTTTGGTGATCTTGCTGATTACGTGGCGGTTGAGCGCCGGGTTGCTGGACAAGTTGGGCAATGGTGAGACCACATTCCTACTGCAATTCCCGATCTGGTGGGCTTATGGCGCCAGTTTCGTGGCTGCCTTGGTGGCATCTGTCACGGCTCTTTATTGTTCCGTGGGGCGGGTGACCTACGCGGCGACGGGACGTTCAATCCTGCCGGCGTCGGGGGCGGATGCGACATGAGCATGCTTGAGCTGGGTATTTGGTCCTTTCCAATTTTGCTTGCGCTGATCTTTCTGCGCGCGCCGATTGGGCTGGCGATGATGCTGTGCGGGATTGGCGGTCTTTGGCTGGCGTTGGGCAGCCCGGACGTGGTGTTGGCGCGGCTCAAGTCCGAGACATATTCAACGTTCTCCAGCTATTCTCTGTCGATTATTCCGATTTTCTTGCTGATGGGGCAGTTCGCGACCTTGTCCGGCATGTCTTCGGCGCTGTTCAAGGCGGCGGAATCTTGGCTGGGCCATCGCAAGGGTGGGGTGGCGATGGCGTCGGTCGGGGCCTGTGCGGGCTTTGGCGCAATTTGTGGGTCGTCGCTGGCCACTGCTGCCACAATGAGCCGTGTGGCGCTGCCTGAGTTGCGGCGCAATGGCTATTCCGGTGGTTTTTCGACTGCCACTTTGGCGGCTGGGGGCACACTGGGCATCTTGATCCCGCCGTCAGTGATCCTTGTGATCTATGCGATCTTGACCGAACAGAATATCGCCAAGCTGTTTCTGGCAGCGTTCATTCCCGGTGTGTTGGCGGCCATCGGCTATATGATCACCATCTCGATCTATGTGCGGCGGCATCCAGACGCGGCAGGGCATCGTGACCCGGTGCCTTATGGTGAACGGGTGCGCGCTTTGGTCGATGTATGGCCGGTTCTGTTGGTGTTCGGGCTTGTCGTCGGTGGCATTTACCTTGGCTGGTTTACCCCGACGGAAGGCGCTGCAGTGGGGGCTGCGGGCACCGGGTTGATCGCGCTGGTGTCGGGAAACCTAAGCTGGGATGTGTTCAAGCAGAGCATCATTCAGACCGCTGTCAGCACTGCGATGATCTTTTTCATCGTGTTGGGGGCTGCGTTTTACAATGGGTTCCTTGCGCTGACGCAGGTGCCACAGGAGTTGTCGAACTGGGTGGTTGAAATGGGGTTGAGCCCATTCATGGTGCTATCGCTGATTCTGTTGTTCTATCTTGTCTTTGGCTGTTTGATGGACAGCCTGTCGATGATTTTGTTGACCATCCCAATCTTTTTCCCAGTGATCTCGGTCATGGATTTCGGCTTTGTTGATTTGGCCCTGATGCAGGCAGATGCGGCGCGCGAGGTGTTGGAGGCAGGCATTCCCGAGGAGATGACGCAGGACATGCTGGGATCGATCAATACCGCAATTGCGGGTGGGGTTGAATTGACCCGAGAACAGATGCAGGCGCTGGATATTCGCATGACGCAAGGTATGGCGAACCGGATCGAAGCCGAGTGGGTGGCGATCTGGTTCGGTATTCTTGTGCTGATTGTGGTCGAAGTCGGGCTGATCACGCCTCCGGTTGGGATGAACCTGTTCATCATCAATTCGATGGATCGAAGCACACCGATGATGGAGACTTACAAGGCAGTGATTTGGTTTGTGGCCTCTGATCTGGTGCGGGTGATCCTACTCGTGCTTTTCCCGGCGATCACGCTTTTCTGGCTGTATTGACCAGAGAGCTGCGCATCAGCGCACAGATGTTTCATGTAATCGCGCAGGATTAGATCTGGAAAAATGAACTGTTCAGTTTAGATAGAGCCGAAGTTTTGCGGGAACGTCACAGAACATAGTTCGTTGCCGTGTTAGTATCGCGCCACTTCTGGAGATCTGTCATGGGCCGTTTTTTTGTTGTTCTTTTTCTGGTTCTCAGCCCGATAGCCTCTATGGCGCAGGACATGCGTCTTGCCAAAATCCTTGAGGTGCAATCTGAAGATGGGGCCGTGACTCGGCAGTTCTTCGGGCATGTTGTGGCGCGGGAAACGGTCGATCTGGCGTTTCAGGTTGGTGGCCAGATCTTTGAGTTGCCGCTGATTGAAGGCGCACGGATCGACAAAGGCACAGTGGTGGCGCAGCTTGATCTTGAGCCATTCGAACTCGCACTCGATCAGGCACGGGTGCAGAAGGATCAGGCCGAGCGCACGGTGGAACGGTTGCAGAAATTGCAGGGCAGCACTGTGAGCCAAGTGTCGGTGGACGATGCCGAAACCTCGTTGCAGCTAGCTGATATTGCGGTACGCAATGCCGAACGTGAGTTGAACAATGCAACCCTTTTGGCGCCCTTCGATGCGTTGGTCGCAGCACGGAACGTGGCGAATTATTCGACTATCGCAGCAGGGACACCTGTCGCGCGTTTGCACGACATGTCCGACCTGCGGATCGAGATCGACGTGCCCGAAGTGCTGTTTCAGCGCGCAGGAACTGACCCCAGTGTTGAACTGTGGGCGCAGTTTCCCACCGAGGACACGCGCTATCCTGTGACCCCACGCGAGTTCAATGCAGAGACCTCGCAGGTTGGGCAGACCTATCAAATCACGCTGGGCATGTCGCCGCCCGAGGGGCAGATTATCCTGCCGGGATCATCGGTGACCGTTTACGCCACGCTAAACGGTGGATCGCCGGATATCATCATCCCGGCGTCAGCTGTCAGCACGACCAATGATGGCGGCACTACCGTGATGGTGTTCACGCCGACTGGGGCGGATGAAGGCACGGTCGCCCGACGACCGGTGACGGTAGAACCGACCATTCGGGGCGAGGTGCGCGTCACCGATGGGTTGGAACCGGGTGAAGAGATCGTCGCAAGCGGGGCCAGTCAATTGGCCGACGGGGATCGCGTGAAGCGGTTCACCGGGTTCTCGAACTGAGTGCTGGGCTATGAACATCGCTAAATCCTCGATCGATCGCCCGATCATCACGTGGCTTATCATGCTGGCTGCCCTTCTAGGGGGCATCTGGGGCTTTTTTTCGCTGGGTCGGTTGGAAGACCCAGCTTTTACCATCAAGACCGCAGTGGTCGTCACCGAATACCCCGGTGCCAGCGCGCAGCAGGTGGCGCGCGAGGTGACGGAGCCTCTGGAATCCGAGATCCAGAAGATGTCCGAGGTCAAGGAGGTTCGATCGGTCAACCAGCCGGGCCAATCGCGCATCAGCGTGGACATGAAAGACCAGTATGACGGTGAGGAACTGCCAGAGATTTGGACCAAGCTGCGGAATCGGGTGACTGCGGCGCAACTGCCTTCGGGAACAGGACAGCCGTTTGTGAATGACGGATTTGGGGATGTGTTCGGCATTTACTATGCCGTGACCGCGCCCGGCTTTTCTGATGCAGAGATTTACGAATTGTCGACGTTCCTAAGGCGCGAACTTCTGACTGTGGACGGGGTGGCTGATGTGGCACTGTCAGGGGTGCCGAACGAGGTGATCTATGTCGAACCTGACCCTGTTCTGAGCACCAACCTGAACATCCCTCCTACGGCGATTCAAAGCGCACTGACCACGGCCAATTCGGTTGTGGATGGCGGATCGATTCAGAATGTGGACGGGCGCACCCTGATCCAAGGGCCAGATGGCTATGATACCGTGCAAGAGATCGCGGGATTGACCGTTGGTGTCGGTGGAGAGGTGCTCAACCTTTTTGACTTTGCCGAGGTGCGTCGCGCCCGCGAAGATACGCCGTCGCTGATCATCCGTCACAACGGGGTCGAGGCGTTTACGTTGGGCATCGCTGGGATCGGGTCGGAGAACATCGTTGATGTGGGCAAGCGCGCTGATGCCAAACTGGCTGAGTTGGCACCGCAAATCCCCGTGGGTGTAGAGTTACAGCCGATCTACCAACAACACGTGGTGGTGGAAGAAGCGTCGAATGCATTTCTGATCAACCTTGCTATGTCGGTCACAATCGTGGTGATCGTTCTGGCGCTGTTCATGGGGTGGCGCGCTGCAGTCGTTGTCGGCGTTACGCTGCTTTTGACGGTTGTAGGTACGTTGTTCTTTATGGCGATCTTTTCCATCGAGATGGAGCGGATTTCTCTGGGTGCGTTGATTATCGCTATGGGGATGTTGGTGGACAACGCCATCGTTGTGGCCGAGGGAATGCAAATCGCTATGCGGCGGGGCAAAGATAGCCGCGAGGCGGCCGACGAAGCTGCGAGCAAGACGCAAATCCCGCTCTTGGGGGCGACGGTGATCGGGATCATGGCCTTTGCGGGCATCGGGCTTAGCCCTGATGCAACCGGGGAGTTCCTGTTCTCGTTGTTTGCTGTGATCGGAATTTCGCTGCTGCTGTCATGGGTGCTGGCACTGACGGCCACGCCATTGCTCGGGCACTACTTTTTTAAGCGCGGCGCCGCGGACGATGACAATGCCTACGGTGGTCTGATGTTCCGCCTCTACGGGGCAATCCTGAAAGGCGCGCTGCGGGCTTGGTGGCTGGTCATTGTCGGTCTGATCGGGATTACCGTCGTCTGCTTCATGTTGTTCGGTCAAATCAAGCAGCAGTTCTTCCCTGATAGCAACACCCCGCTGTTTTTTGTCCACTACAAGCTGGAGCAGGGGGCGTCGATCCACGAGACCTCGCGAGACCTGATGGTGTTCGAAGAGTGGCTTTCCGGGCAGGACGACGTGGTGTCGGCTTCGGCCTTTGTGGGGCGCGGTGCGGATCGGTTCATGCTGACCTATCAGGCTGAAGACCCGAACCCGAGCTATGGCCATATCATCGTTCGAACCAACAGCATTGATGAGATTGCGCCACTGATCGCAGAGCTTGAGGCGTTCGCGGCCGAAAGTTTGCCGCAAGGCGAATTTCGCGCCAAGCGTCTGGCCTTTGGTCCCGGTGGCGGTGACCCGATCCAGGTGCGGTTCTCAGGGCCAGATGCGGTGGTTCTGCGCGATCTCGCGGACGAGGCGATGGCGCGGTTTACGGCGGCGTCTGACAACATTGTCGCCCCGCGCATCAACTGGCGAGAGCAGGAACTTGTGCTCAAGCCGGTTTATGCCACTGACCGCGCTCAAGAGGCCGGGATCACCCGTGATGATATCACTTCGATCCTGAGATTTGCGACAACGGGGATCCAGTCTGCTGTTTATCGCGAGGGTGACCGACAGATCCCGATCGTGCTGCGGGCTGATCCCGAAGCGGAACTCGCGCTGATCGATCAAGTGGTCTATGCGCAAAACGCGCAAAGCTTTGTGCCGCTGGAACAGGTGACGGATGGGCTAATCTTTGAGGCGCAGAACACGCTTCTGATGCGGCGTGACCGGTTGCTGACTATTACGGTTGGCGCGGATACCGTCAAAGGGCTGACCGCCGCGCAGGTACAGGCTGAGGTGACTGAGACCATCGAGGCGATGGAACTGCCCCGGGGCTACAAGATGGAGTGGGGCGGAGAGCTGGAAAGTTCGTCTGACGCGCAGGCGAGCCTTGGGCGGCAATTGCCGATGAGCCTGATTATCATGGTGGTGATTTCCGTTTTGCTATTCAACGCGTTGCGGCAACCGTTGATCATTTGGCTGCTGGTGCCGATGTCCGTGAACGGTGTCAGTCTGGCGTTGCTGGGTACTGGTTTCCCGTTCACCTTCACTGCGTTGCTGGGCCTGTTGTCTCTGTCAGGGATGCTAATCAAAAACGGCATCGTTCTGGTGGAAGAGATTGATATTGTACGCGCCGAAAAGCCAGATCAGGATTTGAAAACGTCCATCGTGGAGGCTTCTACCTCGCGTCTGCGCCCCGTTGTTCTGGCGGCAGTAACGACCATTCTGGGGATGTTGCCGTTGATCTGGGACGCGTTCTTCCAATCAATGGCCGTGACGATCATGGGGGGGCTTGCCTTTGCATCTGTGCTGACGCTCGTGGCGGCCCCGGTTTTCTACTATACGTTCTTCAGGCGCGAGGCGGCTCTGGCGGCGTAATTGTAAGACACGCCAAGGGTAGCGACGCCGTTTATCCAAATTGGCGGCGGCGCGTCCTGTAGGTTTGCCAGTCATCGTTTCGTTGCAATGCGCAATTCGGAGACTAAAGACTGGCGTGTGGTTGTGGGGGGCGCACTATCCTTGCATTAACGTATTGCCCGGATCGTAGGGCGATGGTGCGATGACTTGAACCGCGGTCATGTCGCCGCACAGGTCCAATTCGATCATCGTGCCGACTTCGGCAAAAGCATTTTCGACAAAGGCGTAAGCGAGGTTCATTCCAATTCGGTGTCCCCATTCGCCAGAGGTGACCGTTCCAACAACTTTACCAGCAGACATCACTGACGCGCCGGGGGGGGCAGGGGCATGGTTTGCTTCGACTTTCAAGGTCACCAATCGTTTGCTCGATCCGGTGTTGCGCCGCTGTTCCAAGGCCTCTTTGCCAACGAAATGCGCTTTGTCCATTTTGACGAAACGGCCTAGCCCTGTTTCGAACGGGTCGAACTCGGTCAGAAGGTCGGCTTTCCAATGCAGAAAGCCTTTTTCCAACCGCATCGTGTCTACTGCGCGAGCGCCGAAGAGCCGTATTCCATGTGCTTGACCTGCCTCTTGGAGGGCAAGGTAAGCCGCATACAGTGCTTCGTTGGGAATGTGGATTTCATAGGCAAGTTCGCCCGAAAAACTGACGGACATCACGGTCGCTGGGGCAAAGCCGATGAAGCATTCCCGCACCGACAGCCATGGAAAGGCATCTTTTGACCAATCCGCCCGGCTGACACTTTGCATCACATCGCGTGACTTGGGGCCCGCCAAAACGAGAATGGTCTGCTGGTTGGTCAGACTTCGGATTTGGACATCCTCATCCGGTCGCAGATGCGCCTGTAACCAGTCCATGTCATGATATTCGCTGGCGGCGGCTGATCCGTACCACACTCGGTCGGGGCCACGGTCAGAGGCGGGTAGGTTCGCGACTGTCGCTTCTCCTTTGACCATGCCGTGATGGTTCAGCAGATAACCCAACCCGACACGCCCATCACGTTTTGCCACGCGGCCACAGAACATGCGGTCAAGGAATTGGTGGCGATCTGTTCCTGTGATTTCCAAACGGTTGAATCCGTTGACTTCGCAAAGCCCCACATTTTCGTGCACATTCTGCACTTCGGCGCCCACGACTTCGAATGTTTCGTCGAAGTTGAAGGACAGATTAGGGTGAAACTCTGGCGATGGTTTGATGTAATCGACGCGTTCCCAGCCGTTCACCACGGTGAATTCAGCCCCTTTTGCCGCCAGTACTGGTGTCAGAGGCGTTGTCTTGGCTGGACGACCAGCTGGGCGATGTTCGTGCGGAAAGTGAAACCGAAACTCGTTCTGGTAATCCTCAATGGCTTTAAGGGCTGTCATTTCGACATTTGCATGTCCGGTGAAGCGACGCGGATCGAGACACCAAGTGTCATAACACGCCTCGCCATGAACAATTTGCTGCGCCAGAAGCCAGCCATGCCCACCGCCTTCGCCCAGCCCGGCCCGCAGTCCAATGATGCAGAACGCGTTGCGTTTGCCGGGGATGGGGCCGACTAGCGGTGCACCGTCGATCGTGTAGGTGATGGGACCGTTGACCACCCGCTTGATGCCGACCTCGGCCAGCACCGGCATCCGCGCGAAGGCGCCCTCCAGAACGTCAATGACCCGGTCAAGATCATCGGGGCATAGGTCGTTCGAAAAGTCTGGGCTGATCCCGTTCATGCCCCATGATTTGCAATCCTGCTCGTAAAACCCGACCAGCAACCCGCCCTTTTCCTGACGTGAGTAATAGTCAGATATCGGGCAACGTAGCAGGGGCATACGGTGACCAGCCTCGGCGATGGCCGCGATATCTTCGGTCACGAAATATTGGTGTTCCATCGAAGAAACGGGGTGATGCACGCCCATCATCGCGCCGACTTCGTTCACGCGGTAGCCACAGGCGTTCACGACGATATCGGCGTCGATCGCCCCCTTGTCTGTTTCAACCGTCCAGGTGTCGTCGGCCTTTTGCACTAGTCCCGTGACCGTTGTCTGTCGGTATACTTCGGCACCTGCCTTGCGCGCATGAAAAGCGAGCGCCTGACAAAGCTGCGCAGGGTCGATATCTCCATCTTCTCCATCCCACAGTCCACCCAACAGGTTTTCGGTCGAGATCAGTGGATGGCGACGGGCGCATTCCTCGGCATCTATTACTTCAAAGGTTACGCCCATTCCCCGCGCCATGGATGCGAAGTGTCGGTATCCCTGCATTTGCGCTTCGGTATTGGCCAGCCGTATGCCGCCGTCACCATGGTGGTAGCCGACCGGGTATTCAGGATCATCTCGCAGCTTTTTGTAAAGCGCGATGGAGTGCGATTTCAGTCCAACCATCGTCTGGTTCATCCCGAAATTCGTCACCTGCGCCGCCGAATGCCAGGTGGTGCCGGAAGTCAGTTCGTCCCGTTCGATCAGGACGACGTCGGTCCAGCCTTCCTGTGTCAAATGGTAGAGCGTCGAACACCCGGCAATTCCGCCGCCCACGATGACAACTTTGGTGCGCGATTTCATGATCCGTCTCCATCCAGTTACGCACGCGACAGAGGCGCGATTTTGTAGAACTGGCAATCAAATCATAATAATTTCGACAATACCGTAACTGTAATTCGAAAATTTCGAAGATAAAGACTAGGGCTTGCCGGTTTCGCAATATCCTGCCCAGATCACTCCGTTCCTTACTGATGAAAGCGAACCCTGTGGTAGAAAGATCCAAACGCGCCGGACGCGTGGAACGGATAGCGAAACGCCGGGCCAAGCCTTTGCTGAACCCCTGTCCGCCAGGGCAGCCGGGTGGCGCCTACAAGCCCCTGACCGAAGTTGAGCTCAATACGATCTATGACACCGCGCTGAAATTGTTGTCTGATCTTGGTCTTGGAGAGGTGCCGGACCGACTGCGCAACGATCTGTTGAAGGCCGGAGCGTGCGATGGTCCGCATGAGCGCATTCTTTTTCCGCCGGCACTGGTACAACGCGCGGTCGACCACGCGGCCAAAACCTTTACCATGCATGGGCGCGACCCAGCGCGTTCCATCGAAGTTGGCGGCAACCGTGTATATTTCGGAACCGGGGGTGCGGCGGTTCAAGCATTGGATCTTGAAACCCATCGCTACCGCCCGGCAACCTTGGTCGATCTGCATGATTTTACCCGTTTGCAAGACGTGTTGATCAACATCAGTTGGTACACCCGTTGTTGCGTGGCCACTGATGTGCCCGACACGTTCGATCTCGACGTGAACACTGTCTATGCCCTGTTGCGCAACACCACAAAACCCACGGCCACCTCTTTTACCCTGGCGGAACACGTCGCCCCGATTGTCGAGATGCTCGACATAGCTGCAGGTGGCCCCGGTGCGTTCTCTAAACGCCCCTTCATGAAGGCCCATATCAGCCCCATCATCTCGCCTCTGCGCTATGGCGAGGATGCGGTCGACGTCGTGTATGAGTGTATTCGGCACAACATTCCCATGTCTTGCATCACTGCGGCACAGGCTGGGGCCACTGCACCCGCAACGCTGGCGGGTTTCCTTGCCCAGTCGCTCGCCGAAACGCTGGCGTCCCTCGTGATGGTACACGCCATTCAGCCGGGCTTTCCCATGGTGTTCTCAAACTGGCCGCTGGTTGTGGATCTACGCACAGGTTCATTCGCTGGGGGAAGCGGCGAGACGGCGCTGCTCAATGCGGCCTCTGCGCAACTGTCGAATTGGTTGGGCCTGCCTTCGGGAGTGGCCTGTTCGATGACCGACGCAAAGGCCATTGATGCGCAATGTGGTATGGAAAAGGGACTGACATCAATGGCCGCAGCATTGGCGGGCGGCAACCTCATCTATGAAAGCTCGGGCATGACGGCGTCACTTCTCGGTGCGAGTTTCGAAGCCTTTGTGCTGGATGATGAGATGCATTCACACACCTACCGCGCGCTGCGTGGGATCGAAGTAAATGAGGCTAATCTTGGCTATGATGCGATCGTCGATGCGGTGTTGGGTGACGGGCATTTCCTAGGCGGTCAGCATACGTTCGAAGCGATGGAGCGAGACTACTTCTATCCCGCGCTGGCCAATCGTGATGAGCCTCGGACCTGGGCAGAGAAGGGAGCGAAAGACGTCTGGGCGGTGGCCAATGCGCAGGCCCGCGAAATCCTTGAGACCCACCGACCGGACTACCTGACACCAGAACAGGACCGTGCCATTCGAGAGAAATTCAACATTCTTTTCGCGTGAGCCTTACGCGGTCAGTCCACAAGTTTGAACTGGTCCTCAAGCCAAGGCGCGGTTTCTACAAGCGGTCGTATCACCTGTGCTTCAAGTGCATTACGCACCTTGCCGTTCACGATATCCAGAACCGAGCGGGAACAGTCAGGCGTCGTAATTAACGATAGCGTCCGCGAAAACCGTTTGCCGGGAAATGGTTGCATCCTCAAACGGGGTTGAAACCGCTTGGCCCGCGAAAACAGTAGGGGCGTTGTGATGGTCCATCCCGCGCCCGCCGCGACCATCGCCATCAGGGTCTGGTTGCTGCCGCATTCGAATTTGTGGGGCAGGGTGACCCCCACCCGGCGCAGTTGTGCCTCGATCTGGCGGGCAATGATCAGGTTGCTTGAAAACTGTAGAAACGGAAGCCCGAAACCTTCCTTCAGCACCTCGGATACCGATGGCTCCACCCCTGCAGGCAAGACGATGACAAACGGATCACGTAACAGCGGTTGGTCCTGTAGATCGGGCAAACGGTCCGGGGGCGGTGTCGCAATTCCAAGGTCGAGTTCCCGATCTCGCAGCATTTCGATGATCTCGTGGCTGGTGGCCGTATGGTAGAGAAAATCGCAATCGGGCATCCGTTGCGACAGGTGAACTGCGAGTTCTGGGATGACGTCGCTTTCGAGATCCTCAATCGTGCCGAGCCGGAGATAACTGGCCTCGGTCAGGTTCCCGGCTGACGCCTCCGCTTTGGCTTTTCTGATCGCTTGCAGGGCAATGTCGATATCGCGCAGAAATACGTGGCCCTTCGGTGTCAGCACCATTGGCCGCCGCGAATGGTTGAACAATTCGACCCCAAGATGATCTTCGAGGCTGCGCAGGTGATGCGACACCGTGCTGATCGACAGCCCGGCCTCTTGGGCGGTTTCACGGAGCGACCCGTTGCGTGAACACAGCTGGAAAATCTCAAGCCATTTCAGGTTAAGTTCCTTTCGCGCTCCGGGCTTGGGCATGGTGAGGTCGGTCCTAGTGTGCAGTCCTACTGGAGACATTCTGACATAATGGCGGCCATCGCCAATCAAATCGTAGGACGGCGGCAGCAAACGAAATATGCCGCACCGCAACCTATTGGATCACTTGTGACCAAGTTCAGGTTTCAGCGATCCGCCGCATCCATATCCACGGCCCAAATAATCGCTGATTGACACCAATGTGTATGGATTCAATAAATATCCAATATTTTCATCTCTACGGTGCAAATCTAATGTTTTCCATCCAAAAAACGGATGACGCGACAATTGTTGAGCTGTTGGCCTCGACCCTGAGGCGCGACATTGCGTTTGGAACGTTGCTGCCCGACCAGAAGCTGAAGATAGAGGAATTGCGCCGTCGCTATGGCGGCTCCAATCATTCTATGCGCGAGACATTGCGGATACTTTCTGCGGAAGGCCTGGTCGAGGCGACCGCCCAGCGCGGATTCCGAGTGACCTCGGCCACAGAGGATGATTTGCGTGACATCCTTTTGGTGCGCATTGAGATTGAGCGGGTGGCACTTTCGCGTGCGATCGCGTTGGGTGATGTGGCTTGGGAAGGGCGTTTGATCGCGGCGCACCACGCTTTGCAAAAGGCGGAATCCGCCGTGACCAGCGCGCCGGACGACATGACTGCGCTGCAATGGGACGAGGCCTGTCGGGCCTTCGCATACGCTTTGATCGAAGCGTGCGACAGTCCACGACTGATCAAACTGCACCAAAAGTTCTTCGACCAAAGTCGCCGGTTCAGGTTAGCGCAGATGCGCGAGGGAAAGCTGAATTGGGCGAACCGAAAGAACCGCCAGAAGGCGTTGCTTGACGCAGTTCTGGAAAGAGATGAGGGCGCGGCAAACGTGCTCCTGAAACAAGACATTGAGGACGAATTGAACACGTAATACCAAAGGGGCTGGCTTCTGACTCATTAGGGATTTCTGAGGTTCCCAGCTCGCCCGCGCTCTGATTCCATGG